>JAAXIK010000218.1:0-17572 GCA_012270385.1 Rubripirellula sp. | reverse complement strand
TTATTTGATATCTGGGCATGTTGTTTGTCATCGAAGGAGTACTGCCGCAATGGAATGCCGTGGATGAAACAGATTATCTCGGGAATCACGCCCGGGGTTCCTGTCATTAATTTTGCGACCGGTAATCCTGAACTTCTTCCCTTATTAAAAATGGATCGAAGAACGGTTGTCGGTGTGGATTGGCGTATACCACTCGATGTGGCTTGGAAGCGGATTGGTCATGAGTGCTCTGTCCAGGGCAACCTTGATCCCGCTGTTCTCCTGGCAGAACCCGAGGTGATTCGGCTAGAAGTCGGTGAATTACTCGACTCAGTCAGTGGGCTTGATGGTCACATCTTTAATCTCGGCCACGGGATTCATAAGGAAACACCTGTCGAGCACGCCATTGCACTTGTCGAAGCAGTAAAGGAGCTCTCCAAAAGAGACGCTTCCTAGCCCTCGTCCGACTGATGGGTCCCTTGGCGGTGAGTGCTCGCTCCACCTCCGAGAATGAGGTAGTCGTGGAATTGGCATCAAATGCGATGTCCTCAGGTACACGACTTCGGCTGTAAATCCCGAACCCATCATCTTATTCATCCCGTCTCCTCAGAGAACGGTCTCCTGAGCCTCGGGTCTCGTGTTACTTCCCAGCACTGGATTTCGAAGTTAGTCAAATTGTCACACCTCGGACTTACCTTTTCCGCCTAGGTAAGCTCCCTGAGCGTGGTAAATATTGGCCATTATCTGTGTTTTTCGGCTGTGAATCCTCCCGAATCACAGGGACGCTTCGTTTGCTTCGTCAATTAATTCAGGTCGATATTTCATGTCGAGCCTTGACGAATGCCGATGCAACTTTTAGCTTCTATAAGCTTCCTTTTTGGAGCGGGACTCTAGTATTAATTTTTCTAATAGGTTGTCGTTTGAATTTCAGGACTCTTGAACTCTTTCGAACCATTGCTGAACGGCGGAGCTTTTCGCAAGCTGCGGCGGTTCACCAGTTGACGCAGAGCGCGGCGAGTCAGGCGATTCAGCACCTAGAGGAATCGGTTGGAGTCCAATTAATCGACCGATCGAAAAGGCCACTAGTACTGACCTCAGCCGGGCAGCTCTATCTATCAGGGCTGCGTGGTATTCTGCGTGATTATGAGCTTCTTCAAAGAGATGTTCGGAGCACCGGTGAGCGGTTAAGAGGTCAGCTGAAGGTCGGAACGATCGTATCAGTGGGCTTGAGCTACATGCCTGAGGCATCTGAAGCTTTTGCAAAGATACACCCAGAAGTCGACGTAAAGACTGACTTCGGAGCGAGTGATCGGGTGATTAATCTCGTCAGAGAGGGATCTGTTGATCTCGGTTTGGTGAGTTACCCCAAGAGCACGAAGCATTTGCAATGCATCCCTTGGCAACAGGAGCCGATGCGGCTGGTCTGCTCATCAGAGCATCCACTGGCCAAACAGAACGAGGTTTCACTGCGGCAACTCCAGGCCTTGGACATGATCGGTTTCGACCGAGATTTGAAATTGAGGCAGGAGATCGATCAGTATCTATCTCGTGCTGGAATCACCGTTCATGTGGAAATGGAGTTCGACAATGCGGACTCAATGATTCGAGCGATTCAGGCTAATCGTGGGATTGGTATTGTTCCGGAAGCTGCGGTGAGACGGGAGACTGCCAATGGTTCCTTACGGGTTGTAGCCTGCCGTGAGCTCCGGATCACTCGACCTTTGGGAATCATTTTCCGCAGATCGGGGAAACTGAGTCGAGCAGCCAGCGAATTTGGTTCGCTACTTCTGGGGCGACCCATTGATTCAGAAAAACGCCAGAGAGGAAATGGTGGCAAGGTAGCCACCGATGGCCAAACAATCGATTCCCAACTGGCTACATCGATTGTCGCGTGATGGGGCACTCAGTCGATTCCATCCCATCGAGTTTTGGGCTCTAGAGGAATCGATCATCGCTCCAAATGAGATTTACGAAATACAAAAAGATTTAGAGGCATCAAGTGTCGGATCGGACGAAAGAGACAATCGAAAAAGATCAGTTCCACCTACCACCAGCTCAAGGTCTCTACGACCCTGAATTGGAGAAAGCTGCTTGCGGGGTTGGTTTCATCGCTCACATCAAAGGTGAGCCGTCGCATCAGAACGTACTCGATGCAGACACGATTTTGATCAACATGGATCACCGAGGTGCTTGTGGGTGCGAACCGAACACGGGTGATGGATCAGGAATGATGTGCGGATTGCCGCATAAATTTCTTCGAAAGGTAGCGAAGCAAGATCTCGGCGCCGATTTGCCAGAACCAGGGCGTTTTGCCGCGGGATTGGTATTTCTGCCGCAGGATGAAGCGGAGCGACTCGAGTGCAAGGGAACGATCGAGCGATTAATCTCCGAGGCGGGTCAGAGATTAATTGGTTGGAGGAAAGTTCCACAGATGACAGATTTGGCCGATGTGGGGCCTACGGCTAGGAAAAGTGAGCCAGTCATCGAGCAGCTTTTTGTTGCAGCATCTGAAGAGCTTCAGGGTGATGCTTTTGATCGCAAGCTCTACATGATTCACAAACAAGCTAGCCATCAGCTTCGTGGCAGCAAGACGCTACGTGAAGCTATGATGTTCTACATTTGCTCACTCAGCACGAAGGTGATCATTTACAAGGGCATGCTCACACCAGAGCAACTCTTGCCCTATTACGCTGATTTGAGGGATGAAGATTTTGAGACACATCTCGCAATGGTTCATAGTCGTTTCTCCACCAATACATTTCCAAGTTGGGACCGAGCCCAGCCTCTACGGTTTATGAGTCACAACGGTGAGATCAATACCCTGCGTGGGAATAAGAACTGGATGAGAGCCAGAGAAGGTTCGGCTGCCAGTGATCTGTTCGGGGATGATCTCTCGAAGCTGTTCCCGGTCGTTGAGCCGGAATGCAGTGATTCCGGTACGTTTGACAATGTGCTCGAGTTCCTTCTCATGAACGGTCGTACCCTTCAGGAAGCAATCATGATGATGGTTCCCGAGGCCTGGCAGAAGCACGACACGATGTCAGAGGATAAGAGAGCTTTCTACGAGTATTTCTCTTGCTTGATGGAACCTTGGGATGGACCCGCATCCGTTGCTTTCACCGATGGACATTACATCGGTGCCACGCTAGATCGAAATGGTCTGCGTCCAAGCCGATACTATATCACGCATGACGATCGCGTGATTATGGCGAGTGAAGTCGGTGTATTACCCGTTGACCCTTCTATCGTCAAAGAAAAAGGTCGGTTACAGCCGGGCAAAATGTTCTTGGTTGATTTTGAAGAGGGAAGACTTATCCCTGATGAAGAATTGAAAGACGATTTTGCTAAAAAAATGCCTTACGGTGATTGGTTGCGTCAGCAGCGCATTCGCCTCGCTGACTTAACCGCTGTGGAAGACGCGCACGGCTTTGACAGCGAGACTCTCTTGGCTCGGATGCAAGCCTTTGGCTTTACGAGTGAGACCATGAATTTCATGCTCCGGCCATTGGTTGAGCAGTTGCGAGATCCGGTCGGGTCGATGGGTAACGATAGCGCGATCGCCTGTCTCAGTGACAAGCCTCGCATGATCTATGATTATTTCAAGCAGCTATTTGCTCAGGTGACCAATCCTGCAATCGATTCGATTCGCGAGGAAGTCATCATGTCATTGGAATGCTATATCGGTCCAGAGGCGAACCTGCTTGATGCAGCTCCAGAACACTGTCATCGGCTTCTGATCGAGCACCCGATTCTCACCAACGAAGAGATGGCATCTCTGAAGAAGATTGACCATCAAGGTTGGACGAGCAAGACCATTGATATCACCTATGATCGATCCGAAGGAAAGGAAGGTCTGGTCACAACGCTTGATCGGATCTCTAGCGAGGCCGAAGCCGCTGCTGATCAGGGTATTCAGCTGATTGTTCTATCCGATAGAGCAGTTAGCCAAGATAGGATTCCTGTGAGTGCTCTTCTGGCAGTTGGTGCTGTACATCATCATCTTGTCAAGCAGACCAAGAGGACGCGAATCGGTTTGCTTGTTGAAACTGGCGAGGCTCGCGAGGTTCATCATCACTGTCTCCTGATTGGCTATGGAGCGGATGGGATCAACCCATATCTTGCTTTCGAATCGCTTTGGCAGGCCAGTCGTGATGGATTGATGGATGAGGGCATGAACGATGAGAAGATCGTTGCCGCTTACCGCAAGGGTGTTGCAAAAGGCATGCTCAAGGTCATGGCCAAGATGGGAATTAGCACGCTGCAAAGTTATAAGGGTGCACAGATTTTTGAAGCACTTGGTCTGCGTGATGAGATTATTGATAAGTGTTTTGTGGGAACCGCAAGCCGAATTCAAGGGGTGTCGTTCGATATCGTTGCCGAAGAGGCATTGCGACGCCATCGATTAGGGTATCCAACGAACGAAGATAAACGACTCCCGCAACTACCTAACTTGGGCGAGTACCATTGGCGTGCGGAGGGTGAAAAGCATGCCTGGTCACCTCAATCCATTTCGAACCTTCAGCTCGCAGCTCGAGGTAATGACGAAGCGGCATACTGGCGATTTTCTGACACAATCAATCAAGACAGTCGGAATCGCTGTACGTTGAGAGGCTTACTTGAGTTTGACGAGGAAAAAGCTTCTCCAATTTCTATCGACGAGGTGGAACCCGCTAAAGAGATTGTAAGACGATTCTGCACGGGAGCGATGAGTTTTGGGAGCATCAGTGCCGAGTCGCATGAGGCGCTCGCCATCGCCATGAACCGACTCGGAGGAAAAAGTAATACCGGTGAAGGCGGTGAAGACCCCGTCAGATTCCAAACCATGGAAAACGGTGACTCCAAGCGTTCTGCGATCAAACAGGTGGCGTCCGGTCGCTTTGGAGTGACGATTGAGTACCTCACCAATGCCGACGAAATCCAGATCAAAGTCTCTCAGGGAGAGAAGCCTGGTGAAGGTGGAGAGCTACCCGGTAAGAAAGTAGACAACAACATTGCAAGGATTCGGTATAGCACACCCGGTGTGGGATTGATTAGTCCGCCACCGCATCACGATATTTATTCGATCGAGGATCTGGCTCAACTGATTCATGATCTCAAAAATGCAAACCGGCAGTCTCGGATCAGTGTGAAACTTGTGAGCGAAGTCGGCGTTGGTGTGATTGCATCGGGCGTTGCCAAAGCCCATGCAGATCATATTCTGATTTCTGGGGATACCGGCGGGACAGGTGCTTCACCGCTAACCAGCATCAAGCATGCCGGATTGCCTTGGGAGTTAGGGATTGCGGAGACTCATCAAGTTCTTGTTCTCAATGACTTGCGGAGCCGAGTTGTTTTGCAAACTGACGGAGGTCTCAAGACAGGTCGCGATGTGGTGATCGCTGCTTTGTTGGGAGCTGAAGAATTTGGTTTCTCCACTGCACCCTTGATCACCATGGGGTGCATCATGATGCGGAAATGTCATCTCAATACGTGTCCGGTGGGTATCGCAACCCAAGACCCTGACCTCCGAAAGAAGTTTAGCGGTAAGCCGGAACATGTGGTGAACTATTTGTTTATGGTCGCTGAAGAGGCTCGCCAATTAATGGCAAAACTCGGCTTCCGAAGCATTGATGAGATGGTCGGTCGATGTGAAGTATTGAAGACCGACAAAGCCATTTCTCATTGGAAATCCGATGGGCTTGATCTGACCTCCGTTCTCATGCCCGCCAATAAGCCTCACGAAGATGTTGGGGTCATTTGCTCGCAGTCTCAGGATCATGGACTCGAGAAGTCACTTGATATGACGACACTTCTCGAACAGGCCAAGCCTGCACTCGAATCGGGTACGCCGGTTGTGATCCATTCACCGATCATCAATATCAATCGTACAGTTGGAACCATTCTCAGTAATGAAGTGGCGAAGCGTTACGGCCAAGCTGGTTTGCCTGAGGATACGATTCAGATTCATCTTTCGGGATCTGCTGGCCAAAGTTTGGGAGCGTTTCTTTCACATGGGATCACCATCCGTTTGGAGGGAGATGCAAATGACTATGTTGGAAAGGGCCTCAGCGGTGGTCGGATTTCTATCCTCCCACCCGAAGAGAGTTCTTTCATTGCGGAGGAAAACATTCTGATTGGTAACGTTTGTCTTTATGGTGCTACCGGTGGTGAAGCATACTTCCGCGGACGTGCCGCTGAACGGTTCTGCGTGAGAAACAGCGGTGCCAAGACAGTGGTTGAGGGTGTAGGCGACCATGGATGTGAATACATGACCGGCGGACGCGTGGTGGTGCTTGGACCTACGGGTCGCAACTTCGCTGCTGGAATGTCGGGAGGGATCGCTTACGTTTGGGATAAACAAGGTGATTTCAATCTGAACTGTAATCTTGCTCTGGTTGAATTGGAGTCAATCGATTCAGTGGAAGAAGAGAATGAAGTTCGAGACATGATTCAAAAGCATTTTCAGTACACCGGCAGTCAAGTTGCCAAAGAGGCTTTAGCGGATTGGGAAGCATTCAAGTCTCAGTGTGTGAAGGTAATGCCAATTGATTACAAGCGGGTTTTGATGGAGATGTCAGTTGCTGCCCAAACGAGTGAGCAGTCCTAGGTCATCACCGTTTAAATCATCAAACATATTCAGACACAAGAACTCAGTCTGAAGATCGAACAACTAAAATCCTTACAAAAGCAGAACAAGTGTCATGGGAAAGCCAACCGGATTCAAAGAGTTTGAACGTAAGAAAGTAGAGTGGCGTCTGCCTGTCGTTCGCATTAACGACTATGACGAAATCTACACAGAACCCAAGGAATTACATCTGCGCGAGCAAGGTGCTCGATGCATGGATTGTGGTGTTCCCTTCTGTCAATCCGCCACGGGATGCCCGATCGATAATCTCATTCCAGAGTGGAATGACTTGGTCTACAACAACCGCTGGAAAGAGGCGATTGAAAGACTTCACAAAACCAATAACTTTCCAGAGTTTACTGGTCGAACATGTCCGGCACCCTGTGAGGGATCTTGTGTGTTGGGAATCACTAATCCGCCTGTGACAATCAAGAATATCGAAAATGCAATTGTTGACCGAGCATGGGCAGAGGGTTGGATACAGCCCAAGGTCCCATCTCATCGAACAGGTAAAAAAGTGGCTATCGTGGGAAGTGGACCTTCCGGGCTCGCTGCAGCTGACCAACTCAATCAAGCTGGCCATCACGTTACCGTGTTTGAACGAGCAGATCGAGTAGGAGGGCTGCTTCAGTACGGTATTCCCAATATGAAGCTTTCGAAGGAGGCCGTGCAGCGTCGTGTTGATAAAATGACGGCCGAAGGAGTCGAGTTCATCACCAACGCGAATGTTGGTGGAAACGTGGATCCGAAACAGCTCCAAGAAGAACATGATGCGATTCTTCTCGCGTGTGGTGCCACCAAGCCCAGAGATCTTCCTATTGAGAATCGGGATGCGAAAGGTATTCACTTCGCGATGGATTTCCTGACAGCCAACACGAAGCAGATGGTTCACGGAGACACAATAAGCGAGCAGTTTATCAGTGCTGAAGGCAAAGACGTCATTGTGATCGGCGGTGGGGACACGGGAACGGACTGTATTGCGACAAGCTTACGCCATGGTTGCCGGAGTCTGGTTAATTTTGAGCTTCTACCGAAGCCTCCAGAGGAGCGTGCTCAAGACAACCCGTGGCCAGAGTGGCCTCGGATTTTCCGTGTGGATTACGGTCATGAAGAGAGTTCGGCAAAATATGGTCGGGACCCGAGAGAGTTTCAGGTCTTAAGCAAAGGGTTCATGGTTGACGAGGCAGGAAACGTAGAAGGTATCCGAACGGTTACGGTGGAGTGGACCAAAAACGATGAGGGTGGATGGTCAATGAATGAGGTTGCTGGATCTGAAAAAGAATGGCCAGCACAGTTAATCTTGCTTTCCATGGGATTCTTGGGGCCAGAACATTATTTGGCAGAATCGCTCGGCATTGAGGTCGATGAGAGAAGTAATTTCAAGGCACAGCATGGTCGGTTTGCGACCAGCATTGACGGGGTTTTTGCCGCCGGTGATTGCCGTCGAGGACAAAGCCTCGTGGTTTGGGCTATCAATGAGGGTCGTGGTGCGGCTCGCGCGATAGACACCTACCTTCAAGGTTTTAGCGAGCTACCCGCTCCGGGGATTACTCAGGGATCAAGCCTCGAGGCCGTTTCGGTGTAGCGTCGATTTTCCTCTTCTCCAAGTGAATACTTAGGCCATGAGATCACCGGATCACATGGCCTTTCTTCTTGACTTGTGACATGTCTTTTCGAGGAGTCATAAGAATTGCTGGCATTTCTTTTTGCAAGCTGACATTGACTTTGCCCCCACGGTCTCACTAACGTCGCGTTCAGCGCGGAGTTTTATCCGCAAGGTGTGGGTTTTGGTGACAGGAAGTCCCGAAACGAGAACTCATTGTTTAGAAACAAGACCAGGCGGATACGGAGCTTCACCGAAGGTTGGGAAGATGCAAAAACAAGCTATTCGATTAAACTTCCATTTCGCATTACTGCTGATTGGCAGCTTTTCTGTTCTTACAGGCTGCAGGAGCATGCCTGGATTTAGCATGTTCAGCTGGAACAGCGATCCATCTCCGGAAGTGATGGCTACTGCGGGCCCAGAAGTGAGTTATCCTCCGCCACCGAGCAGTAATGCAACGCCGAAAAGTATTGCATCAGTCGCTGGTGGTACATCAATTCCTGATTTAGGAATCGATGAAGGTCAAATTAGCAATGAACCCGTTGCCGTAAGCAATCCAGTTCCTCAATACGGATCGCAGCCCGCTAATTTCGCTGCAGCACAGGCGAATGGATTCACCGGTTTCACAGGTGGTGTTTCATCCGGGGAGAGTTCGCAGATCAGTCAATCGTCAGCATCGGTCGATAACAGCACTTTTGGTGATACCGCTTTCACACCCAAGAGTGATTTGAGTGGTCAATCGGTGAGTGATTGGGGAGCCAGTACTGATCCTTCTTCTTTGGCTACTGGAAGCATGCCATCTTCTACCACGGGTTCGGCACATGGCTTTGCACCGCCTAGCGGTTCAATGATGAATAATGCGACAGCAGCGGATTCAACGTCGGCTGGATTTACTTTGCCAACCGATTCACCTTCGATTGCAAATCTCAGTCCGGAAGGTGTGGATCCTACGCAGGGGGCGACTCAGGAGAAGCCGTCAATATCGCAGCCCGATTATTCGACAGCGACTCGGTCGAGTGGGTTTTCCAGTACTTTGACTGATAGAGTCCTACCACCAGCAGATAATGCTCAATCAAGTGAGACCCCTGCATATTCGCCGGGGAGCACCGGAACAGGATTCACCTATCCGACTGACAGTTCAACTCCCACAACCACTAGCGGATCCTATTTCCGTTAGGCTTGATCCAACTCGCTCTCCAACGCGTGCAAATTCATTTTCACGGTCCCATCATCTTTACCAGCAGATCTTCTCTGAATCGAAGATGGGGCCTTCGACGCAGGTACGTTTGTAGTCCCACTCTTCGGGCCCGTCCTGCTTAATTTGTGCGACACAAGAAAAGCAAATACCGATACCACATGCCATCGGTGTCTCCATAGATACTTGGCAATCGATACCAGCCTCTTCGCAGATCTCGGATACTTTTTCCATCATAATTTCCGGTCCGCAGGTCACCACCCGCACCTTTGTATTGCTTGGAATGGTGGAAAGCTTTTCTCGAAGCACTTCAGGAACAAGTTTCTTTTGACCCTCCGAACCGTCATCGGTGCAGAGTTCAGTGTTAAATCCAGCTTGCCTGAAATCCTCTATACCCGCCAGAAGACTCTTTCGTCTTGCACCGTAGATCAGAGTCACCTGCTGACTCCATCCGTTGGCTCGGTCCGATGGTCCGAACTTTTGGGTCCCTAACGCTTCTGTTCCGAGCAATAGCATGGGGGTTTGTCCAATCCCACCGGCAACCATGATGAGGTGATCGCATTCCCGATTTGAAAAACCATTCCCCAAGGGTCCCCAAAGCGTGACACTGGTTCCTAAAGGTGAAACAGCGAGCGTTGAAGTGAGAGATCCCTTGCAGAGGTAAACCAGATCGATCCATTTCGGCGTTCCCGTTTCATCTTCGATGACGTCATAGACCGCGAGAGCTCTTCCGATCAACGGCGCATCACTGTGGGACATCCGAATCATTACAAATTGGCCGGGAACGACCTTCTGGGCAATGGCTGGAGCGGATACCCGAAGTAGGAATGTGTCTTCAGCAATCTTTTCGTTACGAACTAATGGAGATTCAAGCTGTTCCATTGAATCTGCATAGTAATCTGCATGAAGCTTAGACATTAAGATTTACGCCGTTTCTGAGGAGCTCGTTTTGTTTTTCCAGCTGATCTACCAGCGGTCTTGCCAGATTTTTGCTTTGATCGTGACCGATTTGTGGAAGTAGTGGTTCCACCTCGTTTTTTGGTACCGCTTCGTTTTTTGCGAGCGGGTTTGGCTGATTCCGTGTTGGCCCCACTTTCAAAATCTCCTCCAATCACCGTTCCCTGAGATTGTGATTTTTTCACTCCAGGAAGAAACGTTGATCGAGTGCCCTTTTGATTCGACGTAGAACTCACACTCCGTTTTCTAACCGAACCACTTCTTCCAGGTTGACTTACCCGACCCTTGGTCGCAGTTCTCTTTCCGGCTTTCTTTTTTGCGGTGCGCGGTTTCTTGGATGGCAAATGATTCGATTCCGTTTCAGCGAGATCCACTGCACGCCAGAGTTTCTCAACCTCTTGAAAGGTTAGAGCTCGGTAAGCACCGTGAGGAAGATCTCCCAATTTTAAGGGGCCTACTGCAATTCTTCGCAGTGTTTGAACTTTGTGGCCCAATCGCGCTAAGATGCGTCGTATTTCTCGGTTTTTACCTTCGCGAAGCACAATCTCCATCTCGGTAGCACGACTGCGTGTTTTGAGGAGTTTTGCACCCTCAACTTTGACAAATCCCTCTGCGATGTAGATGCCTTGTCGCATTTTTTTCATCGACTCAACGTCTACCTTGCCTGCTACGGTGACACGATAGACTTTCCGAACACCGAACTTTGGGTGAGTGAGTTTTTGTGAGAGCTCTCCATCATTGGTGAGGAGAAGTAGCCCTTCGCTGGATCGATCTAATCGACCTACTGGGAAGACACGTTCACTTGGCGGAACGAGGTCGATCACTCTGGGACGGCCTTGCGGATCACGGTTCGTGGTCACGAAACCGACGGGCTTGTTGACCGCGTAGTAGACGAGTTTCTGCTTCTTCAGCAGAGTGCCATCCACTTTTACCTTTTGCTTCGAAGGATCAACCGACGTCCCAAGTTGGGTGACGATGTGTCCGTCGATCTCCACGCGACCCGTCTCAATGAGATCTTCACATTGACGTCGACTCCCGAACCCGGCGGATGCCAACAGCCGTTGGAGACGCAGTGGCTGATCGGACGATGAACCACGGCGCGATCGAATTCGTGATTGCTTGGATGCGGACTTTCGGGCCATGACTTACTCAGAGATACCAGTAAAGACCGGTCAGAGTACCAAAAAACCGGTCTGCAATTCTAGTATCCACCCCCGTTCTTCTTGCGGGTTTTGGCTGACCTGCCACAGGATGTTCTCATCCACGGAGAGTTTTCGACGGAGCGTTACACCACGGTGGGGTGAGATGAAGTTCCAGTGAGGCGTGAAACCTCCTATCGTCCAAGCCAAGGCATCTGGTCAGGGACAAGACGGTTTCGTACGGCTTCAGGGAGAGGTTGTTGATAACTGGGGGGCCGCGACGCCGCGTCATAGGGGCCAATATCATTCTGTGGGAATGGATCGTGGACGACTGCATTGGCTTGCTGCTGGTTCAATGGGCCAGCTGGTGGTAATCCCTGAAAGCTTCTGCAGCCACTCATCAAGCAGGAAAGAATTGCGACGGCTAATGCTAGCGACACTGAGCTGGAACCATTCATCTGCTTTTGCCTTCACCAATGAGGATATCTTCAGGAAGGTTATCGGTTTCACCTCATCTGTGCCAAGATGGATCACGATGCCGATCCGCTGTATTAGCGAATCTCATTGAATCACCCTCGAGCATCTATCTACGAAAAAGAGGTTGAAGACCAGGTCTCCGGTTACACCTCAGATAATCACTCTTTTTAAATCGGCTGGTGCATCTCGAGTACAACCGTCTCCGGAGAGGTGATAACTGTCACCTGTGTCATTGAGGCGGGAAGTAAAATGGATTCTCCAGCGTTCAGAGGGTATTCACCGCCCTGGGTCTGCAGTTTGGCGCACCCTTTGGGGACGGTGAGTATATGAAAGTAGCCATCGCCAGCGATCACGTCTGATCCGGAATTCAAGACGTTGAGTACGAATTTGTCACACCGAATGATCTCTTGCCAATGGGGTTGATGATCCTGAGCACGTAGCGGTGAAATAGGACCCCTAGTGAAATCAGTTACTTCTAAGCTTTCAGCGATATGCAATTGCCTCGACTGACCTTGAGCGTTAACTCGGTTCCAGTCGTGCAAGCGGAACGTTGTATTGCTTGATTGTTGAATTTCAGCAACTAGAAGTCCCTCCCCAAGGGCATGGACGGTTCCGGCGGGAATGTAGAGTACATCTCCAGCCTCAGGATGGAAGGCATGTAGAACGGAATCGGTTTCACCCTGTTCAGCTGCTACTTGCAGATCTCTTCGGGTGACACCCGTTTTCAATCCAGCATAAACCAAACTGTCTTCTTGGCTTTCAACAATGTACCAAGCTTCCGTTTTGCCGAGGTCAGGGGGTGACATCTTCCGCCCGTATTCATCATCAGGATGGACTTGCACAGATAAGACACGATTACAGTCAAGGTATTTAAGCAGCAGTGGAAAAGACTCTGATAAGGTAGAGTGGCCAAGCACGCCGATATTCTTATCGGCAACTAACTCCTCCAAGGTTTTGCCTGCGAGTGGGCCGTTCTCCACAACACTTTGATCTTCACCATGATCAACAATCTCCCAGCTTTCCGCGTAATTATCTTCCTCCCCGAGCACTTTGCCCAATTGGGTAGCGAGTCGTCGACCGCCCCAGATCGTTTGTTTTAGAATGGGAGTAAATCGCAGTGGATAGGTATCCATTTGGCTTCTGTGCAATGTCGGTTGGTAATGCGAAAGAGACTAAGATATTTTACATGATCGTTGTACATGCGAACTGCTAAATTATTCGTCTGGATTACAATTGAACCGCATGTACCTGATCTCTGTTTGGCTCAAGGACGCTTGCGACCATGAGTTTTAGGTAGCTTGCGGTGTCTGGATGATGGTAAAAAGCTCTATTTTTGATCGCTGAGCTTAAAAATGATTGGTTATCTCATCTGAGGTAGCAGAATGCATAGAAGCGGGTGTTTGGGCCCTTCGAACTTTCCTTTCAGAATGTAATATTATAATTCGGACCGGTTTTTGATTACCGCGTGCGACTCTTGATTTCTTTCCGACGTTGTTGAGGTTTCCCTGTGGACCGATTGGCCCAGCCTAAAGATGATCTGTTCGAAAATTCGACGATGACTTTCAGAGAGCATCTCGATGAGCTTCGGCAAAGTCTGGTACGTGCTGTACTCTGGTTGGCTGCGGGTTTAGTGATCGGACTCTTGTTTGCTGATCGAGTTGTACTTTTTGTTCAAACGCCTCTTCAGACTGCGATTCGCGACTATATGGCAGATCGCGATCTATTTCGACTTGGATATGATCCAGCAGATCCAGCCAATGCACCGCTGAAAGAATTTCTCTCGACCAACGCGTTAGTCTGGGAGATTGTTTATGACGTACCTGAGGAATACCAGACTTTGACGATGGATTCATTGGTACCGTCCAGTATATCCACAAAAACGTCTTTATCACCCGAAGCGAATTCCCCAGATACAGAGTCAGCAGGTGAATCGTCGAGTGATTCCGATTCCAGAGAAGCTTCTGAAGCTGAGACTAAAGTATCTGAGAATGGAAAAGCCTCTAGCGAAGATCAAGTAGACCAAGCTCCCGATCTCGTCAATTTCAATCAGGGAGCAATCAAGCCGGTTGAGATGGCGAAGCTTCTCGAGTCTCTTCCTGATCCAAGTGTTCTCAAGCCTAAAGTGCAATTACGTCAAAACAAGACCGGCTTGAGTTCACTCAAAATGGAAGAGCCATTTATGATTTGGGTGAAGGCAGGATTGATTGTCGGGGCGGTGTTGGCTTCCCCAATGATTTTTTATCACCTCTGGAGTTTTGTAGCCTCTGGCTTGCACGCGCATGAGCGACGATATGTCTATGTTTATCTCCCTCTCAGTGTCACTCTTTTTTCAGCCGGTGTTGTTCTAGCTTTCTTCGTCGTCCTCAATTACGTCCTGACCTTTTTATTGGCGTTTAATGGAAGTCTGGATGTCGCCATCGAGCCAAGATTGACTTACTACGTGAATTTTGTCCTTTTGTTACCACTGGGTTTTGGTATCGCGTTTCAGTTGCCGCTTGTCATGTTGTTCCTCCAGAGGATCGGTTTGTTCGAGACTGAAGCGTATGTATCCAGTTGGCGTTTAGCTGTCCTTGTTATCTTTTTGGTTTCGATGGTCCTGACACCAGCGGACGTTACCAGTATGTTCGCAATGGCCGTGCCACTCGTATTCCTCTACGGTTTGGGAATTGTGATGTGCAAATTTATTCCACGTGGTCGGGGCATGGGCAGCGATGCCTATGATCCAGCTTAGGAACTGAAACGCCTCTTCCGAATGAGACCACGCCGTAACGTGCCTTTAGGGGTGAGTTCGGTACTAATAAGTGGGGTGTCAAATCTTCGGATTGAGTACGGTTCTCCATAAGTTTTTCCTTGAATGATCTGCTCAGCTTCTTGATAGAGTGTTTGATACCTCTCGGATTCTGGCTGAATCTCTTCACTTACATCAATCCATAGCTCCAAGGAATCTCTTTGGATCAGCATTGAGTGATTGATACCTGAGATCGTATTGATCTCTCCCTCGATCCAATGGGGGTGAATTTTGTTGGCATTGTCCAAGATGATTACATCATCAATTCGGCCAAGTATTTTTAATTGGTTGGTTTCCGGGTCGACTTCTACTTGGTCCCCGGTCGCAAGCCAGCCATCAGAGTCGATCTTTAGGTCCGTGCTTTCTCGGTCATTCCAATATCCCAACATGACATGGGGGCCACGAACAAAGAGTTGATCATTTTCAATTCTGTAGTCCCAACCCGTTACAAAATCACCCACTAATCCAGGCCCTGCACATTCTGGGGTGGCACTGCATATGACGGGCGATGTTTCAGTCAAGCCATAGCCTTGTATCACCGTGACACCACGTTCATGTGTCCATTTGAAGTAATCTTCTTCGGAAAGACCCGCTCCACCGCAGCCAATCAAGCGTAATTGATCCAATCCTTTCAGTTCTTTGTTGTCCAGTAATTTCTTTGCGAGGCTCGGTACGAGATTCATGAGGGTGGGCTGCACGAGTCCCGCGTATTGCTTGATACCCTCATAGCCCAAAGACACGGCTAGCGTGCACCCGCTAATTAGCCATGTACCCATATCACAAGTGCGCGCATAGCCATGACAAAGTGGTAGGACGCACAATCGTCGATCGTCCTCGTCTTGAGGGACTGCCTGAAGCTTCGCACTCGCATTGCCAACTAGGTTGCAACGCGAAAGTGTGACTCCTTTCGGATCTCCTGTCGTACCACTTGTCCAGAGTACTAGAGCGGGTGACTCTGGTTTGTGCGTGGGTTTCGTTCTTTTGGATATAGCCTCGGGTCCTTGACTGGAGCTACTCAGTTGACTTGAGATTTCAACCAGATCGATCCAAAGGCCTTGAATCGATCTCCACCGCCTATCAATTTCATGCTTAGGTAAGCGGTGATCAAATGGGAATTCAATCACACCTAAATTCATGCAGCTTAAGGCGGTTACCACACAAGCGAGAGAGTTGTCACTGAGGTATCCGATGCGATCGGTAGGAGTCCCCAGTACACTCATTTCGTTGGAGAGATACGCCGACGCTGTTGAAACCCATCGGCCAAGCTCTCTCCAGCTTACAGATACGATTTCTCCGAGATGATTAGTTGCGATGAGTGCAGTGCTGTTGCCCCTGCTCGAGACATCGTCCCAAAAGTGCTCAATGAGATCCATTTTTTTTTCGGTGACATTCACTTGTATACTCCTGCTGACACCGAATCAATAAAAAACCCTTTGCATCTCATTGGATGCAAAGGGTAATGAGTCAGCAAAGCATCCAAGAAAAAGGATGACGATGAACTTCTAAGATTTATCCAATCTGTTCTCTCAGTTTCGCGCCATTACCTGCTTGTCCAAAAGCAGTCATTCTTGCGACACATACCTCTTTCATCGCGGCACGTGCTGGCTTCAGATAGGCGCGTGGGTCGAATGCGGAAGGATCTTCTGTGAGTAGCTTTCGGATAGCTCCAGTGATGGCCATACGGCAGTCAGTGTCTACATTGATTTTACGGACGCCGCTCTTGATACCACGTTGGATCTCTTCAACCGGAACCCCATAGGTTTGTTTCATCTGACCACCATACTGGTTGATGATATCTTGGAGGTCTTGTGGAACGCTGCTGCTTCCGTGCATTACCAAGTGGGTGTTGGGTAGTTTTGCATGAATTTCTTCGATTCGAGACATAGCCAAGACTTCACCCGTAGGCTTACTGGTGAACTTGTATGCCCCATGGCTGGTACCGATGGCAACAGCGAGAGCATCCACACCTGTTTCCTCTACAAATCGAGCGGCTTCATCTGGATCGGTAAGCAGTTGATCTCGGGAGAGTTCTCCAACTGCACCGTGCCCATCTTCTTGCTCTCCTTCGCCGGATTCAAGCGAGCCCAAGCATCCAAGTTCACCTTCCACGCTCACTCCCTGTGCGTGAGCCATCTTCACGACCTCAGCGGTGACTTTGACGTTGTAATCATAGTCGGCGGGCGTTTGGCCGTCTTCCATGAGGGAACCATCCATCATGACGCTGGTGAAGCCATTATCGATCGCTGATTGACAGGTTTCAGGACTATTGCCGTGGTCCTGATGCATCACGATTGGGATCTGTGGATACAATTCCGTTGCAGCGATCATGAGGTGTCTGAGATAAGCATCCTGTGAATAGGAGCGTGCACCACGTGACGCTTGAATGATTACAGGGGAGTCCGTCTCCTCAGCCGCTTCCATGATCGACTGAATTTGTTCCATGTTATTTACATTGAAAGCTGCAACGCCGTAATCATTCTCGGCTGCGTGATCAAGAACTACACGGAGAGGAACCAGAGGCATATCGGAACCTATGCTATAGGAAGGGAGTGGATAGAAATAATCGACAGAGTGCTCGAATTATCCCCGTGAGCCCGTTGATCGCAAGGGTATGCCCGTCGCCGTCATGATCGTCAAGCTCTGTTAGAGGCTCAGAAATTCTTGGGTGTGTGGTGAATTGGAGTTTCAGCGAGGGTTATTGCTCCTTTGTGCATTGCTTAAAGGAGCCTGTTTTTCCTTAGTGGAAAACGAGAATTCATTGCTTTGAAGCTTATCGGGGTAGATTTTAGCAATCTAGATTATGAAAGCCTACGTCTCAGCCTTAGCCATT
>JAAXIK010000326.1 GCA_012270385.1 Rubripirellula sp. | reverse complement strand
ATCCATCAGGAACGGGAACAAGTGCGTCAAATCTTGTAAATTTCGCTGACGATTTTCATCCTGAGTTGCAACACAATCGCGAGGGAGTGCTTTCTTTCGCCAAATCATCTGACGACACCAATAACTCACAATTCTTTATCACAGAAGTACCGACTCGCTTCCTTGACTTCAACCACTCCGTTTTCGGTCAGATTGTTGAAGGATCCAATGTTCGAGAAGCAATTAGTGAAACGGCGGTGAATAGCTCTGACCGACCCTTGAATGATGTGACCATTAGTACCATCGACGTCTTCAACGATACCGAGAATGGGATCGTCCTATTGAAGGCGGTGGGGGATACCCCCGGCAGCACTACGGTTACCGTGACCGTGACTGATCCGAGTGGAACTTCAGTTTCTGAAACCTTCAATGTTTCGGTAGGCGTTGACACCTCCAATAGTCAGCCTTATCTCGATGACCTTCCCGCCTCAGTCACCTCATCGGCCGACGCTCCAGCTACGCTTCAACTGAGCAGCATCGACATTGAGGATGATCCGGTCACCTACTTTGCACAATCCTTATCCAGTTCAGCCAACGGCAGCGTGACGGTGGATTCCACTTCCGGACTCGTCACCGTCACACCCGCCACAGGTTTCGCGGGAACCATCACCGCCCAGGTCGGTGTGCGTCCCGCTCCCGGTGTAGTTGGAAACGGTGCAAGTGACTCGGATACTCAGCGAGTCTCGTTTGTATTTGAAGTGGATTCTCTGCCTGCCCCCGCCTCACTCGACCTGATCTCTGCAAGTGACACAGGATCGAGTGATTCTGACAATATCACGCGATCTGGCTCCCTCTCCTTCTCAATTTCCGGTGTAACAAGTGGAGCCACGGTCAACATTGTCGACGTCGATTCTAACTCGATTCTAGGCACCGGTACTGCCTCAGGATAGACAGCCACCATCACGACACGCAACATCGCTGCTCTAGGTGATGGAACCTACCGCCCAGCCGCCTACGACGCACTCGGAGCCGACACCAGCTCAAATTCTTCAGTCATCAACCTGACTTATGATACGACTCCGCCGGATTCAGTAACTGGCAGCGCGTCAACACAGGCAAATGTGGGCAGAGCTTTTGAAACGGACTTGATCAGCAGTGAAGAGGGGTCTGGGTTACAGTATGGCATCGCATCAGGCCCCACCGGACTGAGCATCAATGCGACTACCGGGATCATCACCTGGACGCCTACGGCCAGTCAACTCGGCAATCATGATGTAGACATCACCCTCACTGATGCGGCCGGAAACGTACGAAGTGAAACACTGACCATAACCGTTGCAGATGCCCCAACAGCGGAAGTGCAGCTTGAAATCACCGACCTTGCCGGCAATGCAATCAGTTCGATTTCTGTTGGTGATTCATTCCTACTCCGCATGAACGCGGTCGACGCAAGACCCTTTAATCAGCCCGGCATCTACGCTGCCTACGCGGATATCCTTTTTGACCCCAATCTGGTCGAAGTGGAATCAGGAAGCGAAATTGAATACGGAGAAGGGTTCACCGTAGTACAAAAAGGAACGGTGCTCACGGGCGAGATCAATGAACTTGGTGCAGTGAGTAATTCCATCCAAGCATCGAATGTAGCTTCAAGTCATATTGCCACCGTTCGGTTCCGAGCAATAGGAAGTGGGACGGTGAACTTCCGCACGGACCCCGCGGATGACATAGACAGTGAATTCCTCATGTTTGGTATCGACAACAGCATTCCCGCTTCCGCGATCAGCTATGGAACCTCAACCGTCAACATTGGCCAAAGCTACACCGTTGAGGATGATGCGGTAACCATTGCAGAAGATACGGGTCTAACCGTCATCGACGTTCTTTCCAACGACCAAGTACTTACAGGCGATGGTAACTTAACCGTCATCCAAGTGACACAACCCGAATCGGGTGGTACCGCATCACTCAATACAGGAATCGTCTCATTCACTCCCGATGCCGATTTCAATGGGACTTCCACCTTCACTTATCGAGTCAGTGATAATCAAGGGATCCAGCAAACCGCGACAGTAACGGTCACGGTGGAATCCGTTAATGATCCTCCAAATGGCAATGACGATTCGTTTACCGTCAACGAAAACTCGGCAAACAACTTTCTTAATGTCTTACTCAACGACAGTGCGTTACCGGATACCGGTGAGACTCTTCGGGTCACCGCTCTAACACCCAGCGGGTCGACTGCCAATGGAGCAAGCATTTCCATCGCACCCGATGGAGTGGGGATTTTCTATCAACCTGCCACTGACTTCTCAGGCGTCGATACTTTTGACTACACACTCAGTGATGGATCCGCTGAGCAACAGGTTAGCGTAACAGAAACGGTACAATCCAAGGACAACCCGCCAACAGCCAATGACGACAACTTTGAGATCACCGAAGACGATCCCGAAGCCGAATTTGACCTACTTGCAAATGACCAATCCGATATCGATGGGCAGAGCTTCCTGATCGAATCTGTCTCCAGTCCGAGCAACGGTGGGAATGTTCGGATTTCAGAGGACGGGCTTAACTTCTTTTACCAACCGCTTGCAAACTTCAACGGTACAGAATCTTTCACCTATGTATTGAGAGACTCAGGCGGTGGATCCGCCATAGGCAACGTGAGCTTCAATGTTCAGTCCGTCAACGATCCGCCTCCGGTATTGGATCTTGACCTCAATCGAAATCGAGGCGGTGAAAACCAAACGCTGCTGCAACTGAGTGATCTACCTGAGAATCCGGATGCCGGCGAAACGTTGACCCTAGCGGTGAATACCCCCACCGCTGCTGGAGGTACGGTGCAGGTTGATTCGGTAACGCAAACCATTCTCTACACGCCTGCTGTTGGATTTATTGGAACCGATACTGTCAGCTATACCGTCTCCGATGGATCCGATCTCACCGCATCGGGCACGATTACAATCGAGGTGACGGATTATGAACCAAGAACGATCCAAGTCACCCTGCCACGACCTGTCTCCAATCTGAAGATATCAAACATCACCCTTACGGGCACGGATCTTTCGGGGAACGCAGTCAACCGTGATGTCACTTACAACGACGAACGTGCTGCTTTCAGCGACCTCTTACCAGGGGATTACACGCTTCGTATCCCAGCGATCCCCTTCCTGCAAAATGCACAGACGGCTCGAGAAATCCCCATTTCCAGTGCTATCGATGATTTGGATACAACCGTTGATTCAGGTCTGGGCCGTTTACGACCTGAATACATTTCGATTCGAGACTGGCTTCGCTCCACACCCAAGAACTCGATTCTGGTGGCGGTATCGCCTGGGGAATCAAGTCTGATGGTATCGGAGTCATCCGAGGTAGATCTAGATAGCCCTGAGGTCAGTCTTGATGGTACCGGCGCTCTTCTAACGATTCAGCACACCGAGACCACCAACGACGACAATGGAGGCACCAGTAGCAATCTCGTTCAAGCTACCGTTGACACCTCTGACAGGGTTGCAGCGCATAGAAAAGGTGAAGCCGATGGGCTTTTGCTGTTCCGTGTTGCAACGGATACACTCGCCTTCACTCCCGTGCTCAATACCAACGGCGATGCTGAGGGTGAGTTCATGCCTGCTACACCGCCAGCACTTCCTCTCACTGGAATAGGCGAGGGAGAATTCCTTTCAGGATCAGAATCCCAGGAAATGGAGGAGAGCTCAGCTTTCGAAGTACCCGTTGCGAGATCGTCTGCTAATGAAATCACACTGCCGTCTGTAACGGTCGCTGACGTCTTTGTTCCTTCAGTCACTCAAAACTCCGAGTCCGTCATCCTACCGACTCGCGAAGGTCAATTCTGGGTCGCCAATGTGCAGAGCTCTCCGAGGGAAGAACTTTCCCCACCGAGCTCCCGTGAGTCGGTTGACCAAGCAATGGAGTTGACCAAGCAAAGCTTTTTGCACGCCGCAGATTCAGATGTTCTGGGTGCGGAGTACTAGGTGAACGATCAGATTGCGAGTGAGGACGAAGTGTAGCGACAGGCCGTCGATGAGGTCTGAGACCAACAGGTCAATGAGACTCGGA
>JAAXIK010000371.1 GCA_012270385.1 Rubripirellula sp. | reverse complement strand
GTCGGGTGTTTGTTCGGCGCTACGATCCAGTTTTTTTTCCGTTCCCCGCACCCCAGAAAGCTTCTGATCAAGAATCCGCCGATCCTCTACGCCGGAGTGTCTCAACAGATCACGACTGTCCTCGATGACTCGATCGAGCACGCTCTTCAGTTCTTTTCGTCTGCTCACATTCTGCATTGGATTCCGAAACAATCGGGAGAAAACCAATTGAGGCTCACTCTCACGTGGAATGGGTTCGCCTTGCTGATCGTACGAGATGTAACTGCAACCGATCTGGTTGGGAAACAATCCCTCGGTGGTGAGCTCGAGTGACCGAACAGGACTCTCCCCCCGTATTTTGTCAGCGATGATCTGATCGACGGATGCTGAATTCGTATTTCGATGATGTCCTGAGAGAAATCGCCGAGTCGAATTCGCATGCGACGAAAATCCAAAATCCCCCATATTGTCAAGGATGAGGAGGTCATCTTTATGCTTCTCAAATGGCGCCATCATTGGGGACATTCTGAAGTCAAACTCTGAGCCCCCATTAATATTCCAACTAGGTGGATGAACTCCATTGGGTTTAAAAAGTGTCACAAAACGCAGCGGAACCTCGGTATGGGTTGCCGAACTCGCCTTCGATGCCATGCAGTGGAGGAACGGCAGTGGCAGAACTGGCCCGATAGCATCCCTCAGAAATCGGCGTCGATCAACTTTCCTCAATTTCATCGCGTTAGCCCTAAACCGTTTTTGAAATCCCACGCTTTCCTAAGTGATGCCATCTAACAACGAGGTAGAGCACCCAACTTTAACTCGGGTACCACCGAATTCGGTGATTCCTTTATCGCGAATGTGTAAATGGCAGACTGTCTGCCACAAGAATGATCAGGTCATGAAAGGTGACTTCCTCTCGAAAGCTGGAACCATTTTCACCGATCTTTATCAGTTTCTCAACGATCGTGTCGACTGTCACCTCATCGAACCATTCTAATTCCCGACAGAGGGCGTAGGAGAGAAGACGTTCAACTAAATTTCGTGCTACCTGTTCACTCTTCACACTGAGTAGCAACTCTCTCAGTTCAGCAAAATCTGAAAAGGACTGACCATCGGGCAACTCACCACGGGTATCGATTCCCATCCGTTTTGCATCGTCATCCGATAGATACGATCCATCCCTCGTGTAGCGGTCGAGCGCGAATCCCAGCGGATCAATGAACTGATGACACGAGGCGCAACTGGGTTGACTGCGATGCAACTCGAATCGTTCTCGAAACGTGAGATCCTCACCCTTTTCATTGGAGGGAACTTGTCCAATGTTGGCTGGAGGATCTGGCAGATGCACACCCAAGATTTTTTCAAGCATCCATGTACCTCGAACCACTGGACCACGGTTCATCGCCAGCACACCCGGCATGGTCAAGATACCTCCTCGTTCCGTTGTGCTTGCCAATTCAAGTCGCTGATTAGCCAACGCTTCCACCTCAATCCCGCGTTGTTTCCTGTAGGTCGCGAGATGACGTCTGTCTTTTGGATAGAACTTTGCCGTGTGTGCATTGGCAAACGTGTAATTCGATGCAAGCAATTCCGTGATGGGACGGTTCTCTCTGATCAAATAATCAAAGTAATCGATCGGTTGGCTAAGCAGGGCGTGTGCCACTGGAGGGTTATTCGAAACTTTCTCAATCTCTGACAAACTCAACCACTCCACGGCAAAATGTTCGGCCAATCTTTTGGACCGTTCATCATCAAGCATCCGATTTATCTGCTCGCGATAGATTTTGGATTGAGAGAGATCCCCACGGGCTGCAACATTTAGCAATGCACGATCCGGCGGTTCACACCAAAGAAAGAAACTCAATCGGGAAGCGAGTTCATAATCATCGACCGGCCAAGCTGAATTCAAGTCTACATCGTTCAGAGTTTCACTCGGCACTCTCCCCACCAAAGCATCGTCTGCACTCTGCTCTTGTGCCGTCAATAAGCCTCGATAGAGAAAAAGAGGTGATAACAGAATTGACTTCACCTCGGCCTTCAACTCCTTCAGCAGTTCATCATCTTCCTTGGATTGGATACGCATGATGGCTCGCTCCAGAAAGTTTTCCGGGGGCGGCCGCCTGAATGCCCGCTCGTAGATCGCTTCCAACACAAGGATTGCATCTGAAGAATCCACCGGGTTCGTGATTTCTTTTCCTATCAATTGACTGAGGAGCTGTTCACGTTCGCTGCCCAACAGAGTTTCGAGCGCTGAGTCCACGATGAGAGAGAGTTGCTCCCAATGGGTCTCTTTTAAAGGATTGGTATGGGTGTCGTTGGTGAACCCACTCTGGCCCGGTGGATCGAGGGGCAACAACTTCAGGACCAAAGATTTTTCCACAACGGTCTGCTCAGCCTCAATGATTGCAACCTCTGGTTCAAACCCAAAGACACTTGCGATGGAATAGCGTAACTCATGCCGGGACAACCGCCTGGGTGAATGCGGTCCTGGTAATGCTCGGAGAGAGGGTCGGTAGCTGTCCTCGTACCAACTCTGCACTTTCTTGCGAAGGCCTGGATCCATTGGATTTTCGGGTGGCATGTCGCCAGAGACCACGGCTCGCACGATCGACTTGAGAACCCGATGATTCTCCAACGCCATTCCAGCGTCGCTGAGTTTGTCAAACTCTAGACCGGCCTCGGCCTCAACTGTCGACCAATGGCAGTGAGAGCACTGCTCCTCCAGAATTGGAAAAACTTCGTTCATCCAGTCGCGGTGCCAGCGCAACGATCCTTCGGTGTGTGGAATCGCGGTAACCGTCGCTTCATTCTTTAAAATGCGCTGGCCGTGAACGGAATTGGATTTCAGTCCAGCTCGAAGGATCGCACCAATCAGCAACCCAAGCAGTGCATGTTGGATGATATGCCGCATAGAGAACACAACTCGATTGAAACCTCAAAGCCGTCTCCACCGCGTGAAGACAAAATCATTTACCACGTCTTCTGGCAACATCCCTCACCCGCTGACCAGCAATAAAATGTTACCATACCGAACTGCACACTCCGGCGACCACTGAAAAAATGGATCGACGGCGGTGTATCTAGCAGATCGCTGCGAAATCAAAAAAGGTAAATCTCCCTATGGAACATCGATCAGGCATGTCTCGAACTCACAGATGGGCTCACCTCAGCTACGCACTATTACTATCCCTCACCTTTCTCCCTCAAGCTGAAGTGGATGCGGTATCACCCGAATCGTACAGATCGGACTCTCAGGAACCGAAGCTCGAGAGACCCAATGTCATCTTTGTACTTGCAGACGACCTAGGCATTGGTGACATCCAGCCAACGAACTCCGAATGTAAAATCGCAACACCCAACTTGGCCAAACTTGCCAAGCAAGGGATCACTTTCACCGATGCACATTCTTCCAGTTCCGTTTGTACTCCCACACGCTATGGACTCCTAACCGGACGTTACAACTGGCGTTCACGACTCGCTCGAGGAGTACTTAGTGGCACCAGTCCACATTTGATTCCGGAGTCCCGCGCCACGGTCGGTCACTTGATGAAACGTGCGGGATATCACACGCAAATGATCGGTAAATGGCACCTGGGATGGGATTGGTCCTACGAGAATCAGCCGACCGAGGGAAAGCGTCGAATCGACTTTAAGCTGCCTATCATCAACGGACCTGATATCAACGGATTCGACAGCTATTACGCTCACTGTGGATCGCTTGATATGCCACCCTACGTCTGGGTGGATACAGGCAAAGCGACCGCTATTCCGGTCCGAGAAGAAGGAGTCACCAAGCAGCAGGACCGGTATGGTTGGTATCGGAAAGGCCCTATTGCACCCGATTTCAAGATCGACGAGGTCCTTCCACACCTGTTTGGAAAATCGATGCAATATGTGAAGGACCGAACCTCCGAGTCAGAAACCAACCAACCCTTCTTCCTGTACCTTGCACTTCCTGCTCCTCACACACCGATTGTTCCCGTTCCACCGTTTAAGGATGCAAGCGGACTCAATCCCTATGCAGATTTTGTCATGCAGGTGGATCATCACATCGGGGAACTACTGGAAACTTTGGAGC
>JAAXIK010000131.1 GCA_012270385.1 Rubripirellula sp. | reverse complement strand
ATCATCGCCAAAGCGTTGCTCGAGTGCCTTCAGCTTCTCATCCAAAACGGACCTGCTGGAGACCACCTGACTCTGCCGGGAAACCCATGCTCCGATTTGGCTTCCTCGCGGTCGACTTCTGAAATACTTGGCCGTCTCCTCGGGATCGACCTTTTCTGCCATCCCATTCACCTCCACCTGACGCTGAAGTGGCAGCCACTGGAAGAGGAGTGAGACGTGAGGATTGGCTTCAATATGACTTGCTTTACGACTGCCATAATTCGTGTAGAAAACAAAACCACGTTCATCGAATGATTTTAAAAGAACGGTTCGCTGACACGAACGTAGCTTCGAGTCGATCGTTCCCAAAACCATTGCATTGGGTTCCAGTAGTTCGGCGGATTCCGCCTCCTTGTACCATCGTTCAAACTGCCGGTAAGGATTTTCTTCCGTATGATCAAGATCCAAATGACGATCAGCATATTCTTGACGGAGGTCAGATAAATCCACGCGAGATCACCTCAGAGATTTACAAAAGGGAAGTCAGACATTGATGCCAATCACCAAGGCCCCTGACAGGTTAGGACGTAGAAAAGTTTCAAGAGTCCTCACTCTTAAAAGCCTGCTCTCGGATTTCTGGAAGTTTTCGCCGGTGATAACGATGGCATCGAAACCCATCGACCGCTGCGAGGAAAATCACCACCATCAAACCGAGCAGCACCAGAGTCCAACACAATGCCCACGCCACCAAGAACTCAGGCCCAGAGAACGCGGCAAGCAAAATGAGCACACCGCAACCCGCGATCAAATAATGTATCTTCCTGCGTGAATCCAGACGACTCGCTCGATACTCTTTGTCGAGGTCGGTGACAAAGGTTTCATTAGGCCAGCCTTGCTTCTCAATCGACTGCAGCCACCATGCGAAGAAGCACAATGTGGCTCCCAGCACCAAACTACCTTCAAACATGCCTCAAACTCCTTCTGACTGCATTAACCTTTGGGAGTTAATTCATCGGACTGCTCCAGCAACCACTGGTGGACAACCCAAACCACGGTAGCGAGCGACTGACCGCTGCAATTCGCGGGTACATCTTGCTCGGTATGCCAATAACTCGGCGCCCCAAATCCAGGCCTTGGATAATCGAAATCGATCAGGTCCGTCGTCGGGATCCTAGCGATCTCATTGAGGGGCCAATGAGCATCTTGAATGACATGCCGCCTTCTCGGAACAAAAGCACTCCCCCCGAGGGATCTAGCCGTACGAAAAATACCTGTGGTGACCTCACGAGCATACTTGAGACTGTTACCTTCATAGTAAATCTTGAGCTCGCGATCTCCGACCATATCCAACAGAACACCGCTTTGATACGGAATCGCCGGTGGCTCCGCCAAATATTTCTGAGCAAAAAACTTGGAACCGAGAAAGTAGTCGTCCCGATCCTGTAGCCACACAAATTCCTCGGCATCAAACAAAACGATGTCCACCCCCAAATCATCAGGAAGATCCCGTAGGTGGTGAGACAACTCCATCAAGGCAGCGACACCGCTGCCGCCGTCGTTGGCTCCTACAAAGTAACCTTTTGGATTCCTCCGATCCGAATCAGGATAGGGTCGCGTGTCATAGTGGGCACAAAGTAAAAAGCGTTTAGGTCGATTTGGATGCCAAGTCGCGATCAGATTGGATACCGGGACGGATTCTCCATTTTCGGGGTGTCGTATTTCAAAATTCTGAAAGGTGACGGTCCCGCCGAGCTCTTGAAAAAAACGGGCAAGTGCATCGCGTTGTCTTTGCATTCCCGGTGACCCCGTCACTCGAGGTCCGATTTTGCATATCTCCTGCAGATACCGCATGGCTCGCTCGGGCTGATATCGGTTTGGCACCTGAGCCATCACCTGATTTCCAACCCCATCAGGTTGGGTCTGGCGAAAAGCAACGAACCTCACCAAGACGAAGCCTGCGAAGATTAGGGTAACCACAATCAGAGCCCAAGGCTTGGACGCGGACACTCGCGTCGGTGCTTGGTCATCTCTGATGGCCTCTCGGATCCGTTTCATGCTCAACCTCATTCATGCCATCATGTCACCGGCTTCTCAATGCCACCGGCTTCTCACCAAGCTTCATGACGGGAAGCTTGGTAACTTGGAGCATCCTGTGTGACCACAGTTAGATCTCGACGCCCTCACTGCATCCTCAATCATACCGTTTTTACGGCTGTCAAGCAGATCCCAATCTGTGCCATCAGAGGGATTCCTGCAGGAACCACCCCACTGTCCGATGTCGCTAAACTAGAGTAGCAACTGTCAGTCCTGACCGTCTTCGACTGCTCGAAAGTCGCGTCATGGGTCCATCCCCAATTGAATCATCGTATTGTTCGTCAATCATGAATCCTTTGCGATCCAGAATTCCGTCGGAAAACCAAACTTGTCTCCCTCAGGACATTGATTCCTGCTGGATTCACGAGTACTCGACTGACCCTTTGCGTCGCTTGGTCTTCGCATCACTCCCTGCTTTTCTATGGATTCTTGGGGCGTTGCCCGTCGTGTCGGTCGCCACCGCGCAAAATGTGGCTTCATCCTTTTCATCCGTCGAGTCAGGTACAGAGTCAGCCGCGCCAACCCAATCTCAATCCAATCCGAAGAGATCGGGTTATCTGATACAAATTGATCCCTCACTAACCGAAACACAGATTGACGAAATCATTGCTAAGATCGCATCGATTCAAACATCGGAGTCGGAGATCCCCAAGTCAGAGACCCAGCCTCGGACCACCGTTATTCTGCACTTTGGACAGACCTCCAAAAGCTTGGCGAACAAAATCCCTGACAGTAGTCAGCTCGCACTAAGTCGTTCAGATGCAACGACATTTGAAGATCAACTACAACTAGCACGCTATTTACTCGATAGCCAGCAGCGGCAATTTAGATTCGTAGCATGGATGGACCGGAATGTTTCCAATCACGCGTGCTTACCTCTCTTGGCTGTCGAGTCGATCATCGCTTCGGACACAGCCAATTTGATCGGGTTTGGTGATGCAAGCGGTAGCGCGACGGGGTTAGCCGCCCCGGCAAAAGTCACGTAGCTCGAAGGGGCAAAACAGCGAGGGCTATTTCCTTCAGCAGTAGTCGAATCACTGATCGATCCGAGTCGAACCCTATCCCGTGTTACCGACGTTGAAGGTGTTTTGAGCTTGCTGGGCGGCGATTCGCTAGAAGACAAACGCGTTGAAGGCAATATTCTTCAGGAAGAAGTGCTATCCTCCTCGGGCGTACCTTTGCAGTTATCAGCGAAGCAACTTCGTGAACTGAATATTACAAGTAGAACGGAGAATCGAACATCGGGGATCGCTGAGTTCCTGGACCTCGCTCAACTTGAAACCCTCGAAAACCAAACCCTAGATTTCACCCCAGTCGGACGCCTGCTTGAAATCAACGGCCCCATTTCCAGCTCAAGACTTCGTCGCTGGCAAAGTAATCTAGCCGCAACCCGCAAGCAGAAATCGGTCAACACCTGGCTCCTTGAGATTGACTCTCACGGAGGCGCGATCACCGAATCAGCAAGATTTGCCTACTGGCTCACTTCACCCGGCGACTCCATGGAGAACGTTTCGGCGATCGTATCGGGAGAGGCGAAAGGAGATCCCGCTCGTATCGCTTTTGCCTGCAAGCCACTCTTCTTGTCATCGGATGCCAAACTTGGCGGTGATGGACTCGCTACGCCACAAGCCTCAGGTCTCGACCAAGAAACTCTGAGCATCATTGCAGCCATTGCCGCTGAAACGCAACGTAGCCCTGGGTTGATCCAGGGCCTGGTGGATCCCTCAGCGGAGGTCTATCGTTTTACACACACTAAAACCGGAGCTGTCGCCTATTCCGCAAACGGCGACTTTCGAGGAGACGATGCAAATAGAGACGATCAAGGGGAAGACAACCCGTGGATTCGAGGCGAACGAATTGACTTGAGTAACGGGATCAATGCGAGACAAGCCTTGGAATTTGGTCTAGCAGATACCATTGCGGAGACTCCCGACCTTGCAGCAAGAAAACTCGGAATGAAGCAACTTCATTCAGCAGTCACAGA
>JAAXIK010000077.1:2250-4059 GCA_012270385.1 Rubripirellula sp. | reverse complement strand
GCACTCCCTAGGATATTCCACCTACCGGCGAGCGATGCAATCAGATCTAAGAGAACTGCGAGTGCGAACCCATGGAGGAGAAAACGGTTTGGCTAGACCCCGATAAACAACAAGCGAAAGTGCGTGTTGATCGACGCAAACACGGAAGATGGGTCACCGTCGTGTGGGGTCTCCACCCCAGCGAGACCGACCTGAAGAACCTGCTCTCCGAATTAAAGACGACCTGCGGAGCAGGCGGAGCGTTGAAGGACGATAATATTGAAATCCAAGGCGATCACGTTGATCGAGTAACGAATCGACTGAAGCAAATCGGCTATCGTATTAGGAGCTAATGATGCAGGCCTAGGATCAGCCAAAGATCCACCTGCGATTGTCCGCGTCAGCAACAATTTCCCATTGATGCATCAAGAAACAAATCATCTAACCGATCCCGCAGTGCTCGTGGCCCAACTCACCACGCCTTTCATGTTCGGTATCTCGTTTGTTTTCTTAATTTGCCAGGCTGCATTAGTGGTGCTGTGGATCGACGTACCCCAATTCACAGAAAGCGCGAAAGCCTTCCTGCTCGAGCAACCTCCGGAATTTCGAGCTGAAGCAGAAAGACTTCTTACCAATACCACGATCGATCGTAATCTTAAAAATCTTGCGGTCGGTATCACGCTGGCACATTCGCCGCTGGTCATGGCAGAATCGATTTTCCATCTGCTCACCCGTAGCTGGAAAAAAGAGCACCGTCGCTTTCATTACTTCACTCTCCTTTTCTGCGTCTGCCCTTCGTTGCGTCTTTGTGCTCCGAGCCCCGAGATGGACCACCGCATCTGGCTACCAGGAATGGGCTGGAGGCATCCGAATAAGCGACTCCGCAGGCGGTTGGAACGACGATTCAGCTTACCGATGTTTGTCATCGCGCTGATGATTCTACCTGTTCTTTTGGTGGAGTACTTCTTGAAGGCACAGGTAATCGCCCATCCATCACTGAGGATTGCGATTCACGTGAGTACTGGCATTATCTGGTTCGCTTTCGCTTTTGAATTCATCGTTCTTGTAGCGGTGGCCCGACAGAAATTTGCGTACTGCAAAACGCACTGGCTTGATATTGTCATTATCCTCATTCCGCTGTTTTCCTTTCTGCGGACGCTCCAAGTCATGCGTGCCTCGCAAATCAGCAAGATGGCTCGCGTCTATCGGCTACGGGGAACTGCGGTTAGAGCACTGAGAGCCCTGATCCTGCTTGAATTTTTCCAAAGATTCGCCGCAAGGGATCCCGCAGTGCGTATTGATCGAATGGAGAAGCAACTTGAAGAAGTCGAGCTCCAAGCAAAGATTTTGCGCCGTCGCATCGGTTTTCTACGAAATCATCTTCGAGAAGAGGAGCTGAAAGCAGAAAAGGAGAAAAAACTGGATCGAAATTCTAGCAGAAGCCCCGACTACTGTCTGCAAAGAGCTTTCAGCGGAGCTAAACTACATCCGGTTGAATATCGATAGCCCCCACTCCCGCAGCCTCCATGTCCCACCTGCTGCCAATCACGCCAGTTTTCCTTCTCCTGCTGAGTGTCACCACTCTAGCAGCGGCGGATCATGTGACTGAATCCTTTGGCAGTCAGCTTTCAGCAGACGAGGCGGGCCACCCGGTTAGCTTTGAGCTGGACATTCAACCCATTTTATCCGCCTACGGGTGCAACTCAGGCCCCTGCCACGGCAAACAGCGTGGACAGAACGGCTTTCAACTCTCTTTGCGTGGCTTCGACTCTGATTTTGACCATGCAGCATTAAGTCAGGACGCCCGCGGTCGCCGTTTAGTTCCGTCAT
>JAAXIK010000077.1:677-2240 GCA_012270385.1 Rubripirellula sp. | reverse complement strand
CGATTATCGAACGCTGTATCGGTGGATCAACGAAGGAGCTACTCGACGAGTGGAGGGAGAGGCTTCACTCGAGAAAGTCGAACTGGTGCAAAATAACTACGTGCTTCAAACCGATGAGACTTCCAATCTTAAAACCATCGCAACCTACAGCGATGGGTCAAGCCGAGATGTGACCCTATTGACCACGTACCTCTCCAATGATGATGCAGTCGCTTCGGTCGACCGTGCAGGACAGGTGACCGCCGGTGAACTGCCAGGGGAGACTGCAGTCATGGCAAGATACCGCAATCACATTTGCGTGGCGAATATCTCCATCCCGCGTCCCAATCCGCTCAGCGAAGGGCTCTTCGATTCCATTGAGCGAAGAAACTACATTGATGAATTGGTCTACGAGAAATTAGAGACTCAACGCATCGAACCTTCAGAGACCGTCGAGGAACACATTTTCCTGAGACGGGTACATCAGGATCTATTTTGCCTTCTGCCCACAGCCGATTAGGCAAGATTTTACTTAACCTCTGAGGATTCAAACAAACGCGAATCGTTAGTCGATTCGCTTCTGGATCGTCATGAGTACGCGGACCATTGGTCTGGCTACTGGGCGGACCTTCTCCGCCCCAATCCCTACCGTGTCGGAATCAAAGCTGTCCTGAATTACGACAATTGGATTCGCCAACAATTTCGAGAAGACGTGCCCTACGATGAATTTGTGCGTCAGTTGATCACCGCCAAAGGAAGTACTTGGCAGAATGGTGCGGCTACGATGTTTCGTGACAGGCGCAGTCCGGACGAAATCACAACGATCGTGAGCCAGTTATTTCTGGGGATTCGTCTCGAATGCGCAAAATGCCACCACCATCCCTTCGAGAGCTACAGCCAGGAAAACTTTTATGAGTTTGCATCCTACTTTGCTCGTGTGGGTCGTAAAGGAACTGGCCTTTCACCACCTATCTCTGGTGGTGAGGAAATCGTCATGACCGTAGCTCAGGGCGAGGTCAAACATCCGATCACAGGGGCAACGCTAGAACCCGCTCCCCTGTATGAAGCAAAACATGCAGTTGACGAGAGTGATCGACGATCCACTTTCGCCAATTGGCTGACATCGCAAGAGAACCAATATTTTGCCGAGGTACAAGTCAACCGACTATGGGCAACACTCATGGGTCGTGGGCTTGTTGAGCCGGTGGATGATCTCCGTAGCACCAATCCAGCGACCAATCCCAGGCTCCTTGAAGCTCTCGCGGAAGATTTCCGAAACTCAGGATATGATCAGAAACATATCCTGAAGACGATTGCACTCTCGAGAGTCTATTCGCATCAATCTCAAACCACCCCGTCGAATGCTTCCGACCGCGTCAACTACTCGCGCCACTATCGACACCGTGTCCGAGCCGAAGTCTTATCCGATGCAATTGCCGACTTCACGGAAACCTCCCCCGTCATGCAAGCCATTCCTCCGGAGTCACGATCAAACCAAGTCTTGACGACCCGTGAAGATACCGTTTTTCTCGATACAATAATAAAAAAAAACGAAAATATTAATATTAACATAAGAGATAATAC
>JAAXIK010000077.1:0-667 GCA_012270385.1 Rubripirellula sp. | reverse complement strand
TTGCCGACTTCACGGAAACCTCTCCCGTCATGCAAGCTATGCCTCCGGAGTCTCGCGCTAACCAAGTCTGGACTACTCGTGTGGATGCGGTGTTTCTCGATACTTTCGGACGTCCCAACGAAAATCAGGATCCACCCTGCGACCGCACTCCTGACTCGACGATGACTCAGTCGTTGCACCTGATGAACTCTAGAGAACTCGACTCCAGGATCCGCAACAAATCTGGCCGGGCGACAAGACTTGCTGAATCAGATCTCACCAACGACGCTCTGACTGAAGAGCTTTACCTCGCCGGATTCAGCAGGTTCCCGAGCGACCAAGAAAAACAATACGCCACGGAACTGATGACTCGCAGCGAGTCGAGGCAATCAGGTATCCAAGACCTGATGTGGGCGATGATCAATTCCCCTGAGTTTTCCATTCAGGACTAGGAGAAATTCAAAAATGGATTCACTACTCAGAAGGTACCAAGACTTGCAATCTTTCTCGAAATCGAGACACAAGACCGGTCGGCTTCCATTGAACCAAAATTGCGAAGGGGTATCCCGCCGTGACAGCATTGCCCTGGGGCTCGGGGGGCTGATTGGTGGTGGGCTCTCGGCTGCTCTTCAAGCGACTCACGTCGCTGCTTCGGCGCAAGGCAAAGTTACCAAAACACGGCTCGATG
>JAAXIK010000495.1 GCA_012270385.1 Rubripirellula sp. | reverse complement strand
GGAATCCCCTGCTTTGGAATCCTTGGGACAAGAATCCAGTACAGGCAAATTGGAAAGAGCTACGAGTGTGATTCGCCTTTTGCCAGTGAATTCCGGTGAGAGCCCTATGGCCCGTTCCGTTGAGGATTCGGGGGAAAGCGTCGTCATTCTCAAGGCTCCCGAGACGGAAGCCAGTGCAGAAGGTACTCCGAAAGATACAAAGTCTCGCATCGCTGATGGGTCTTCCGATTCGGATATGCCGGTTGAGAAACCGGCTGTGGAAAAGAGAGGCGATCGAGGAGTCTCATCGCGACGGATTGCATCTGCCGATGATGCCCCGCTGCCCTTACGTGACCCCGAGGATTTGGTGGAGGACTCGGAGTCTACTGATGATTTCGCCATGGCCGAAGAAGCGGTCGAAACGGAGACTCCTACGGAGGCGAAAGATCCCACTCCAGAGGTCAAGCAAGAGTCAAAAGTCAAATAGGAAATTGTTTCCAATGATCCTTCCGCGGAAGCAACAGCAGATAGCGAGAGTTCGCCGGAGGGTTTGACCTCGTCGCGGCGTAAAGTCGTCATGCGGGATGTGAAAATTCAGCGAGACGGATCACCAACTACACAAAAAGGCGTGGCATCAGAACAAAAAGATGAGGTGGTCAATCATTCAAGCGATCTGGCTGATGCGGACACCATCAATGAAGACGCTTCGATGCAAGAGGATCCAGCTTCGGAAGATCTGGTCCACCAAAGTGAGCGTGATCTGGCGCCTTCTGAATCACCACTGGCGATAGAGGCGACTCAACCCCGCCTCGATTACACCGGGTATCCTCGAGTTCCTCTCGAATTGAGTGGCTCGGTTCTTCAGATGCAGCGAGCGATGAATCAATGCCTGAAGTATTACTATGGAAAGCCTGAATCGGCCAACATCCGCAGTAACTGGGGCATGTTACACTCCATCATGGTATGGGGTGCTGACACACCGATCATCGCAGGCAAAGAGAAATACAATGCGATCGCATGGATCGCCGGCAACAACGCTTGCGCCGGAAAGCCACTTTTAATCAAACAAAACGGGAGAATGGTTGCGACCACAGGCGTGGGTCTGCAGGGACATCAAGCTCAGTTTTTGGCTGTCTTGGCGCTTTGTGATGTTCCACTTGATTACCCACTTTATGCGGGTGGCACACGGTATACGGTCGACGACCTCGTGAAGGAGGAAATGCTCGCTTGTCGCTCTGGTGAGGAGCTAACGTTTTCGCTGATTGGGCTTGCCCATTATCTTGACACGGAGACTCGCTGGACCAACGAACAAGGTGAAACTTGGGATATGCCTCGGCTTTTGAGGGAGGAGATGTCGCAACCGATTGTCGGCTCCGCATGTGGCGGGACACATCGACTTATGGGCTTTGCCCATGCCCTTCGAAAACGTCGAATGGAAGGGAGAGAGATTTCCGGTCAGTGGAAACGAGCTGAGATTTACACCGATGATTTTGTTCAGTACGCCTTCAGGCTTCAGAACCGAGATGGCTCAATGAGCACAGATTGGTTTGAGGGCCGTGAGGATAATGGCAGTATGGATCGTAAGGTGCAAACCACGGGTCACATGGTAGAGTGGTTACTGACGGTTCTACCGGATACTGAGCTGCAGGATCCACGTCTGGTCAACGCCGTGAGGTATCTCACCAATGCGATGAATCAAAACCGGCAGCAAAAGTGGAAGATTGGCCCAAAGGGTCACGCATTGCGAGCTCTTGCCATGTTCTATGATCGGGTCTACCAAGAAGGACCTGCCTGGCAGTCGTTGGTGATTGCCACCCAAGATGGAGCGGATCGAAGATAGTTGTTCCCAGCGGATACGATTGCTGTTGAATTAGCAACATCTGACTGGGAGTTTGGAGGTTGATGAGTTAAGCTATAAATAGCTAATGCTCCCCAACCTTGAATCGAAAGTCGCCCATGGCATCGCAAAGGCTCACGAAACACAACATCGCGATTGTCGCAGCTGCCGTTAGCCTTTCTAAAGAACGCCAAGCCGATGCTCTTTTGATCCTGCTCGATGGATCGGCAGACTGGAAACGGATCATCGAGATCACGGATGATCTTGAAAAACCCGTGATTGTTGCAGTCGATGATGCTGACGACTTGGAGGGTGCTGCCGAAGTAGGGCTCAAGCCGATTGCTCTGAATAAAGAGCAGTCACCTTTGTTGGAGCGATTACAGCATGCACTTCTTGAATCCGCTGCAGATGAGTTAATTCGCACCAATGGTGAAGTGGTCGCTGTGTACAGCGGTTTTCAGCAAGGGCGTCTGGATACCATCAGCTATCTGCAGCTCGATGAGCGAATGCGTCGTTTGACCAGCCGTGACCTGCAGATGCTCGAAAGTCGTGTGCCTTTGCAGACAATCAAAACGGTTGTTGATCTCGCTGCACAGATCGGTCGAGAGTGTCGCGAGGGGAAGCCGGTTGGGACTCTGTTTGTGGTCGGTGATACCCGACGAGTTTTAGAGCATTCCAACGATAGTGGTGTTGACCCCTTTCGCGGCTACAACAAAAAGCATCGGAATTTGCTTGATGCAAAAGTTCAGGAGGATGCGAAGGAGATCGCTCAACTGGACGGTGCGTTTATCATCAGTAGTGATGGTATCATCGAGAGAAGTCGTCAGATGCTCGAGGTGTCACACGAAGAGCTAACCATGACCAAAGGGCTCGGTGCTCGTCACTGGGCTGCCGCTGCGGTGACCCGAAAGACCAAGGCGATCTCCGTTGTCGTCAGTCAGTCCACGGGTACGGTCCGTCTCTATCAAGATGGTCATCTGGTCATGCGGATCGAGCCAATGGACAAAGCGGTTAAATGGCAAGAATTCGCCTTCGAACCTCCATCCGCTCCGCCTGAGGACTGAGCGGCGTGGGTCTACTCTTCTTGGAATCCAAGGCCTAGTAACTTCTGTGTGGCCACAAGGATGTCCGGTTGACGCATCAGTGATTCCCCGACAAGGATACCTTTTACGCCTCCTTTACCGAGGTGTTCAACATCCTCATGAGTCCGGATGCCACTTTCGCCAACCACGAGTCGGTCGGCCGGAATGAGTGGTCGAAGGTTGAGGGTATGTTCCAGCGAGGTCTCAAAGGTTTTCAGGTTCCTATTGTTCACACCCACTAATCGTGTACGGGTCGACAGTACTTTTTCAAGATTCTCAGGCTCGTAAAGCTCTGTCAGGGTTTGAAGTCCAAGAGAGATCGCTTGTTCGGTGAGGCGATCCAGTTCCTCAGCGGTCAAGCACTCCGCAATCAGTAAGACGCAGTCAGCTCCAGCTTCACGGGCTTGCAAGAGTTGATAGCGATCGACGATGAAATCTTTTCTGAGAATCGGCAGATTCACTGTGCGTCGAACGAGTCGTAGGTAGTCCAAGGCACCTTGGAAGAAAGGCTCATCCGTCAGCACGCTGATGCATGCAGCACCACCACTTTCGTACTGTTGAGCGATCTGAGCGGGATCGAAATCTTCTCGAATCAGTCCTGCCGATGGGCTGGCTCGTTTTACTTCCGCGATCAGCTGGACTTGGTCCCCTGCAGCGAGTGCAGCGTGGAAATCTTTGCAAGGCGGAAGATCTCTTACCGCCGCTTCGAGCTCATGCTCAGGAACGAGATTGCGATCTTTCTCAACGGTTTGTCGAGTTTCAATCAGTATTTTATCAAGAATGGTCATTAGTGTTTGAAGTGCCGTCTGCCAGTAAGGACCATCGGGATACCGAATTGATCGCAAGCATCGATGACTTCTTGATCACGACGTGAGCCACCCGGCTGGATGATGGCGACGATTCCAGCTTCAGACGCTGCTTCAATGGAATCGGGAAAGGGAAAAAATGCATCGGACGCCAAGATCGATCCCTTGGCACGATCGCCCGCTTTATCGATGGAGATTTCTACACTGTCAACGCGGCTCATCTGTCCCGCCCCTACACCAATTAGTGACGTGACCTTGGAGAGAACACTAGAGGGGCGCGTCACATGTCGAACCCTTTCCCAGACGAAGGAGAAATCATCCCACAAATCAACCGCAAAAATCGGCACGGTAAACGTT
>JAAXIK010000524.1:7103-20139 GCA_012270385.1 Rubripirellula sp. | reverse complement strand
CACGCGCTCAATCTCGATGTGCTTTGGAAGTTACCGACCGGCAAGGTCGCATCTACCGTTTCCCACTTCATGATGAACGACTTGATCCGGCCAAGATGAATCAATTTCACATTAACCTCCCGTCATCCATTGAATACAGTCAAGCTCGCATTGTCTTCGAAGGTGAGACGCTCACAGAATTACACGTACGAGAAATTGAACCACCCAAGCGAAAGCTTCCTCCGCCTGTTGTGGTAGGTAAGACTAATGGATTCACTAGTGCCGCATTGAGGTTGCGTGACATGGAAAAAGTGCTGATTGCCGGCGGGTATCCCACACCAGAAAAATTACGCGAAGCGATGGAAAATTATTACGGAGAGGTGATCGACTTCGAACCAGGTGTGAAATTTGAAGCAGCCAAAATCTACCGAAGGAAGGACGGTGCATACTATCAGGCAACGGTTACCAATGAATCAGGCGAGGGAATTGAATTCAGAAAGCTTGGAGACACACGGAAATTCTTGAGTCGCGAAAGGCTTCCACTCGGTAACCTGAGTAAAGACTATGCCAAGGAAGTCATGCAAGGTAGCAGTGGGGTTTACTACTACGTTCCCATTGACGGTGTCACCGTAATCGAATCCGACGCGGCAAGTCCCGAAGCCGCTGGCTGGTATGCGAAAGGTGAATACAGCAAAATCACCGTCATCGGAGAATCGTCTGGTGGTGACAAGCAACAACTTATCTTACGTGGCCAGATCAACGATCGACACGTCATCAATCGCGGCGCTCCGGTAACGGAATCAAGCCGTGTCCGATTTACTTACTTCCCCGTTGACAATCCCGACCTACCACCCGGTAATTACAAGGTAGCTTTTCCGGCGTACGCGCAGGGATGGCATGCAAAGCGATTAGTAGAGTCCTTCCAGGTCACAGGCATCATAAAGGTCCGCCGTTAACCACTTGCTGATCGTTATTACCGACTGCGATCATCAACCACAGAATTGATGCAATGACAAGCATTCTTTTTGACACCGCGTTCACCGAAGGCCCCATAATCATCTCTCACTCATCATTGCTCACTCATCATCATGGTAAAGCAATGTGCAGTAGTGTTCTGAACCGACTTCTGATTCTTTTGGATGGAGGCGAGTGCGTATCTTGTGCTTAATCAGAGACGCAATTTGAGACATTTTCCTTATGATATTTTTTATAATCTGAAGATTAGTTCGCGCATACAAACTGAGGAGTTTCCATCTTGGATTTACCCAAGTTTCGAATTCTCGATGCAAATCGTCATAAAGCGACTCAGCATCCATTCCTAAGGAAGATTCATAAAAGCACCTGAGTCGGTTCAGAGATAATCGTCGACGATAGCTTGCGAGTTTTTCCTTGCAGGTCCAGCTATTATTTTGATCATGCCAGCGGAAACTTACGAGTTTTTCATCGACATAATATTTACGTGCGCCAAGAAGGGATGAGACGCCAATCATATAATAATCTGATCGTATTAACCAGTCGATTACCAACGGGTAGGTGAATATCTTTTTCAAGATTTCTCGACGGAAAGACAGGCAAGAGGTTGGCGCACCGATGAAGGTATTCCCCAGCAATGTGATACCCACCGAGAAACCAGCAATTTGATTCCCTGGCCGAGAGAAAGGTCTTCGGATCAGGTAGTCAAACTCCTCGCAACTCACAAAAGCACACGTGCATTGACGGTGATCCTGGTAATGAGGCAGCAGCCGTTCCAGGTAATTGGAATGAAGTCGATCGTCTCCATCAAGAAAGCAACAGATATCCCCGCTGGCCGCAAGGACGCCGGATTGAATGCAAGCGAGTTGTCCACCATTACTCGATCGAAAGATCAGCTCAATTCTTTCATGATCCCCATAACGTTCCTGCAAAATGCTTCGGGATTGATCCGTTGACGCATCATCGACCACGAGGATTTCATCGAATGGCAAGGTCTGCGTTAACGCACTCTCTATCGCATCACAAACAAATCGCTCGTGATTGTAGGTGTCAATAATGCAGGTAGTTTTAAGACGACTCACGCATCTTCCATATCAAAAAGCAAGATGATGCACCTCATTCGTTGAGTACTGTACTCAACAACTAATTCGGTACTCGCCCACCGGTCATGCAGCAACTGGAAATTGCAAGGAACTGGATTGATGATCTTGGGTGACCCAAGTCTGCAGTGCTTTCTTCAGGGACTCTCGAATGGGACTCATCACCAAGCCAGCATCCGAGGCCTTACTGGTATCGAGTACACAATTCGACCGAGGAGTTTTTGCAGCAAGACTCATGAATTCTTGTTCAGATCGAAAAAACTTAAATTCCCGGTCCATGACCCCAGATTGTCGAATTAGGTCGACCACTTCCGACGTACTAATCGCACCTGGATTGGTCAGGTTGTATGTGCCAAAGGGAACCTGTTTTTGAAAACAATCTACGGTAGCTGAAACGAATTCATCAAGGTTTGAAAGGCTATTGGTCGCTTCCAGAAGTCGATCATAATTCATCAATTTTGTCAGGTAATTTTTTTGGCAATCGCGATTGGAAAAAGGGATGCGAATTCTCCATATATAGCAATCCTGACAATCACGAAGTACCTCTTCGCCGAGCGCTTTCGTCCCCGAATAAAAGCTGCAAGGTCCGTTTCGAAAGGTAAAATTCGGAGTGTCTAACTCGGAGAAAGATGAAGAATTTGAGTTAGCACTGGAATAAATGCAACCAGAAGATACATGCCCCCACGGCAGTGCATTCATTCGGCAAGCTGATGCAATGACTCCGGGGAGAACCGCATTGGCTGCCAAGCATTCTGATTTGTTTGATTCACAGGCATCCACGTTTGGGCGTCCAACGTAGCCAGCCGAATTGATCACGGCATCCGGTGAAATCAAGCTGAGGTTCCTCGAAAGACTGCCATGATCATAAAGGTAACAACTCTGCCGAACGACCACTGGCACGCGCTGTCCGCGACGATGAATTTCATTGACAATTTCTCGGCCGATAAAGCCACTACCACCTATCACCACAAAGTGCATCGCCAAGCCCCCGACCGAAATACGCAATCAATACCTGTTAGCAAAACTCGGATTTCCGCACAGAGCTTACTCTACGAGCTGAATCAACTTAAATATCAATCTGTATCGCGGAGCGGTTTTCGCCGGCTCAATGCAGGGAACTACTAGGTCGATTGCTATTCAGACACATCCGTCTTCTCACCAGCCAACTAGGTTGCATCCCATAGCGGTACGCCCAGAAACTGACTGAGCTGAACTGCGTCAAAAAGCAGTTTGGATACCAAGCATGAATACACCCTTAATCCGGCTTTGCGATGGACGAATTAAGCTTCAAGCTTGATCAAGCAGAGTCTCGTCGTGTCGCAGTTTGCGAAAACGAGACACCAATTAATTCCTCTTCGAATCTTTCCCAGACCCTAGGTCGCCGACGGCTATACTGACCAAATCGCAAATAACGTTCCAGTTCGCGTTCCGCATCCAGAACACAGTCTGGGTTTACATTGAACAGGGAATGTGCAACAGGAATAAAGGGTGAGACCGGCTTGTGATCTTCCACATAAACCAGATTCTGAACGGGTTGCGGAATCAGCAATCGTGATTCACTGAGATCTGTTGAAAGAATCATCGATCTTGCGTAGACGGCTTCGTGAAGACGACGTGTCCATCGCGAACGTCCCGCTGGTGCCAGCATGACCTTGGACGCGCTCATTTTTTGGAAGAGTTTCCGGTAAGTCAAACGAGAGGATTGCCTGCAAATGATATCTGAAACATTACCATATCGATCTTGAAGATCGGCGAGCCCCTTTTTGTCCACGCAAATCCCGCCCCACTTTGTCCAACGGTTTTGGCAGGCTAATTCTTTCATCCATTTGAGATGCTGTGGATAAAGAACCTTCTTGGAGCCGAGCTTTTGCTGAAAGCTGTCTGATCCTCCACTCAATCCAATATCCACCTCCTTTTTTGGAATCTTGCCTCCACCACGCCACTCGCGAACCGATCGCTTCCATAACTCAAGAGTCAATTTCCAACTGGTCTGCACTGGCAGGCAGCCCCAGTGAATGCTTGGATCCCACTGAGGTTCCACACATGTTTTGAAATAGCGATTCGTCAGGGAAAGCAGGAAGGATGAATCTGATGCTCCCCAGGTTGTGTCTGGAGCATCTGTGTAGTCGAAAAGAATAATTTGGGACGCCCTAAGCAGACTCAGTTGCTCCGGCTTTAAACGAGTGGGGACTCCGATAAAGACACACTCAGCAGTCTCTGATCTTCGACGGCTCAACTCTGAAGATGCCAATTCACGAACGTTGCGATAACCTGCGAAACAACGCAGAAAGTTCGCAAGGGTTTGACCGCGGCTTCCACGGCCAAGTGAAGGATCATCACTGTGGATGACAAGAAATCGTGACATGATCAGTCTTGGCTCGGAACGAAATGGCAGATCATCATGGATACCTACACCAGATCATTCAGTAGTACCCCAACTACGAGCACAATGTCGAGATCAATCATCACACGGATGGATCAAGTAGGTTCGTCTTGATCGATAACTTGATCCAAAAAGATCGCGACGAAAAGCTTGTGCCTCATTTTTTTCCAGCACAGGGGTTCCTTGGTCATCGGGCTATTGACTCAGTGACTCTGGATTGGGATCCACCGCTTTGACCACATTATCATCGGTGATATGTTGGCTTTTGACTTCAGGCCCCTCGATCCGAAGACATTGGACACCTTGATCTGAGGAAATCGCGATATTCCCAACGAGTTGAATCCGCTCCGCAGTATGCTTAATCACGATAGCGGTATTGAGAAAATCCATGGTCTTATTGAACACGGCCTGAACACGTTTAGCTTGATCAGCAAATAACGCATGACGCCAGCCGGTGACACGATTGGAGACCATTGAGAGTTCAGCGTCTTTGTGTCCCCAAACAGCAAAATTCGGCGGCCCTCCGGCTCGAGGGCCATTTCCAATGATCTTATTCCCTGTGATTTTGACGCGTCCCTGGACAAGAATAGCGGCCACCCCACCCCCCTCGATCTGATTCCCCATGATCCACGCTTTAGAGTTACCCTTTACCGCGATCAATGGAGGCAAACCTCCGGAACAAAGAAAGTGGTTTGAGTAGATCTGCACATCCGATCCACCATCAATTCCAATCGCTACCATTTTATTTTCGAGGCAGCGATTACCGGTTATCAATGCTTCTGAGCCATCACGAACACCAATCCCTGCCAAGCTATTTCCATGGCAATGATTGTGGCTGATGGTTGCTTCCACCCCGGTCTCCACACCAATCCCTGACTTTGCATTCTCAAAACATTCGTTGCGTTCAATGACGGGCGTTGCTCCTTCGCGGCAGCCGATGCCTGCTAACTGGTTACGGTAACATCGGTTGTCTCGAACGATGGCGGCAGCTTCTTCACTGACACCGATACCTGCCATCTGGTTGTCAAAACAGTCATTATCTTCGATCACCGGTATGGTGTCGCTCCCGGTTCTCACACCTATACCCGCTCTTTGATTTTTAAAGCATCGATTTCCGAGTACCCGTGGTGTCGAACCTTCGCTAATGCCAATTCCTGCTCGAATGTTGTCATGACACTCATTATTGGTGACTGTCGCAGATGCGCCACTGGCATGACCTATACCCGCGTAAAAGTTCTCATAGCAATGATTGGAATCAATTCGCGGAGCAGAGCCCATCATCGCACCGATGCCGCCACCCATGTTTCGATACGCGACGTTGCCGACCAAATGAGGGCGAACTTCGATCTCTTCAGCCCCCATGACAACAATCCCGGTGTAGCCAATGTGATGCACAATGTTGTTTAAAACTTTACATCGACTGATCCCGATCACGCTGATGCCAGCAACACCTGGCTTGCCAATCATGTCATAGCTCTGTTCGTCACCCTGCGTACGATAATGATAATTCCATTCTTCTTCGTTATAAATGCCCACGCCTGTGACCTTGAATCCATCTAATGTCGACCCTTCAGCCATCAGAACGCCCGGTGAATCGGAATCCAGCTTTGAACCATCAATAATGGTTCGCTCCGCTCGGTTGAACCCTATCTTCCCGAATGAGTCATCACCCGCGCTGCGAACAACAACACCCTTCTTCATTTGCAGACGTTCAAAATAAACACCTTGGTCCACGACAATGGTGTCACCGCTCGCGGCATTTTCAATGGCGGACTGGATGGTCTCATATTCACGAGGCACGTGAATCGTCTCCGCAAACACTCCCGCGGCTGGCACAAAGAGAACAAAAAGCAACGCTGTCGAAAACAATCGTTGAAAAAGATTAAGAATTGACTCTGGCATTAAATTCATGAATCCAAGTGAGATGAAACGCTGTATTAACCCGCCAAAAAAATTGATCATGGAGAGATTGATCTGGACTAGCAAAAATCTATTTTTACACAACATCAATGACTAATCCTTTTTTTGATCTTCGCCTCCACCAAGCAAACCAAAGAGTTGTTTCTTTGCTCGCTTTAACAAACCTTCAACCGCCTGCGTGCTTTTCTCGAGAATAATTGCGATAGATTGATTACTGCGGCCCTCGTGGTACTTCAGTTTCGTTGCTTCGCGTTGAGCAGTAGGAAGTTCACCGATCGCCTGATTGACTTCCTGCGCCGCTTCTTCTCGTCTAACTCGAACACTCGCACGTGTCCCCTTAGCAGGAATGGCATCCATCACTCTCTCATCCTGCGAAGACTTTTCCACGACCCGTCGCCGATCCCCTCCGCGTTTCTTTCGTGACTGCTGCCTAACGGCATCTAACAAGCGATTTTCCGTAATCCTCCGACACCATGCATTGAAGGAGACTTCGTCCTCAAAATCGCCACTCGGTAGAGAACGATGAATAGCCACTAACGCATCCTGTAGAATGTCATCCACATCCACAACTGCTCGATTCGTTGGATTCAGTTTAGCTTGAATCATCGCCTCCAAGCTTGGGATCTGTGTCAGCAGCAATTCTCGAAATGCTTCCTCATCACCTTGCTTCGCACGCTCAATCAATGTTGCATCCATTGATGATTCACTCCGATCAAAAATTGATCCACCACTAAGTTCATTCCATCTCGAATCGTAGTGAACTCGTCGTCCCGGACTACTGAATCGAGAATAGAGTCCCGTCTTCGACCGAACTTCATCACGAGTAAACAGATTCCAATTGAAACAGCCAAAGCTGACAATCAGGAGTTCGGGTCAGACTCCTGCGTAGTGTATCAAGATAGAATTCGATTTGCACTCGCTCGATTTCCGCACTAGCACGATCTCCACCCATCATGGAAGAACCATTCAGATTGATTTAATTGGGTAAAGCCGCTCCTTGGAGCAAGTTTGGATTCCTCTTCCTTGCCTGTCTAACGCTGCCACGGGTTTCAAGATTGAAAACGTTCCGGATTGTCCGGCCTAAATCCGGAAGGTCAAGCGGGATCTGAATAAGCTTGGATCCACTGGATACCAACAAGACGGAGGTATCACCAACGAAAGCTAGTTTGTCGATTGCTTCAGTCGCCCAGTTGATGGTGAGGGGTTGGCTATTCGTTTCATTTGCGTCTGCAAACCAAATATTGACGCGCCCCGAAACATAGCCCACTGCGAGAATGTTTCCGTCCGCAGAGAATCGCATATCGGTAACCTCATCACGCGGCTGTCCGCGGAGCTCCACAGGATCTTGCGATCTCATCAGTTCACCAGGAGGCCCGAGCTTCCAGACCAAAACTTCTGCGTCACGCCCCAGTGCAATCCGCCTCGACTGACTCGAATGACGCATAATGGGCTTGGATTGTGAATCACCCCAGGCCTCAAAAGCTCTCAAGTATTGATTTCCTTCCCATAGACGCTGATGACTCCAACGCCCAGACCCAATTTCAAATACCTGCATATACTTCTGAGTGGGAATCAGAAGAAAAGAATCCCCTTGATCATCACGGGATATATTAATACTCCGTCCTTGCAAACCATTCCATGCAAAATCGGTCTGATTCACTTCCGCATCAGTAATCGCGTCACCTTGGTATTCCTGAGGCGAAGATTGAAATCGACGAGTTGAAAATACAGTGATGCTGTCCTGAGCAACGCCTAACACATAATCTTTGGCTGCGATGGCCCGATAATCAGCGGGCTCTACCTTATCCGGCAAACTGCGGACAACCTGTCCTGACGAAGGCTCAAGAAGCTTTATCGTTCCATCCCGTTCAATCACCCAGATCAGATCTTGGAGATGCGCAAATCCGGCTGTCAAAATCCCGTTGGCAAAATCTACACGGGGGAATTTTTTGGTTGGGTTGAAAAGATCACACCACTGAACGCCAAAATTGTCAAAAACTGCGACCCAGTGACCATCTTGGCTTAGCCTAATTTTACTTTGATCCGCCACCTGGACTGGTAGATCCACTTCCTGTTGCGGATCTCTCAATTGCCTAGAACGACAATACCCACTCTCCGTTACAGAAACAGCATAATCACCACTTACTAAACACCTCGAAATCTGATCCTGCGAAGACTCCAAAACCCAATTCTCAAGACTGATTCGATTGGTCTGCCGATCACCTCGTCGTTCACCAAAGAACTGCAACTTACCGGATTCCCAGAGGCAAACCATTTTTCGACGATCCTCATCATGCACCAAGTCTTTTATCCTATCATCATGTACTTGGGACTGATTAACGGTCAGTAAATCCGAGAAGGAAGATTCCTCAAACCGCTTGAAAAACACTTCTCCATCGACATCCGAGATTGCGATCGATCCATCCTCTTCCTGAAGAACGAAAGACAAAATCGTTTTATGATGGGCATAGAGTTCAGAGTTTCCTGACGAGACTCCCCCACGCTTTGAATTCATAGCTGCGGATCGCTCTGTGTCCTCAACCAAGATCACTCGATCATAGATCGAGATGGCGAAATCCATGGATCCTTCGATCCACTGAAGTTGACCAAGCATCGCAGTAGGATTTGTTTTCTCCACTTCTCGTCGAGCGAATTCCTGCGACTCCAAATCAAACAAATCAATAGAATCCTGCACGAGTGCAACGACCGGAAAATTTGGATGAGGAACAACTTGAAGCTTTCTTCTCGTAGGCTTACTACGCACTAATTGTTTCTTTTCTCCCAACGCAAGATCGACCCAATACCAGGTGGATGCCTCCTCAGATCGTTCTAAGAGATAAACGACATCCCTCGATGGATGCCGTTTCACCTCTTTGAGATTTGAAGACAAAACCTCGCACCTACATTGGATGACATCTGGCCCATCGCCCTGCTCGAGAAATTCATAGAAGCCCAACTGACTGTCATCGGGTTTCCTAATGATGGCGAGATCTGAGCGAGCATCTGTGGCGAGCAAACTACCGGGAATAAAACCGAGCGGCTTCACATCAATCGCTGACTCCATCATTTCCAACCGCCAAACCTTGACACCCTCCTCGGTTTCAGCAAGAAGGATCTGACTCGAATCGATCCACTGAATTTTTTTGCAGTGAAGGTCAACCAAGCTCTGTACTTGCAACTTCCCCGAATCAGTTGGTAAGTCATCAAAACGCACCACCTTGATCCTCCCATCAATCGTATGGATGAGAACAAACTTATCCTTCTCGGCAAGATGGCAGCTCAATGCCCGAATGTCCTGCCAATACCAGCTTCGAGTTCTCTCGCCCTCTTTAATAGCAAGTGACTTCAATTCATATGACCACTGCTGTCCAGCCGTTCCGCGGAGCTTTGCTGCCTGCCCTTCTTGACCACCGGATGCTTTGGGAACAATCATCCGGGATGCCTTCAAAAATCTAAGCATGTGGGAATTGCCGATCTGAATGACCTGATCTTCATGCAAATCGGAGAACTCTATTCTCACGGAACCATTTTCCTCACCCCCTGAAGGAGAAGGCTGCCAGCAGAACAGTTTTGCAGAGACCTGATCCAAGCGGCGGTTGTGCCGACTCTTTTTGCCTTGGATATCTTGATAGGTTAAAGAATAGAAAGAGCCATTAGAGAGCTCACCCAGTTGGGTCCGACCACCACCAGCAAATAATCGAACCCGAGCATCAATCTGGGTAGAGAGGTCAACGAGCACCTGAGACCACATCACTCGCCGCTGCAGGTTCGAGTCGAGCGACAGGGAATCGTCTTCTTCCGTCATTTGCTCGGTCAACTGCAGGGCGGTTGTCAGTCCATCGTGAGGCTGACTGGCTCCAAGCGTCCGAACTTCGGCAATTTGTTTCTCAAACGCCGCCTCTTCCACGGTTGCCTGAGTTTTCGTTTTTGTCTCATCGATCTGATCTTCCGCTTGGGAAAGCTGCTCCTCCGTTTCTCGCAGTTGGTCCTGCTGTTGATCCTGCGTCGCTTGACTGTCCTGCAGCTGACTCCATAACAGCGGTACAAGCAGAAAGGAAACCAGAGAAATAGCTACCAGAGCGGCGGTATAGGGATACTGTTCGACCGTTCTTTTCAAGGCAAGAATCGGTGATTTTGGCTTTGCACTGACCGTCAGACCCTGTCTGTATCTTCGCAGGTCGGCTCCAAGATCCACAGCGGAAGGGTAACGATCACGTGGATCCTTCTCCAAGCATTTCATGCAGATGTTTCGGAGGTCTGCTGAGATATCCCAATCCGAATCTTTCGCGACGATAGGCGCTGGCCGTTCGTTGACAATTCGATGGGGAAGCGACGCCATGTCCGTTCCAAAAGGAAGCTGACCGGTAAGCATTTCATAAAGCATGACGCCTAATGAATAGACATCCGTTCGAGCGTCGGCTTCCTTGGCTTGACCAATCGCGACCTCAGGCGCCATGTAGGCGTAGGTGCCGAGAACTTGGCCCGTTGCGGTGGCAACCGTCAGATTATGATCTGCTTTGGCCACACCGAAGTCAGTGATCCTTGGCTTACCTGATGGATCGACCAATACATTACTTGGCTTCAAATCGCGGTGAATCACCCCAGCATCATGGATCGCCTGCAAAGGATCACAGAGTTCCAACACAAGTGCGACCCTATCATCTAATGCACCTTCATGGGTATCTAACCACTGATCGAGAGTGTTTCCTTGAATAAATTCACTACAGATGTAGATCACACCATCAACACGGCCCACATCATGAACCGCCACCACACCGGGGTGCCTGACTGATGCTGCGATCCTCGCCTCGCGAAGAAACGAATCTGCCTGATGATCCCCGACCGATCCCTTTCGGGGGATTTTCAGCGCGACTTCGCGATTCAGGTTCTCATCGTAGGCCAACCAAACTTGGCCGAACGCACCTGAGCCAAGGATCCGCCGGAGCTGGTAATCACCGATCACGAGCCCAGGGGTTAGCCTCGAGACAGTCACCTGCGTGGTGAATTTCTCACCACAGCGATCACAAATGATGGAGTCGGCGCCAACCTCGATCTTCTGTGATGCGGGATCCACTAACTGACTGCATCGTGGGCAGCGTAAAAACTCGATGTGCGTTTGAGCACCATCCCTGGAAATCGTATCGGCATTCTCAACGGACAGAGTTTGATTGAAACCGCTGTAGGAGTCGATCTCAACGCTGCCTGTTTTCAGCTCAACGCTTCGTGTATCCAGCTCAGCGTTACTGGATTGACCTTTATCGTGTGATGTCTCTCGCGATACTTCCGGCAGCTGTTGCGCGAAATCAATCAGCCGTAGACGCCTGAATTGGTCGCGCAGTAATTCTTCCAACTCCGGATACCGTGAAATCAATTCATCCTGCGAGGATGGATCAGCTCCATGACCGGATGACCAAGCTCGCAATGCAATTTGCCTTGCTTTTTCCTCAGGCGAAATAGAATCATCGAACGATTGAGTTTGTTCCTTTGTCATGGCACGGTTACTCCCCGGCAATGCGATTGGCCAGCGATAAAATAATCCTCATGTTCCACAGTCTTACTCAACCGTCTACAAACGACAGAAAACTCAAACGATTAAATCCGTCAGTGGTCCGCGATACGAAACACCATTCTGCTTTAAAACGAGATCTTCGTTTCCATAATGCTCAACAGGATTTCCATAGGCATTCAGCAAGGTCGTCCACCAGTTACCAATCGTGCGACAGCCCCGGTCGCCATACTTTGCATAACGAATGTATCTTCCCGGGATATTCAATTTTCCACCACATCCACCAAGCACAACGTAGGGCCACTCCAAACAGTCAGCATGATGTTTATTCGCAGCATCACTGAAATAAATGATCATCGTATTATCAAGCATATTCCCGGAACCCTCCGGCACTGCTCGAAGCTTCGCCGCCATCTGAGCGAGTAGGACACAGTGGTGATTGCGAATCAAGTCACGACACTCATCTTGCGTACGACTACTCTCGTCGTGACCAATTCCGTGATTCGGTTTCACTAACCCCAAGCCTTTATAAATGGTAGATAGATTATCTAGCCGGATTGTCACGCAATTCGTTAAGCCACCGATCAGAGCAGCTGTAGCGATGTCAAAATGCGCCTCCTGCCGAACCTCCTCTACTTGACTGGTAAATTTATCGGTGAAAGCCGGAGCATGATCCTGAATGCTACTTTTCATTCCGGTCAATCGACTGTGTCGAACCTGCAATTCTTCGAATGCATTGAGATAAGCGTCAAGCTTCGGTCTCTCGGGCGCCGGAATCACTTTTTCCAGTCTTTTAATATCGTCAACCATGAAATCGAAAAGATTCGACTGAATCTTGAAACGCTTCTCACCTTTTCCATCACGAGACACCGCTGAACCAAACAGTTGCTCAAAGGCGAGATCCGGACTGCCTTGAAATGGCAATTCTTTGTTAGCGGAGACAGCTGTGATCCCAGGGTACATCGTCCCGCCAAACGATTTGGAAAGTGCTGGACCTCGTACGGCGAGTCCAACGTGATTGAAGGGAGCTGGAGCCAGTTTTGCTAACTCAGCATCGACCGTTGCCCGAAGGATCGCACCACGATTGTGGTCGACACCGGTAATGTAAACAACCAATCCAACCAACCATCTACAGTGCCCCCCTCGGTACATCTTCCCCTACAAACACTGAAAGAT
>JAAXIK010000524.1:0-7093 GCA_012270385.1 Rubripirellula sp. | reverse complement strand
CATGGCACCACCCATCGCACCACACCAGCGACTGGGCCCGCCGCGGCACATTTTCCCCGACAAACCCTGCACCATCGACCACTGATTTTTGAATGGCTCCAGTGGAGACATGGATGGGGGAAGTTCGGCATCCAATAGCGATTCGTTACATGGCCCCTTTTGCTCAAACTTGGAGGGCGTGATCCCCGAAGGAACAATACCGCTTGATTTCACAACAAAGACAAATCGTGTTGGTACTTGATCTACTGTACCTTCTGCCTGGGCTCTGACCTGCTCCACAAAGGGATTGATCAAACAAGATCCAGCCCCGAGCGAGAGTCCCCGCAAAAGATTTCGTCGTGTGGTTGCCATAGATCTTTACCCAGAGACACTTTTTAACGTCGATACAAGAACGAATCGGAAGTTAGCAAGGATATTAACATCGCTCGGAAACTGCCGCCAGTTTCAAGATACACTTGATCCGCCTCCATGAGTGTGACCGAGTCAGATAACATCTCATTTCGGCCAAGGAAATAGCGGAATACATGTCGGATGATCGACTGCCTAACCCGATCAGACTCAGCGAGCCGCGAAATCAAATCCAGAGCATCGTTTACTTCTCCATCAAGCTCAGCATCCCCCGTACCTGATAAAAAACCCACCGCGTGAATAGGCTTACTTGGGTACTCCCCATCCACTGGTGGAAGTTTATCCAACACTTCCACCGCACGATATCGTCCAAAGTCATCATAGATTTCGAAAGGATAGCCCAACGGATTCATTTTTCTGTGACAGCGCCAGCACTCCTGTTTCTCTGTGCCAGCAAGCCTTTGCCGAAGCGTTTTTTCATGGTCCTCGGGAATGGATGCATCCACGGTAATGGGAACGTCAGGAACCAATCCAGCAAGAAGACGTTCTTGGATCCACTTCCCGCGACGAATGGGATCGGTGCTATCGTTGAGTGAATGAGCAATCAGCCACGCGGGATGCGTCAGCATGCCAGATCGGTTCGGACGTCGGTAAGGCTGCGGAAGCAGGAAATCTTGCTCATTATCTTCTAGGTCATAAACCATTGGATATTTATTGTAGAGCGGTTGCATGCCGTGTAGCAGCTTGTATTCATCCTTGGTGTTTTTCCACTGCCGAACCTCTTTCACGATCTGCTTGATCGCGCGGACGCTGCCGACGAAACGCCGAGTGTAATTGTGATGGTACGCCGTCTGATTCAGCTCACCCCAGTGATCCAGCTTGAGCCGATCCAGGACGTCTCTGTGTGAATCATCTGGAAAATCGCCAGCATCAAGCATCTCCTGATTGGCAAGATAAAAATCGTAAACCGTGTTACGAAAGGTTTGGCGGTTCAGGAGAAAGTACTCATCGGACGTCAGTAGCCGATGAAAAACGTCTCTGTCCTCCTCCAGAATATTGATGACGAAGAAGTCGGCATCCCTCTCGTACATGTCGGGGTAATTCTCTCCATAGTAGGAAAAGCCACCCGAGCGTTTCTCATCCTTGAACACCTTGTGTGCATGCCCATACCCAAAGAACTCTTGAAAGAATCTTAAGATCCGTGGTTTTTCAATACTCGAATCACCCAATAGACGCTCGAGCTGCTGCTGTACTTGCTTTTTATCGGTAAGCTGGCCGGCACTTGCGACATCAAGCAGTTCTTGATCCGGACGCTGATCCGTCAATGCGTAAGCAATCGAAAAAGCTGTTTCAACCGACGAAAGCTTGCGTCGGCCAATATGATCGGTTTCCCCAAGACCTATCTCGATCCGATAAACGGCCTCATGATGGAGCATGACGGCCATCAGAGTTAGTCGCATCGCTTCGAGTCGATCTTCTCGATTCGTATTCGCTGTAGGTAATGATTCATGATAAAGATCGAGATAACGGTTCAGTTCCAGATCAGTCGGATCGCGGTAAATGACACGCCTAAAGTGTTCTTTTAAAGCTTGGGCAATTTTATCGTCCTTCGGTACTGCGTCCGAATCCCAAATCTCCTTCAATCCTGGCATACGGTTTAATAGTTGGTCTGCACAGATCCCAGCATTCATCAGTAGGACATCGACAACAGCAGAATCAGCCAAGAGGAGACTGGCATAGTCTTTGATCCCGGTCTTATCATCCACAATGAATGGCTGACGAAACGGCTTGGGATCGACACCATAATCCTGTTTCACATGATCAAATACATTCGGACTGGTTCTCCAAAGTCTGGCTGGAGAGAAGGGTGCATCTTTTATCTCTCCGCTAAATAGTTTTTCATGGCTAATCAGATTACCGAACTCGGGATTTTTTAGCTTTTCAAACAAATCCAGATCGTGACCTGCTTCCTCCAGAGCTGTGCGTAAGTCATGAATAAATTCCTGCTTCTGTTCATGGTCAGGTTGCTCCACATCGGATGGAGGCATCTCGCCGAGGACCACTTGTTCTAGAACGGATCCCCATGTCTGCCATTGGAATTTCTCTACTGGGGGCAGCCGTAAAGAAGTCAATTCGACGCCAGATTCATTTGGGGGATCACCATGGCAATCCGTGCAAAACCGGTCAATAAAGCGGAGAGTTTTTGCGGCATTTTCCGCGGCCAATAAATCTGCTCGATGGATCGATGAAAGAATCACGAGGACCGTGATTCGATAGATTCCCGAATGGATTCGACTTTGGTGATAGATAACTGAAGCTCCTGACCAGCGATTCGTTCTCTGACATTGTAATTGATAGAGCTTCAACCTCTCACCCCTGCTAGCCTAACCTATTCTTTTCGCCGGAGGAAATGAGGAATCCGGCAATTATTCGAGACGCATGGGTCCGAACGGATTTGGACCGAGCAGACCGTCAGATTTTTTAGTGACCAGTGATCTCACTGTGCCTCAATGACGTGCTATGCTGCTCTCCTCAAAGTGATATTTGATCAGCTCTGTTCACTTCTGCGATCCCGAGAACCATGTTAGAGATCATTCAGCATTTCAAACCGCTCCCATCCTTTTTCGTATTCTGTTTGCTTGTTGCAAAAGTTAATGCGGATCAGGACTCTGCAACTCCAGAGATTCATCCACCGATCGTGGAATGGGAGGCGAAAGTAGGCTTACTTCGGAGCCAAGCTGGAAAACAACTCGATCATCTCTCACATATCTTTTCTGAGGAAACAGAAAAGCTGAAGAACACCCTGCTGATCTCACTCAACGAGCAATTGGAAGCCAAGCTCGCTGAAAAAGATCTCGATGGTTCAGTTGAACTACGCAATGCGATAACCGAGTACAAAGACTATACCCCAAGTCTTAGCGGTGAGACCAAGCAGAAACTCTCCTTCCAATCTTCGCTCACGAGAAACTATCAATCCCGAATCCAGCTACTTCGCGCGCAAGCAGCAAGAGCCATGAAACGGGTGGAAAATGATTTTGATCTTCAAACTGGTAAACTTCGAGACCAGACGGTGAACGAACTGATGAAGCAGGTGGACGCCGCCATGGAAGAAAAAGATTTAGATCAAGCGCTCCGACTTCGCGAATTGGCGAAGGATTTAGGCAAGTCGAAACCCAAGCTCTCAGACACCAATCAACCGCGGATCCACATTCCTGATCGCGTGAAAACCGAAGCCAAACTCTCTTCGCTGAAAGCAGGTCTTTTGCGTGTGAGCTTTGACCGCCAAGCCAAGCAAGGTGGCAACGAGGGCTTTATTGCTCCCACTCTTCTCGGAAAGATCGTTGGCGACGCTCAACCGCTACCCACCAATGCTTTAGAGGGATTTACCTACCCTCAGAATAAGAACACTGCTTTCATTGGGTTCATAAAAATCGACGAGCCGGGGGAGTATGTTTTCAAGACTTACAATTATTACGACCGAAATGCTCTATTCATTAACCATCAACTGGTTTGTCGATATCGAGGTAGTGTTGCTGGAGGCAGTGACGGTGGAGTGGAGCAATCCAAAGAAAGAATCGTTCTTCAAGAAGGTTACATTCCCTTTGTGCTAGTGGGATATGTCGATGCTCGTGGTGGAATTGACACACTTCGCTGGGCACCCCCAGGTTCAAAGGGTCACGAACCACTCCCTCTTGAAAAACTTTATTATTCAGAAGAGTTGGCTCGCAGCTTGAATCAACAACGCCAATTATTTAATTTCACAGCACCCAAAAAACTTTAATCGTTTGACACAAAACGTAAGAGCAGAACGCCATACTTCCAGCCAAGATTAAACTTCAACGAGTGGTACAGTACCGCCACGTTCAATGCTACGAATGGCTGTCTCGATAATCTGCTGTCCAATCCTAGCAACGGCAGGAGATAGAGGTCCCTCAATGGGTAAGCCTGCATCAATTCGACTCAGGACGTACTCAATTCCGTTCTTTTCTCCGGTTGGTAATTCCTCGACAGCATGGTCATAACCCTCTGGTCGAGTTGAAGTCTGCACACGAACGCTGGACTCATAATCGTAACTGGCAATGGTGCCTCCACTGCCTCGAATCACAAATCCGCATTTGGGCTGGGGCTGATGAATCCAAGGATCGGTAAACGTACCCCAACGCGTTTCGAATTTTGACAATCCGTGCGCATATCTTGCGATCGTTACACTATGTTCATCAACCTCAACACCCTCAGCAGAGGCGACCACAGCGGTAACATCAATTGGTTTTTGGCCACCATTGAACCAGGTACCCAGTGTCACACCGTAGCCAAGGTAATCTCGCAGTGAGCCACCACCCGTCTCTGCTTTGTACCACCAGCTATTCTGTTTATCCTCTGTCGTGGGATGGTATTCCACTTTATCCGCACCATGGTAAAGCGGTCCGCGGTTTCCGCCGTAGTAATGCACCTCCAGTACATCACCAATCAATCCATCATTAATCAGGCACCACGCGGTATAATGACTTCGATCCCATCTCGCGGGCCAGTTAATCACTAGCTCCTTACCGGATTGCTCAGCAGCTGCAATCATGCGATCTGCATCAGCGAGAGAAGCAGCAAAAGGCTTTTCTACAAACAGGTGAGCTCCAAATGGAGCAATTCTTTCCGTCCAATCTGCATGCTCGCCCGTGGGCGGGCAAAGAATAACCATCTCTGGTTTTGTTTCCCGCATGCACTGCTGGCAATCAGTAAAAACTCTGTCGTCACAGATAGAGAGCGATTCAATGGCGTCCTGCATCTCCTCGTGACGTTCATCGCAAATCCCAACAATCTCTGCATTCGGATGCTCAACCACACATCGAAGGAGATCACCCATGTGCATGTGCGAGAAATTGACACCTGCTATCCGCCATTTGGTATCCGATTCCCCGGCGCCCCATCAGCAATAGGTTTTCTCACCCCCTCGAAGAAAGCGGCGCCGTCTTTGGGGCCCGTGACTTTTCACTTATATCCAGACCATTGGAACGTCTTTTTCTTATCATCACAACTCATCTGCGCGAGCAAGCTCCCTTCAACAAACAGAGGATCTCGTCAACGACTGATTTCCCTGAGGCGAATCACGGGTTTCTTGGATAAGAAAAAGATCTTGTTTACTCACCTCTAACGAGAAGGAGACGAGACAGCGCCGCTGGATGGATTCCCGAAACGCTTTTCACCCAAATAATCATGCTCTACTGAATATTTAAAAACTCCTCTGCCCAGCAGAGCGCTATCCTTTGACGGACGAACATCTCGGTTCGAAGCATCCCAGGAAACCTCGGTAAAGTCACTCAAATCTGCCCCAAACGCGTAACCTCGACTCACCCCCACGACACGTCCGAGGATCACATTACCAGCGACCTGCACGCGGTCCGATCCATTAGGGAAACGGATCGCTTCACCCCCGTCGGTGTAAATGGCGTTATTAGCAAGCACCATCTCCGATCGACCATTCCAACTACTCAAATTCACCCCACGGCTTCGAGCGATGATGGTATTGTGAATCACCTTCAAGCTTGACGTCTTGCCTTGATGGTCGGTACTTGCGAGACCAGCACCGGCGGATCCGACAATCACATTGTTTTCAACGATCGCCTCTCCCTGTACCTGCATCACGTTATCCTCGCTCCGATAACAAAGATTACGTTCAATTTTATTCAAACCCTTTCCGTTGGTTCCATAAACAAGGATGCATGGGTACTGAGTGTCATGAACGTGATTTCTAAAAATCCAATTGTGATGCGAACCTTGTTTCAATTCGATCCCATCACCCTGTTGACCACTGCAGTGATGAACATGATTGTGAGCAATCACAGAATAAGACATCACCGCTTTGCCTTGATTAGCGCCGAGATACATCGCCTCTCCCGTCGCAGCCGATTCATTGAAATCGTGGAAATGATTCCCAGTGATAAAAAAATAACTCGTATCCCTCGTGTTCGTTGTGATCCCCTCAGCACCGGCATGATGCAAATGGCAGCGATCGAGCCAAATATGGTGACAATCATGGAAGCGAATCAACGTTGACCCACCTGTAAATTCAAGATTGCGTAAACAGATAAATTCGGTCCGTGACGACTCACCCAGATTGAGCACATTCTGCTTGTTGTCTGGACGTGTGATCACAACTGGGACGTTCGATTTTTCACCCACGATCCAAATTGGCTTCTCGCTGGTGCCACGAAGATTCAAAGAGACTTTAGGGGACAACGAATATCGACCTGACGCAATCGTCAGCATATCCCCGGGAGATAATTTCCCCAGGGCGTCCGCGAGCAGTCGACCGTTCTCTATTGCACTTCGGTTGGATTGGTATGCGAATCGAATCACGCGACTAGGCATCTCCCCGGCCCAGCGAGGTTGTAAATCCCCTGTCTCCCAAGGCACATCCTGAGCGGTCGATGAATTAGGAACGCAGACCGCTGCTAGAACACATAAAAAAGCCAGCTTCTCCATAGCAAGCAATTCCTTCTGCCTCATACTTCAACGCGGTTTAAAACTTTTATGACATCACGGAAGTGTATCGAATACAACCCACCCATTCGATACGAGATCCCACGGGATAAATCTCACATGGTGGCGACGGTGGGAAAAAGCTAAATTTTCAGGCGACCTCGCGTGTCATGAATTACTCGGATCGATTCTCCGTCTTGGTTGGTCATTAGCTTGCTGGATGGATAAAAATCACCCATTTCACTTACACCCTGAAATCGACTGCGTACCA
>JAAXIK010000415.1:2397-4067 GCA_012270385.1 Rubripirellula sp. | reverse complement strand
ATGCCCGAATTTTGGTCGTCTTCCAATTATTCTGAGGGGTAGTGTGGTCGCGGTTGCGGTCTGGGGGATTTCTTACGGCTTTTGGCATGAATTCGATAGCGAAAAATATGCCGGCGACTGGCCAACAAGCACGATCCTCTCAGTGCGGAACATGGTGCTTGCGGTATTGATCACCAAAGCATGCACTCAACCTTTGCTGCGTTACTTCATCCCTCCACCGATTTACGATCATTCAAATCTGCTGGGCGAAACTTGTGAAATTTCGACGAGCCAAGCAGATTCCGAATTTGGGCAAGCCAAGTTTCGAACGCAAGCAGCTCCTTTGCTGTTGAACATTCGGACCGACGGTGCCGTGATCCGTAAAGGCGGTCGAGCCACGATTATTGATTTTGATCCGGACAAACGGATCTTCACTGTTACACCCTCCACTACGGAGCAACCTTCGTGACTTTATCAATTCCATTTGCACAATTTGAATGGACCAGCGGCTGGATGATCGGCGTCTACCTCGTCGGCTTTGCGATCCTTGCTGCTCTGATGACTTTCCGCAAATATTACATTGTGGTGGGTCCTGATCGTGCCATTGTCAAATCGGGTCTCGGTGGCTTGGACGTCACCACTGCAGGCGGACGTTTCATCGTTCCATTGTTCCATCGATTTGAATTCATGGACTTGACACTGAAGAGCTTTGAAATCAGTCGTCAGGGGAGTGAGGGCCTCATCTGTCGTGATAACATCCGCGCGGATATCAAGGTCGCCTTCTTTATCCGAGTGGATAACATGCAAGAGGAAATGAAAGAGGTCGCTCAATCGATCGGCGCGAGACGATGTAGTGAAATCGAGACCCTACGAGAATTATTCGACGCGAAATTTAGTGAAGCATTAAAAACAGTCGGTAAGCAGTTTGATTTTGTTGATCTGTATGATCAACGAGACAAATTCAAAGAAGAGATTTTGAAGGTCATCGGTACCGATCTCAATGGATACCGCTTGGATGATGCGGCGATTGACTACCTGGAACAGACACCGCTCGAGATGCTAAGCCCGTCCAACATCCTGGACGCGGAAGGTATCAAGAAAATCACCGAGCTGACCGCCTCGGAAAAGGTCAAAGAGAATCAGTTCACCCGGGATAAAGAGAAGACGCTGAAGAAGCAGGATGTCGAGGCAGAGGAGACGATCCTATCGCTTGAGCGACAGCGGGTTGAAGCAGTTGAAAAGCAACAACGCGAAATTTCTGAAATATCAGCGAGAGAAAGAGCTGCTGCCAAGAAAGTCGAAGAAGAACAGCGATTGGAATCCGAACGCGCAAGAATTTCGACAGAAGAAGAGCTTGGTGTTGCTGAAGAAAACAAAGCACGTCAGGTTTTGGTCGCCCAGCGGAACAAAGAAAAGACAGATGCCGTTGAAGTGGAAAGAGTACAGCGGGATCGTGAACTCGAGATGACCGAGAGAAATCGAGTGGTCGGCGTTGCGGATGTGGAAAAAGATAAGGCGATTGAGATCGAGAAACGCAACATCCAAGAAGTTATACGCGAACGAGTCGCGGTTGAACGTGCCGTTGTGGAAGAACAGGAACGCATCAAAGACACCGAAGAAATCGCAGCAGCAGATCGTCTGAAAAAGGTTCAAGTGACCGCTGCCGAAATGCGAGCTGATGAAGAGTTGAT
>JAAXIK010000415.1:0-2387 GCA_012270385.1 Rubripirellula sp. | reverse complement strand
CGTCAAACCAAGTGGGCGCAAGCCGAGAAGGATGCGAGCGGTCTCTTTGCAGAGAAAGTTCGAATTGAAGCCGAAGCCAAACGCGACGCAGCAGAAAAAGAAACCGCCGCGACAAAAATGTTAGCGGAAGCGGAATCTGCAAGGGTCGCAGCATCAGGATTAGCGGAAGCAACGGTCCAAGAAGCCAAAGCAACGAGCTTGGAGAAAGAAGGAAGTGCTGAAGCTTCCATCCTTCAGAAGAAAGCCATCGCTGAAGCGAAAGGCATCGAAGCCAAGGCAGAGGCCATCGAGAAACAGGGACTCGCCGAAGCGAACGTGTCCAAAGAGAAGTACCACAGTGAAGCGGTGGGAATCACCGAAAAAGCCGAAGCGATGAAACAACTCGATGGAGTGGGCAAAGATCACGAGGAATTCAAACTTCAACTCGATAAAGAGAAGGAAGTTGAAATTGCCGCGATTGATGCACAAAAAGGCATCGCAGAGAGTCAAGCAGGCGTTGTGGGAGATGCCCTCAAAGCGGCTCGCATCGACATTGTCGGTGGTGATGGTGAGTTCTTTGACCAAATCACATCAGCGGTCAAGGGTGGTAAGGCCATCGACCGATTTGTGTACAACAGCAAAGTAGCAACGGACATCAAAGAGACATTCTTTGATGGGAATGCGGAGTACTTCAAAGATCAACTTCAGGAACTCATCTCACAGTTCAACTTAGATCCTGATGGAGTGAAAGACCTCTCCATTGCTGCACTCATTGCCAAAATGATGGGCATGGCTGACACGAATGAGATCCGAAGTCAGCTCGCAAGTCTGCTCAGCATCGCTGGTACAGCCAATGCTGCAGATCAAAAGGTTGGTCGATTACTAACCGACCGAGCGAAGAATTCGGTGAGCACCTCCAGCAAAAGCTAGCGGGCAGTTGGTGAAACGGCAAGACAGTACTCAAGCTCCGTAATTCACCAACATCACCATTGCACGGAGGGTCACGTTAACCACGGTCCCTCCTTGATCATTTGAGACTGCATCTGCAATGTCAGGTGCAGTTCAGGACTCGCAACTCTACCGATCCCCCGTCCAAATACTCACATGTTCTCATCGGACTGAAAAGATCATGGTTAGCTGGTGGAGAACATGACCAGCTACTGAGTGGATGGCCAGTGGCAAAGCGTTACCGAGATCATGACCGAATCAAAAAATCTGGCTGCCGGCACCTACGAAGTCTTGCGAAATCGCTTGCGAGATGCGGCCAAAGATCTGCGCGAACGCTTAGCCAAGTTGAATGATTCAAGAGCCGAAGTTTTCGGTAATATTGAAACCACACTCATTGCCACCGAAAGAGTCAATACCGAGCACAATTGTGTACCTCGGGACATCGTTTCGGTGGGGGATCAATTTCTCTTTGGATACAACGTTCAGTTCGGATTAAAAACGGATATCCAACTCTCGGATGTCTTTGCGGCATACCAGTTTTCGGAACACCAATTCCACTCAAAGCCACTAAATCTGATTCGGAATGAACAGATAGCAAAATATTTCAATAAGCTTTATCGGTTCTACAAAAATACCCGTTTCGCTCGTTTCTTTCGCACCGGCCCTATGCTGCACATGGTGTTTCAAGTCGGGAAGACAACGAACGATATCAAGTCGTTTAAATGGCGAGTTGGGACGGATTCGCTGGAATACATTGACAATCGGAGCGAGCACGAGGTCCGGGATCCAGCTCAACACGAATTTCGGTGGGGAAAAACATCGAGAGACCAGCATCATTACGGGGCACACCCGCACATCTCCATCGAAGATCGTGTCTTTGTGGAAACGGTTGGAGGTGACCTCACCATCAAGGTCGAAAATAACACAGAGACCGGTGAAGGTATCTATGCGGAGCCTGTGGACAATCCAGATCAGCAACTTGATGATGCTGAGATTCATTACGCGATCGGTGGCACTCTAGTCCTTCTCACAATCCGACCGTATCAGGAATCGCCGTATCGCTATGTGATCTTTAACGGAAAGATTCAACAGGCAATGCGACTCGACGACATCGAGCACGCCTGCGTGATGCTGCCCAGTGACCACGGCCTGATTTTCCCGGGCGGCTACTACCTGCAGACCGGAGAATTTAAGCGGTTTGACCATGGACTGAGCGACATGCGTTACCAACGCACGATCGCCTCTCCCAATGGCGAGGATTACCTCTATCTCTTTTACAATCCTGAATCAGGAACGTATGTTCAACTCCGATACAACCTGATTCGGCAAACCGTTGATGCACCGCTAATCTGTCACGGACAGACGCTTTTCGAGGGCGGAGAAATGGTTTGCTTTCGCAGTCAGGATGACCCGCAGAAGCATCATGCGATTCAAATTTGGCAAACCCCGTTTACTGGCCC
>JAAXIK010000272.1 GCA_012270385.1 Rubripirellula sp. | reverse complement strand
TTGATGCAAAAACTCAACACACAAAGCGGTTAGAAAAGCAGATCCAACGCTTTGTTGCTTTCATTTTCAGCTAGACGCAGCGATTTCGGCTAGACGCAGCGCTTCGGCGAGTTTTTGGATCTGCTTCACCGTGAGTTGCTCTGCTCGGGAAGTTTCATCGTAGCCCAAGCTTTGGAGCACTTCATCCACTTGAGGCTTGGAAAGAGACTGCTTCATCGCGCTGGCAACCACACTTCTTAAGAATTTGCGTCGATGAAAAAAGAGTGCTCGAACGGTTTGGTGAAAGTGTTTTAGATCTTTAAATTCACTTCTTGCTTCAGGCAGAGTGTCAAGACGCAGAATGGCAGAGTGAACTTTGGGGCGAGGCCAAAAAACTTTTGGCGAAAGAACCCGAACGATTTCAGCTTGACAGACCGACTGAATCCAAACGCTCAGAGCACCGTAATCCTTGGTTCCGGGTTCAGCGATGATTCGATCCGCTAACTCCTTCTGAATCGTGACAACCATTGCATCGGGCGCGGGGGTCTCATGCAGTAAATTACTGATGATCGGTGTCGCTACGTTGTAAGGAAGATTAGCGACGAGTAAGAACCTTGCTTCAGGTCCAATTCTGGAGATTGCATCTCGAATTTGCTCCATCAAATCCGAGCGGAGGGAATTTTTATTGCGTAATGCATCTCCATGGATCAGCCGAACATTGGGACGACCTGCGAGTTCTTCCGAAGCGAGACGGTGAAGATTGTTGTCAATTTCAACGGTGAGAACAGCACCGGCTTGATCGGAGAGGCGAGTCGTTAGCGAACCCACACCTGTACCGATCTCTAAAACCACATCCGTCTTTTTCAGTTCCGCAGACTTTGCGATTAAATCGACCAGATTCAGGTCGATCAAGAAATTTTGTCCGAATCGCGAGACAGGGCGGAGTCCCGCTGCTGTGAGACGCTTGGATAGATAAGTTGCAGTTTGGCGAGAGTCGGTCAATGGTCTGATCCTGGGTCTTCAGTTGCTTTCATGCCAAGGCTGCGTTGAACGTATTTGGCTAAGACATCCGTTTCGAGATTCACGGTATCACCGAGATTCTTTTCACCAAGCGTGGTTACTTCGAGAGTATGGGGGATCAACGCTACGGTGAAAGAGTCTTCTTCAGCATCGACTACCGTCAGGCTGACTCCATCGATCGCAATGCTTCCTTTACTCGCGACTTGGGATGCAAATTCTACGGGCAGCTGGAATCGAAGGTGTGCCCAGGGTGGATCTTCTCGACGATCAATGAGGATCCCAAGCGAGTCCACATGGCCCGTCACGTAATGGCCACCAAGGCGATCGCCAACGGCCAGTGATCGCTCCATATTTACCTTCGACCCTTCTCGGAGATCACCGAGATTAGTTCTCGATAATGTCTCTTCGCCGGCTTCGAAGTCGAGTTGCTCACCATTAATCTCGATGACGGTAAGGCAACAACCGTTGATGCAGATGCTGTCACCCATTTTAACACCCTCGGCAGTGATCCCTGCGGCGATGCGTAGACGGCATCCCGGTGGTTGATCGATCCGACGAATGATCTCGCCCTGGGTTTCGACAAGTCCGGTGAACATGAGTATGAGTGCTTTGAGATGGGTGGGGACAACCACGGCAGTGTGGGAACCCTTGTCCCAACGATCCGCCGTCCTTTTATCCTCCCAAATACCGGGTCGGGTCAATGCCCTAGGCCCGGTTGGGCTCGCCCTCGACGACAGTCGTGGGGTCAAAATGGGAGCTCAACGTGCTTCGGTCGGTAAAAAAATCGATAAAACCCATTTTTAGATATCATCAATCTCACGCAGTCGGTGGGGGCAAATGCGATGCGAACGCCTCTTGGATCCCCATTTTTAGGGTGATTTCGCGTGCGATCCTCAAGCGGTGACTTGAGCGATCTTTAGGGTTGAGCGGGCTGGGGCTTGTGTTGTTTTTGTTAAGCCAACGATGCCGGGTAGTCAGCCCAGCCCGCATTGAACAAAATGCCGGACGAATCACGAAACCAAATCCATCTTTAGAACACTCCCCATAGAGGTTCCCATGACGTTGATCGAAGCAATCCATGCCCGCCAAATTCTAGATAGCCGAGGAAATCCAACCGTCGAAGCTGAAGTTCTACTCACCGATGGAAGTTTTGGTCGCGCCGCTGTGCCAAGCGGAGCAAGCACAGGGGCTCATGAGGCTTGGGAATTACGAGATGGCGACAAGTCAGTCTTCTTAGGCAAAGGCGTTTCGCAAGCTGTCGCCAATGTCAACGAGAAGATCGCTGGTGCTTTGCAGGGAATGGAAGGCACGGATCAGGCTGGAGTCGATGCTGCAATGTTGGCACTGGATGGAACGCCTAATAAAAAGAATCTTGGCGCCAATGCGATTCTCAGTGTCTCCCTTGCCACCGCACACGCTGCCGCACAAGCGACGGGGCAACCACTCTATCGATATCTGGGTGGAGCAGGCGCCCGATTGCTCCCCGCTCCAATGATGAACATCATCAATGGCGGTGAGCACGCAGACAACTCGGTTGACGTGCAAGAGTTTATGGTCATGCCTCTTGGTTTTGAAAGATTCAGTGATGCTCTTCGAGCAGGTACCGAAGTCTTTCACAATCTAAAGAAAGTTTTGTCCTCCAAGGGTTACAACACCGCAGTGGGTGACGAAGGTGGTTTCGCTCCCGATCTGAAGAGTAATCAGGAAGCACTTGATGTGATTCTTCAGGCAATCGACCAAGCGGGCTACAAAGCTGGTGAACAGATTTGGATTGCACTTGATGCAGCATCGACCGAATTCTACAGCAGCGAAACCGGGAAGTATTCCATCGATGGTAATGAGCTAAGCGGAGATGAAATGGTTGATTTCCTTGCTGACTGGTGCAGCAAGTACCCAATTTGCAGTATCGAGGATGGATGTGCTGAGGATGATTGGGATACCTGGAAGAAATTGACAGAGAAAGTTGGGGATTCCGTTCAACTGGTCGGGGATGATCTCTTCGTGACCAATGTGGAACGTCTGCAACGTGGAATCGATCAAGGAATCGCCAACAGTATCTTGATCAAAGTGAATCAAATCGGAACTCTTACCGAGACGATTGATTCCATTCAACTGGCTGCTCGAAATAACTACACTTCGATCTCAAGCCACCGAAGTGGTGAAACCGAAGACTCCACGATTGCTGATCTTGCTGTTGCTCTTTCCACGGGGCAAATCAAGACCGGTTCTGCTAGCCGAAGTGACCGGATGGCAAAATACAATCAACTCCTCCGGATCGAGGAGAATTTGGGTGGTGCGGCTCAATACGGCGGTCCGCTTTTCCGGCAAAAGTAGTCACAGCCGCGACGTTCGCGTGAGAGGAAATGCCCCTGCGAACGGCCGCGAGTGGAAGCCCGATCGAAGCACCAGGAACGATGTAGTGACAATGAGTTGCTACATCGTTTTTTATTTCTGCTCAGTGATTGAAGACGTCCGGTCGCTTTGTCTCTCAGTCTTGATATCTGAGAAGTTGGTTCTGAGAGATCTCAATGTTTCCAATGCCGTTCCAACCGCTCTAGAGGTGATGGGTAGAGGCTTCTGGAAAAGGCGTTCGGGGATTGAGAGGTTTCCCGACGAGGTGAATGTCGTCCTTACAATGCTTGGTGTCTCTGTGTTCTCTTGCTATAAATGACGTTAGAGAAAGGAGACTCCGGGTTCACATCTCGTTCCGAAAGGGGGCAACGCGATGCTTGAGTTATTAGCGGAAAGTCCAATCTTGATTTCGGGGATGTTGCTGGCGATCGCAGCCGGCATGATTTTTGGTTGGTTGCAAACAGGTAAGCGACAAACGCTCTGGGTGGCGCTGATCTCCCTTGTATTGATTCCCGTTGCACATTGGATTGCTGCTCGATGGGAGACGGATCGCGAGCAGATTGAGAATTTGCTTTATGAACTTGCAGAAGCTGTTCAAGAGAATGATGTCGAGCGAGCGGTGAGAGTCATTGGTGATCCCGATATGCAGGCCCGAGCTCGTACTGAACTGTTGCGTTACCGTTTTGATATGGCCGCCCTCAACAAAGTACGTAGCATTCGTATCGTCGAGGGCTCATTTCCCCAAGAGGCG
>JAAXIK010000440.1:1039-4121 GCA_012270385.1 Rubripirellula sp. | reverse complement strand
CCCAGAATTCACTGTCGACCCAGAATTCACTGTCGACCCAGAATTCACTGTCGACTCTGCGCGGTGCATCACACGATCTGAGTCAGCATGAGTTTTTGTCTGGGATGCTGGATTTTCTATCTCCGTAAAATCCAATTGCTTCAGTGGATTCGGATTTCCACCTTGCTTTGTCTTTACCGCTCGCTTGGATTTTCTCGTTCCTTTTGCTCTCGCCTCAGGTTTCTCCACCGCGGTTGCATGCTGCAACAAGCGACCCAGTGACTGACTCGGCTGCTTGGATCGACTTCGATGCTGCGATCCCGTTCGTTTGTGAGTTTTTGCCCTCGTCGCCGTCGTCGGATGAGCGGTGTCGATGCGTTGGTCAGCTACCTTGTCCCTTTCATTTCCCTGCCCAGGACTGGTATCGATTGAAACGCTGTCAATAGGTTGCTGATCGAGGTTGCCAAGAGGAAGATCTACTTGGTGGGTGCTGACTTCATGGAGTGCAAACAAAACATCTAAACGTCTTCCTGCAGCTTGGCATGCTGCACCACGAAGTTCACCTAGGTAATGGTTGCGGAGACGATCTAAAGCAAACTGCCCGCGGATGGAAACCAGCATAGCTTCCGCGTTGACCTGATCCGAATCGACAACGCAGTGGCCCTCTACAGATCGTCTCTCTTCTGGATCGCTGGCGTTGGAGTTGGTCGTCTTTTTCACCAACGCGTAGTCCACTCCATGCTGAAACCACATGCGGTATCGATCCGCACCGACCTTATTTTTCAAAGCTTCCATGAAATGTTCGATAACCACCTTGTTATCGATGCAGCCTTGCGGTGCGGTCATTGTAGTAGCGCAATCCTCCATCATGGATGTGTCGCGGCAACATCAGGTTCGTTTCGATTACAGGACCGTCAGACCCTCCGTTTAGGAAAAATGATCCGACAGTATTTTGACAAGAGTGAGAAAGAAACGGAGGGGATCAAGAGGTGAGAACACCTCGATAACCTCAACAATCAAATGTTGCATTCCCCCGTTACTTAATCACCGAAGTGATGTCGACTGAATCGAATCGTCTCGATCGGTCGAGTGGCAAGATTCTAGGCTTGCTAGCATCAGTGTCAAAGAGAGGAACGGGGTCGGGCAGCGAGATTCTTCTTGGTTTTTTAACGAAGCCGTAATCTGTCACGAAAACACCGATTTTCTGTTGCCATGAATTCATGGAAAAGATGAGTTGATGGGCTGAATACGATATGACTTCAGGTGGATAAGCTGTTCGTGTTTTCTATAACGCATTCAGCCGCAGCTGTTTTTTAACCGCAAATCACGGTCTTTTTACCGTCTTTCTGGAATTCTAGTTGACCATTCTCTCGAGATCTTATTGGGCATGACGATGGCTGACTCCTTGTGTCCCCCTCTGGATGTTGTTGCAACCCATCTCACGGAGGATAATACGGGACGAGTAGATCAGGCTGGGCATTCCGAGGGGGAAACCTAGGCTTGTTTGACAGGCCGCCCTCACCGCTAACCTATACGCTGAACTTCGTTCATCCACACCGATTCTCGATCGGTTTTTTGGAAACCTGTCTGCCTGTACAGTTGTAGTGCGGCCTCGTTAGTTTCATCCACAGCGAGAACCATCTGCTCTACCCCTTTATCGCAAGCTAGGGTTATCGCCAAGTCGAGCGCATGTCTTCCTATGCCAGTCCTCCGATGAGATGGGATGACGCCCAAGTAGACGAGTTCCAGGGTGCGCCGCGAAGGCATGCTCAAGATGATGCAGGCGATGGGTTTCCCTTGGTCGCTTTCGTGGAGACTGAACCAGCCCTGTGGATCAAAAGACGGACTGGCACGATAATCATTGAGAGTTTGCGCGGATGAGTTGAACGCAGCGAAGCCAGGGCTGTCCTCGCTATCCGAGTAGGTCTTTTCCACCAATCCAAAGTACTCCACCAACCCTTCCTTGGAATCCCAGGAAACAGGCTGAAGGTGGAGATGCAGCCGAGACGGGGATGAGGTTTCCTGTGAGGAAAGCATTACGTCGTTTGAATCGCCGGGATTAAAATTTTCGCGACCTAGGTTTTCGTGATGCCGTCTCCCCATTTGAAGTCGCATATGTTGGACCGTGGACAGATGCATCAGGCCGAGTTGGGTCGGATAGCCTCGGTTCGTTGGTTCGGTGATCCAACGAATCTGCTGAATCTCTCTCTTGATTAATTCTGACTTGATTCTGTCCTTGAGAAGTTGACTCGCATGAGAGATCAAGTCATCGCTCGTGTTCGGAAAGCTTGCCGCATGAAGTACTTCCGCCAAGCGTCGAACTGGTAATGCCGCTTGACGGATAGGTTGCGTATCTGGCGGATTGGGTTTCCTGTGTTCATCTGGACTGATGGGATGGCAAACCTCAGTAGGGGTTGGGATGCTCAGGATCGCAGTGGCTAGGATCAAGCTCGGGTCGTGTTCAGCATGAACGATGATTGACAGCAATTCATCAGGCTTCCTTCCTGCGATGCATGCATGAATTTCATCCGCGAGACGCAGTCCGCGATGGAGGCTGAGATTCTCGACAATCCGTGGCAGGAACTGCTGGATGTCTTGAGGGTCGAGCAAGATGCGTGTTACAGGAATAACTTTTGGGTCCTGCATGGACAGGTACTCAGCCAGGCGGCTGGCCGAGTCTCTGTGTTCTCAGTATCTGTGATTCCACGGGCAATATGATGTAGTGACTTGGCAGCCGAGTTGCCGGATCCGTGCTTAATGCAGAGAGGCCAAATGCTGTTACATTTCGAGAGATTCGCTCACCCGCGATGCGTGCATGTTCTGCGTTTCCGCGTTCCTTGCTGGAGTTTATCACCCATCGTATCGTGTATGTGGGGTGACGCCGGTGAATCAATCGAGCTGTAGGTCCGAGATGCTTGACCGAAACGTTCGGCCACCTCCGTAGATCGAATGCTATTGTGCTGATCGAGTGATTTCGTATCTGTTATGGTCTCGGAAATCGGCCGATCCTTTTTCTAGGTACTCCGATGAAGCTGTTTTTCGCAAGCATGGATGCGTTTGTTGATGTTGACTAGGTTAGATTCATTGATATCCTTGTGCTTAT
>JAAXIK010000440.1:0-1029 GCA_012270385.1 Rubripirellula sp. | reverse complement strand
ACTGGGACTTTTCTCTCGTTAAAAACGTGATCGGGATGATTTTTTGGATGAGTATTTGGATGATGCCTAGGTTAGCTTCATTGATCTTGTTGTTCGTCAGTCTGTTCCTGCTCAGTACTTGCTGGACTCAGTGCTGCGGACAGCAGTTGCCGAAGAAAGGCCAAGGTGTAATCTCCTCTGTCCCGAAACCGAATAAGATGGCGGATTCTCCTGTAAGAGAAGAAAAAAAAGCTCGGAGTGTTGTCACCGTGGAGGGAATCAGCCCTTCTCAGCGTTTGATTCATGACGAACCGGAGCGGGTTGCTGCGAGAGTTTTGGTAGCACCGGAGCGTAGGCGTATTGATCGTTTTCGAGCAAGACTTGATCTCGGCTTGACCGTTGGCGAGGCCTCGCCGTTTCAAGGCGTAGTGGTCGAGGAGATCAGCGAAGGCGGTGTTGCTGCGAAAGTCGGGCTTCGCCGGGGGGATCGAATCGTGGCTTTGGAACAAAGGCTTTTGACCGGTACTTCGTCTTTTGAGCGTGAGATTCGGAATTTTCAGGAAGCAGAAGGTATTGAATTACTTTACGTGCGACAGGAAAAGCTTCACCGTGTGCGGGTTATGCCTCACAAGTCAGATCGAATCTCTACTGATGGTGAATCTAGGCCCGTAGCCACGGGCAATTTCTCTGGGGATCTAAGAAACTCTCAGGATTTGGGGCTGCAGGCAGCGGAGACTGCTAGCGCGGTGGGTCAAGCGGTGTTGGGAGGGCTCGGAGCAGCTTGGGAAGGTTGGCTCCAGCAGGGGGCGAGCCAGCCAAAATCGCCGGAATCGAATCCCTGAGACGCGAACTCACTTTGGATTTGCCGAGAGTGACTTTTTATTTGCTGGAGTGGTACACTCCTACGGGTAACCCTTGCGTCTTCGATGCAGTCGAAGCTGACTTGTTTATTGTGGTTGCTCTCGCCCTGCATTTTCGCCTCATCACCTCGATTGTCCATGTCTGAATTCGATCCCGAAGACGCAGCCTCAGACACGCGCCTAGCGGAAT
>JAAXIK010000256.1:2585-4123 GCA_012270385.1 Rubripirellula sp. | reverse complement strand
CCATTCGAGGAAATCGCCGAGCACGCTTCGTTGATAGACACGCTACGTATGGTTCTAAATCTTGATGAATTCATCACTAGGGATTAATTGTTGCGCGTCGTTAGGGTCGGGCGGATTTTTAAGTGGATACAAGAATGAATGAGTTGCTACGACATCGCAGGGAATTCCTAAACACTACGGCAAGTGGACTTGGGGCGATGGCTCTTGGATCCATGTTAAGCGACGATGGAATCTTGAAGGCGGAAGACGCCCTGGGTGACGGACCTGAGTTGGTCAAAGAACCACATTTTGATGCGAAAGCTAAAGCTTGTATTTTTATCTATATGGCCGGTGCTCCCTCGCAATTGGATCTGTTTGACCCCAAGCCTAAGCTCCAAGAAATGCATGGGCAGAAACTTCCAAAATCAATTCTTGATTCAGCGCGTTTTGCATTTATCAAGCCAGATTCGGCAACGTTAATGGGGTCTCCGAGGAAGTTTTCCCGGTATGGTGAATCGGGAATGGAATTCTCGGATTGGTTGCCAAATCTCGGAAGTGTTGCGGATGACCTCTTGATGGTCCGGAGTCTGCACAGCGAGGAGTTCAATCATCATCCTGGTCAGCTGATGATGCAGTGTGGTGTGTCACGTTTTGGCATGCCAGCCATGGGTTCTTGGATTAATTATGGTTTAGGTAGTGAATCCAATAACCTTCCCGGTTATGTGGTGCTCACCGCAGGCAGGGGGAGCAGTGGCGGTGCAACACTTTATCAAAGCGGTTTCTTACCCTCCTCGTATGGTGGGGTTTTGTTTCGCAATCAGGGCGAGCCTGTTCTGAACCTCGCTAACCCAGCGGGACTCCCCCCGGAATTGCAAAGAGCTGGGCTTGATGCTCTCAAGACTGCGAACCAGCGAAGGTATCAAGAAGTTCATGATCCAGAGATTGCTAGCCGGATAGAAAGCTATGAATTAGCCAATCGTATGCAGACCGCTGCCCCCGAGCTGATCGATCTATCCAACGAGTCTCAGCAGACGCTTGATGCGTATGGAGTGGGGCGAAAGGAGCCGGAGAAAGTCTGGCGAGGTTCCCTTGGGCACTTGAAGACCTATGACACATTCGCCCGAAATTGCCTTTTAGCTAGACGCATGGTGGAGCGAGGTGTCAGGTTTATTAACATCATTCACGCCTCTTGGGATCAGCATAGCGAGCTGGATTTTCATTTGAATCACAATGCGGAATGTGTCGATCAGCCGATTGCGGCGTTGATCAAGGATCTGAAGCAGCGAGGCATGCTCGATTCGACGATGGTGGTCTGGGGTAGTGAATTTGGAAGAACGCCATTAGGAGAAAATCGTCCCGGCCGCGCGGCGAATACCGGGCGAGATCACCATCCTTTTGCCTACACGATGTTGCTGGCGGGTGGAGGTTTAAAAGGCGGATTGACCTATGGCAAGACCGATGAGATCGGTTGGGGGATCGAAGAGAATCCGGTGCATATCAACGATTTACACGCGACAATGTTGCATCAATTCGGTTTGGATCACTTAAAGCTCACTTAC
>JAAXIK010000256.1:0-2575 GCA_012270385.1 Rubripirellula sp. | reverse complement strand
CCCGATCGCAGCGACGCGAGCTTCGCCGGCCTGCTGTCGGCGGAAAGGTCATAGCGAGCTGGATTGCGTAACCCATCTCGGTCTGGTTCTTGGTGAAGACAGTGAGTTTGGGTTTTAAAATCGCACTACTCAGCGGTGGGGGGCTGAATTACTCCTTGCTTCGCTCATGATGCGACGACCTTTTTGGGTTTTTACCTGATCATGCAGATTCCCAAGGGCACGGGGTGAACTTGGATTGGTGTAAACTCTTGTTGACGCCGCAGGTTGACTTGGTGATTCGATGATTTTTGACTCGCATCCGACCGGCATCGATTGTCTCATTCACAGTTTCGTGTTGCATGGGGCGATACATCAGCAGGTAATAAGCGCTGACAGGTAATAAACGCTGACTGGTAATAGGTACTGACAACTAAGGCATTAGCTATTGAGCTTGTTGCGGTTTTGGCAAGCCTTCGGCGTTGTCGGGATGGGTTTAAGATCACAAACTCCACTTGGATAGTTCACGAAATGAAGCATTTTTTTCTCTGCACGCTTTTGCTGTGTTGGGCTGCAAGTCCCTCGATAGCCGTTTTCGGAGACGAGCAGCAGGTATTTCGGCTTTTGATGAAAACTCTGAGGAATACGGATGACCCTGCAGTACAAGCATCGTTATTGAAGGGCATGCTCAAGGGCTTGGAGGGGCGTCGTGATCTCGAGCCACCTGAATCTTGGGGAACTCTCTATGAAGAGTTGCAGAAGAGCGACGAGCCTCTGGTCAGGGAGAGAGCGTCCTCTCTCTCACAGATTTTTGGGGATCAAGCAGCAGTGGAGATGGCCTTGGCCACGGTAATGGATTCGGAGAAGGCCGCTGAGCAGCGACGTCAAGCATTGAGAAGTTTGTTAAACCAACAAAATCGGCAAGCATCAGATCTACTTCAGGAATTACTTGATGACCCAGAAATGGTCATGGATGCCATACGCGGATACGCCATTGTTGCAAACGAAAGTGCTAGCGATTTACTTCTTTCGAGATACCCATCTTTTGATGCGCAAAAGAGGAGAGCAGTCATTGAAACCCTTGCCTCTCGAAAAACCTACGCTGTAGCGTTGTTGCAGGAGATGGAGAAGGAGCGAATTGGGCGAGACGAAATCCCAGCGCAAGTCGCTAGATCGTTGCGTGATCTTTTGGGAGATGCTTTCACAAAGACTTATGGTGAAATTCGTGAAATGGCCGGGGAGAGAACCGAGTTACTCGCAAAATACAAATCGCTGTGTAATCCAGATGCGGTCGCGGCTGCAAGTGCGTCGCGCGGACGTGCTGTTTATGAGAAAACCTGTGCAGCGTGTCATATGCTCTATGGGGTAGGCGGGAAAGTTGGACCTGATTTGACGGGGTCGAATCGGGCAAACCTCGATTACATCCTTCTCAATAGTGTTGATCCCAGTTACGACGTACCCGATGCTTATCGGACAGTTTCTGTGTTAACTGTTGACGGACGCTCCGTGAATGGTGTGCTCGCGGAAGAGGATGCAAGACGAATTGTCTTGAAAACCCCTGAGCAACCAAGAGTGGTGATCGCCAAGCAGGATATCGAGCTGCGAAAATTGTCAGCGAAATCAATGATGCCTGAAGGGCAGTTGGATCAAATGAAGCCTCAAGAAGTCTTGGATCTGATTAAGTACCTGAGGACAACTCAGCAAGTGGAGATGGTCAAATGAAGTGTATCGCAATGAGACAGATTCGGATTGAGCTTGATCGGTTGAGTGGTCGCTCCAAGAGTCTTCACGATCAGGATCCATGTCACTTGGTCACTCGAAAAACCTTGGTCATTTTCTTGTTAGCGTTCATGACCCTATCTGCTGGATCTGTTCTTCCTGCCGAGGATGGTCGGAATCTGTTGCCCATGAAGCAGCACAAAGATAGCGACGCTCCGTTCTTGAGTCCTGCAGAAGCTGTGCAAAAGATGTCAATTCCGGAAGGCTTTGATGTATCGGTTTTTGCATCCGAGCCGGATATTGCCGAGCCGATTGCCTTTTGTTTTGATGATCGGGGGCGAATGTGGATTGCTGAGAATTTCAACTACCAAACGAGGCGGCAGCACACTGATGATCAAGTTAGCCGTATTCAGATATTGGAAGACACCGATGGTGATGGTGTTTTTGACAAAAAGAAAACTTTCACAGATAAGTTGACTTTCACCTCAGGCATGGCGTGTGGATTTGGGGGAGTTTTTGTGGGCTCACCACCACACCTAACCTTTATTCCCGATAAAGACGGAGATGATGTCCCTGATGGTCCACCCCAAGTTTTGCTTGATGGATGGGGGATTAATGACCGGCACGAAACACTGAATAGTTTCATCTGGGGACCAGACGGTTGGCTGTACGGATGCCACGGCGGATTCACGCACTCACGAGTGGGTAAGCCTGGTGACGATGATGCCAGTCGTCAATTCATTGATGGAGGTATCTGGCGATATCATCCGGTTCGTGAGACGTTTGAGATCTTTGCGCGTGGATTCTCTAACCCTTGGGGTGTCGACTTCAATGATCACGGGCAGGGGTTTGCAAAAAGGTGTGTGATTCCGCAGCTCTT
>JAAXIK010000264.1 GCA_012270385.1 Rubripirellula sp. | reverse complement strand
CTGACTGCCTCACAAGCCTCCTCAAAAGAGGTTCCCAGTAGAAGATTGCCTTTGGGATCGAGCAGATTGACCACCCGATCAATTAACTCTGCCTGACGTCCATCAAAGTCCCGCTGGACGGGTTTTGATGCGTTTTGAGACGACGTCGGTGTGGTTGAGTTGGGAGTTATGGACGAATTAGACATGTCGAACCAGTAATTTGAGTTTTTAGGGTTGAGCCTACATCGGTGTGAAGGTTCACCTCCTGAGGTGTCGCTGTCCGACAAACCAGAGTGTGGGTTGATAGATCAACAGTTGATTTTTATGGGAGACCAAGCCCAAGGCTCGGCGTTTCCGGCAAAAATCAAGACACTCGATCAACCTCAAACGTCCAACCACCCTGAATTTATCGCATTTGTTGATGAAATGTCGCCCATTCAAGGGTAAATTTTGAAGTGATCCTCTCACTTCTGAGCCAATTTCATCGCTGAAATGAACCAAACTTCGCGACTGAAGGGTACGGTTTTGACACCAAAGATCTTACATTTTCTGACGGCAACGACTACCGGCTTTCGCTCATCGCGGCGATCCACCGGGATTTTGCCATCGGATATGTATCCAAACCTCGATCCAACCGGATAGCGAACCACCGTGGCTTTGCAAATTTTTGACGGCGTCCAGCCTCCCCCACGAACCAATTTCACCGATGTGCTGCAGCACTGGGCCGAACATCGCCCAGATGATGCGGCGTTCATATTTACCGACGTGGAGTCGCTTGAAGAGAAGCTGACTTACTCGGAATTGTGGGAAGAGGTACGCGCGCTGGCCGGAGCGCTTCAGGATCAGTGTCGGATTCGTGCTGGCGATCGTGTTCTGCTGCTTTACCCACCGGGTCTCGAGTTCGTCATCGGATTTTTCGCATGCCACGCAGCGGGGGCCATTGCTGTACCTGCCTACCCGCCTCGCAGGAACCGAAAGGCATCAAGGATCCGCTCCATCGTTGTCGATTCGGATGCTCGGTGGGCATTGTCGACGCAATCGGTAGTGGATCTTCTCAAGGGAGATCAGCCACACGATGACCTCATTGGTGTACAACTTCTGGGTACAGATAATCCCGGGATGAGAGACGTATCCAAGTGGAGACGCCCGAAACTCCAAGATTCGTCACTTGCTGTGCTGCAGTACACCTCCGGCTCAACAGGCTCGCCCAAAGGGGTGATGTTGAATCATGCTAATTTGATCGCGAACAGTGAGCTGATTCGGGAAGGATTTCAGCCAACCCCGGATCTTGTTGGGATGAGTTGGCTACCCACTTATCACGACATGGGTTTGGTGGGAGGTATTTTGATGCCTCTGTACATCGGGCGGGTGGACGTTCTGACGAGCCCCATGACATTCCTGCAGCGGCCTGTTCGATGGCTTCAGGCGATTACCAAATACGGTGTGACCGTCAGCGGTGGACCGAACTTTGCTTATCAGCTTTGTGTTGACAAAATACCGGATGATGAGCTTGAAGGTATTGATCTTTCGACTTGGGCGATCGCGTTTAATGGCGCCGAGCCGATTCGTTCATCCACTCTCGATGCTTTTTGTGAGAGATTCGAGCCGTACGGATTCCGTCGTGGGGCGCTTTTGCCCTGTTATGGGATGGCGGAGACCACATTGTTGGTAACCGGTGGCCCTTCGGAGACACGGCCTGTGATGACTACCTTTGACGGGAGTGGACTCGAGGAGAAAAGGGTTCGACCCGTTGAGCCCGATCACGAGCAGGCTCGGAAATTGGTAGGGTGCGGCGCTGTACTGACCGACGAAAACGTGCAGATCGTAGACCCAGAAAGTCGCAAAATACTCAGCAGTGACCAAATCGGTGAGATCTGGGTACAAAGTCCTTCGGTTGGCGTCGGCTACTACCAACGCAAAGAGGCTACCGAGAGAATCTTTAACGCCTTTACCGATGAGGGCGATGGTCCCTATCTACGGACCGGAGACTTGGGCTTTCTCTACGACGGCCAACTCTACGTATCGGGCCGTCTCAAGGACATGATTATTGTTCGTGGTGTAAATCGTTATCCGCAAGATATCGAGGAGACCGTCGAGCGAGCTAGCGAAGTGGTTCAAGCAGGATCGGTTGCAGCCTTTGCAATGGATTACGAAGGCCGGGAGCAATTGGTGATTGTCGCCGAGACCGTTCGGATGCGGAACATCGATTGGGATGCGAACTTGCAGGCAATCCGACGTGCGGTCACTGAAGAACACGAGCTTCCACCTGATGCCATCTATTTGGTGCGAAACAGTAGCGTGCCAAAGACGAGTAGCGGCAAGATCCAACGGCACGCGTGTCTACACGCAGTCCGTGACGGTGATCTGAAGATTATCGCCAAGTGGGTTCGTTGGGAGGAAGCCGGTGGTGGTGGATTCGCAAGCGGCGGCGAAACGATGATGAAAGCAGCATCCGCTGCCGGTACGAGTGAAGAGATCGAAGCGTCCGATGTGAACCCGGCAATCGTGGAAGTGATTGAAAAACACTGTAGTCAGATCGCTGGGGATCGCGCTGCACCGCTGGACCTGAACACCAATATCGTGCTTGATCTCGGTCTTGATAGTCTTGAGAGGCTGGAGATTGCGAGGATCCTCGAGCGAACGTTCGGAGGAAGGTTCCCCGAGCAAGTTTTGGATGAAATTGAGACAATCGGTCAGACAGCCTTAGCGATTGAAAGGTATTTGCCCAGCGGGTCAGGGGCTCGAGCTGATGCGTTTCTTGGCGGAGAATCTCCGCAACCTTCCCTCTCTGCCGAGACACCCATTGCTGCTGCAGAAGCGGTTGAACCTGAGTCCCGGGTTGAAGATTTCGCAGAGTACAAGCGTCTGCAGAACACGAAGCAGCAGATGATGATGACCGGTGTCCCAAACCCCTACTTTACGGTGCATGAGGGTGTCGTCAGGGACACTACGGTTGTGGATGGGCAAGAACTGATCAGCTTTGCGTCCTATAACTATTTGGGGTTGAGTGGCCATCCGTCAGTCGTCAAAGCGGCAGCCGCTGCTGTTGAGCAGTATGGAACAAGTGTCTCAGCGAGCCGATTGGTGTCGGGTGAGAAACCCATTCACGGCCAACTTGAAAAGAAGATTGCGGATTGGATTGGGGTTGATGATTCGATCCTGATGGTCGGTGGCCACGCCACCAATGAGACCACGATTGGCCATCTCGTGGGTGCCGGGGATCTGATCGTCCATGATTCGCTGGCTCACAATAGTATCGTACAGGGGGCACTTCTTTCAGGTGCCCGCCGGCGGCCTTTCCCGCACAATGACTTTGAAGCTCTCGATCGGATGCTCGGTGAGATCAGGAGCCAGTACCGACGCGTCTTGATCGCCATCGAGGGTGTCTACAGTATGGATGGGGATTTTGCGGATGTTCCTCGGTTCATCGAAGTAAAGAAGAAACACGGTGCAATATTGATGGTGGACGAGGCGCATAGCTTTGGCACCATGGGCTCCTCTGGGCACGGTATGGCGGAGCATTTCGGCTTTGATGCCCGAGATGTGGACATTTGGATGGGCACTCTCAGTAAATCAGCAGCGTCTTGTGGAGGTTATATCGCTGGCTCCAAAGCGCTTGTGGACCTGCTGCGTTACACCGCCCCCGGTTTCGTTTTCAGCGTCGGTGCGCCTCCTGCCCAAGTTGCTGCTGCTCTCGCCGCACTGCAAACGCTCGAGAAAGAGCCGGATCGGGTGGAACGCCTCCGGGAGCGTAGTGAATTATTCCTCTCTCTCTGCCGAGATGCCGAGCTAGACACCGGCGATAGTGAAGGTACTCCTGTGATTCCCGTGATTACGGGGAATTCCATGGTCGCTTTGAGGCTGTCCAACCGTCTCCGAGGAGATGGGATCAACGTCCAGCCTATACTGTATCCCGCAGTGGATGCGTCGGCAGCACGTCTAAGGTGTTTCATCACCTGCGAGCATAGCGAAGAACAGATCCGATACACGGTCGCAAAGGTCGCAGAGCGCTACGCCGAATTAGGATTCAGTCCCAAATCCGTGGCATCTGCCACCGAGGCCTAGTTGTTCGCTGAACTCTTGGCAGTTCACTGTGCTCTGGGATCCGAGGGTGGGATTGCAATCTTGGACGGTGAACAGGTTAATGA
>JAAXIK010000048.1:55199-75044 GCA_012270385.1 Rubripirellula sp. | reverse complement strand
GAATAGAAAAGCCGTCGAACGGTCTGCCAAGTTAGAATTTGGAGTCGTTGACCCCCAGTCCATTCTGAGCTTCACAAAATCATCCTGCTGGGATTGAGCACTGAGAAATCTCAATCTTTGCCCCAATTTAAAGAAGCGATGCACTGCCCTAGCTTCCATGAAGGGAAGCAGATTCAGTCTTTGAACCGAGAGCCATGTTTTGATTCATTGAATTCCGCGGGTTGTGAAATAGCTTGTGGAAGGTGAAGATTGGCCCCCAATTAGACATCCCCGCCCTTTTTTTCTGCTTGACACACCTGCACCAATGTCGAACTTTAATCCCGCGGTCTCCCATCTACCCGACCTCATTCGAGAGAGGATTCTGCTGCTCGACGGAGCAATGGGAACCATGATTCAAAGACTGCAACTTGATGAGGCAGCAGTCCGAGGTGAAAGGTTTGCAGACCATGATCCCAGCAAGGATCTAAAGAATTTTTCGGATCTTCTTTGCCTGACACACCCCGAAAAAATCACATCGATCCATGATGCCTACCTTGAAGCAGGTAGTGACATTGTCGAGACCAATACTTTTGGGGCCTCACCCGTGGGGATGGCTGAATTCGACCTTCCACTTGAATTGGTTGATGAAATCAACTTGGCAGCAGTAGCTTGCGCGAGGGCGGCGACCGACAAATGGACAGAAAAAACACCTGACCGTCCACGGTTTATCGCCGGCTCGATTGGCCCAACAACCAAACAAACTGCGATCAGTACGAATGTAGAGGACCCGGCTCATCGCGATATCACTTTTCAAGAAATGAGAGATAGCTATAGATCGCAAGTTGATTCCCTGGCCAAAGCGGGGGTCGATATTCTACTTCCAGAGACCGCGATCGACACCCTCAATCTGAAAGCCTGCCTTTTTGCGATACAAGACTATTTCAATGCAGGTGGCCGAAAGATTCCTGTGATGGTCAGCGGAACGTTTGACAAAATGGGCCGAACCTTTGTGAGCGGCCAGAGCGTCGAAGCCTTCGTAACATCGCTCGCTCACTTTCCTCTTTTATCTATTGGTATGAATTGCGCCCTTGGTCCAGATGTGATGCGACCACACATTGAAGCGATGTCACACTCAACAGGTATCGGAGTGAGTTGTCACCCGAACGCTGGCTTGCCCAATGAAATGGGACAGTTTGATCTAGGCCCCAAAGCGATGGCCGATATCGTCGGCGAGTATGCAGACAACGGCTGGATTAATATCCTCGGCGGATGTTGTGGGACGACTCCGGATCACATCCGTGCGATGTCGGAAAGGGTAGAGGGAAATCGTCCGAAAAGCGAAGATCATGGACCTGTTTGGACGCGTCTTTCGGGTCAACTACCGATGGTGATGCGTCCCGAAATTCCATTCACAATGGTGGGGGAAAGAACCAATGTGACGGGAAGCAGGAAGTTCGCATCCCTGATCAGGAATGAAAACTATGAGGAAGCGGTAGAGGTCGCGAGAGAGCAGGTTCAAAATGGAGCAACCATCATTGACGTCAATTTCGATGATGCGCTGCTCGATGGTGTAGAAGCGATGACTCGGTTCTTACGGTTGATTTCGGGAGATGACGTGGCGGCATCGGTACCGGTCATGATCGATAGCAGCAAATGGGAAGTCATCGAAGCCGGTCTACGTAACTCGCAAGGAAAAACCGTAGTCAACTCCATCTCTCTGAAAGATGGTGAGGAAGAATTCATCCGACGTGCTAAGTTGATCCGACAATACGGCGCCGCAGCGGTTGTGATGGCATTCGATGAAAAGGGGCAAGCAACCCACGAAGACGACAAAGTATCCATTTGCAAGCGTGCCTACAAAATCCTCACAGAACAAGCAAATTTCCCACCTGAGGACATCATCTTCGATCCCAACATTTTGACAGTCGCCACAGGTATTGAAGAACACGACAACTACGCGGTGGACTTTATTAATGCCGTCCGCCGCATCAAGGACGAGTGTCCAGGTGCCAAAACCAGCGGCGGTGTAAGCAATATAAGCTTCAGTTTCCGAGGTAATGACCGCGTCCGAGAAGCGATGCACAGCGCGTTTCTTTACCACGCTGTCAAAGCTGGCCTCGACATGGGGATCGTGAACGCGGGGCAACTGGAAATCTATGAAGAAATCCCTGTTGATCTTTTGCAACGCGTTGAAGATGTGCTCCTGAATCGTCGAGCAGACGCGACGGACCGCTTACTGGAGTTTTCAGAGACAGTTAAAGGGTCAGGTAAGAAAAAAGCAGGGGAAGATCTTGCTTGGCGAGATGCTCCCATTGCAGAACGCATGAAGCATGCCCTTATCAAAGGTATTGATAAGTACATTGTGGAAGATACCGAGGAAGCGAGGCAGTCGGTCTCTCGGTGTCTGGAGGTCATAGAAGGCCCTCTGATGGACGGCATGCAGGTAGTTGGAGATCTATTTGGTGAGGGCAAAATGTTCTTACCACAAGTGGTCAAGTCGGCCAGGGTGATGAAAAAAGCAGTTGCCTATCTCGAACCATTCATGGAGGAAGAAAAGAAAGCCGCTGGTCTTGAAGGTGCTTCAGCGCGAGGGAAGTTCCTACTTGCAACTGTTAAAGGAGACGTGCATGACATCGGCAAAAATATTGTTGGTGTCGTTCTCCAATGCAACAACTACGAAGTGATTGACCTAGGAGTGATGGTCAGCAGCGAAAACATTTTAGAGGAAGCCGACAAACATCAGGTAGATATGATTGGCCTGAGTGGCCTGATTACACCTAGCTTGGACGAAATGGTTCACGTAGCTCGCGAGATGAAACGGCGAAAGATGTCCATGCCCCTTCTCATTGGCGGCGCGACCACCAGTGCCAAACACACGGCTGTCAAGATTGCACCCGTCTATGATGGTCCAATCATCCATGTGCTCGACGCCAGCAGAAGCGTCGGCGTCGTTGAAAAACTCATTAGTGATGAACACAGGGATGAGTACGTCTCGAAAAATATTGCTGAACAGAAAAAGCTCGTCGCAAGCTACCGAGGCCGACAGCAGAAACTAGTCGACTATGAGACCGCCCGCAACAATCCATTTAAAACGGATTGGAATCAGATAGAGATTAATCAGCCTGAATTTACCGGCACGAAAATTTTAAAGAATTTCCCGTTAACTGAAATCCGACCCTACATCGATTGGTCGCCGTTTTTTATGACTTGGGAGCTCAAAGGAAAGTACCCGAAAATCTTTGACGATAAAGTCGTTGGGAATCAAGCAAAAGAATTGTTTCAGGATGCTAATGCTCTTATTGATGAAATCATTGAGAAGAACATAATCCGTGCAAATGCCGCGTACGGATTTTGGCCGGCAGCCAGTAGCAATGACGACGTTATTCTCTACACCGATGAAGATAGATCTAATGAATTAGCTCGCTTCCATTTCCTTCGGCAGCAGTGGGAACGCAAAGGTCAAAAGGACTTCAGATGCCTTTCCGACTACATTGCGCCGGTGGAATCGGGCAGGGCAGACTATATCGGCGGATTTGTTGTCACAGCGGGTATTGGAGCAGATGATTTCGCAAACGAATTCAAGGCCCAGCATGATGACTATCGAGCGATTATGGTTCAGGCAGTTGCCGACCGTTTTGCAGAAGCTTTCGCAGAGTTGCTTCATGAGCGAGCCAGGCAAGACTGCGGTTTCGGTAAAGGAGAGTCGCTCACTAAAGACGATCTCATCGATGAGCAATATCGTGGCATCAGGCCGGCGGCCGGATACCCTGCCTGCCCGGATCACACCGAGAAGCAAACCCTGTTTGATCTACTCGATGCGAAAGTCAATACCGGTGTTGATCTCACCTCCAGTTTCGCAATGACCCCTGGGGCCAGTGTGAGTGGCTTGTATTTCTCACATCCGAACTGTCGTTACTTTGCCGTGGACAGAATCACAAGAGAGCAGGTCGAGCATTACTCCCTCCGAAAAGGACAATCGATTGCTGAGACGGAACGCTGGCTGAGTCCGAATCTAGCCTATGAACCAGAGTGATAGCGGCTAGTCTCTGCTAGTTCGACATCCCAATCTCAAGTTCTGAGAGTTCCACGATCATTAGAGGCTACCGTAATTGTCTTATTATTTTATCTAAATCACATCGCTTGATCGCCCGCTGTGATGGGTTTGAGTGCATAATCATTAATGCACATCACCACTACAGTTGAGTTTGATCAGATGGCGAAGTTCTCGTTCTTAAACATCGCGTTCACGATAGTTTATTGGCTCTCAAACTGTGGCCTGCACTTGGAATCTGCTGTCGCAAATGAGACAAGCTCATATCAAAAAAAAATAAATGAGATCGATTTCCAAATTGCAACTGGATTAGAGCTCCAACTCGCAGCAGCTCCTCCACTAATCAAATGGCCTATCGTAGCTGACTGGGATATCGATGGCAGATTGGTGGTTGCCGAATCGGGTGGCGTGAAGCGCCCGGTGGCCGAACACAACCTTCTAGGCTTGCACAAAATTGTACGACTCATTGATGAAGACAATGATGGCGTGTTTGATCAGCGGATGGTTGCGGCGGAGGGCCTCGGATTTCCGGAAGGCGTTCTCTGCTTAGGTAAATCAATCCTTGTTTCCATACCTCCTGAAATTATCAAGCTAACAGATCATGATGGAGATGGATTCTGCGAAGAGAAGGAAACATGGTTTGATGGCCAAACGATCACTGGATGTGCCAATGATCTCCACGGTCCATATTTTGGCCAAGATGGAAAAATCTATTGGTGCAAAGGAGCGTTCGCTGAACAGCATCATCTACTCGCGGACGGTCAAAAACTGTCATCGTCCGCAGCTCATTTGTATCGGTGTAACGAAGATGGCACTCAACTTGAAATTGTCATGACAGGCGGGATGGACAATCCTGTGGAGGTAGCTTTGATTCCGGAGGGTGAAAAGTTTTTCACTAGCACATTCCTGCAACACCCAAGTGAAGGGCGCCGCGATGGAATCGCCCACGCCATCTACGGAGGTCTATTTGGTAAAGAGCATGATGTTCTACAAGGTCATCCCAGAACAGGTGATTTGATGCCAATCATGACCCATCTCGGACCGGCCGCACCAAGCGGATTAATTTACCTGGAAAAGAATGAACTATTTAAATCAGGTAGCGACGATCGATCTCATAGACTTTGTGCAGCACTTTTCAATTTACATAAGGTCACTTCGCATCGATTACAATCTTCCCAATCTACCTACACCACGGTGGATAGTGATTTAATCGCGACGGACCAAGTAGATTTTCATCCGACTGATGTGATTGAAGATGCGGATGGGAGCATCTTAGTAGTCGATACTGGCGGATGGTACGATCTTTGTTGTCCCACTTCTCGAGTCGACCAAAAGACAGCGTTAGGTGGCATTTATCGTATCAACAATTCTTCCACACGAAGCTCCCGTCGCGAAGTGAGTAAACTATCGTCGCCAACGCACTCAGGAGCTACTATTGAGTTGCTTCAAGATCCCAGACCTTGGGTTCAGAGATCAACGATTCGAAAGTTCCATAAAGCTGAAGACGAACTTCTAAATCTTGCTTTCAATATCATTGGCGACCCGGACAAACCCACCGACCAACGAATGCGTTGCCTTTGGGCGATTGGCTTTTCGAGACAGGTTAGTGCTCTGCAAGTTTGCGATTCTATCCTATTGTCGGATCAGAAAGCTTTGATAAAGGTCGCCTGTCATGTTATTGCACTTCATGGCTATCAACCTTCAAAGGCGAAACTCGAACAGCTTCTAATGCATCAAGATGTCTCTCTATGTCGCGTCGCAGCCGAAGCGGTTGGCAGACTCGGCAATACAACATCTTTTCGTGCTATTCTTGAATCTCCACATTTAAATTCAGACGATCGGCATGTACGACACAGTTTGTTATATGCGATGATCGAAATCATCAAGAAAAATCCCGATTTCGTACTTCCAACAGCGGATCTTACTAAGACACAACTTGCAGCTTTAATTTGGGCGGCCACAGAGTGCGATAGAATCGGACAGCTTGATCAGCAAGTGGTAGCTCAGTCACTCTCCGCTAATGACTTGGACTTGCAAGATGCCGCAATCCGAGCGTGTTGCCGCTCAACGGATTTAGTTAAACAATTCCTGCCAGATATCAATACGATGTGGATGGCCCCCGAATCCTCAACGTCCACCCACCAGACCGTCCTGAAATTGCTGGTGACTGCAAAAGATCAATTGGAGGTCTCGACTGTCATTGATGAATAGTTTACCACCGCTATCCAATTCGCTATAGAAAAACAAAGGGCACTCGCTACTCACCTAGATGCTCTAAGCCCAACAACCGTGGATAAGAACCGGAGTGATCAACTGCTGATTTGGATTAAGAAATGCCCGGAGGAGATACGAACCGTCGCATTGAAACATTTCTCCAACATCAATATTGATCATGACAATGCGCTCGCTGTGACTCAACGGCTTATAGAACTCGCAGACAATGAAACGGATCCACACGTTAGGCTCCTTTTGCTGAACGCAATTCCCAAGGGGAACTTCACTTTACCCACGAACATTGAAACAGAAATCATCAACCGAATGCAGCGAGGGGAAGGAGCCTCTGCGACGATTGCTTCACAGATTGTAAACCGCGTGAAAATCAGCCCAATCGCATCTAATTTACTCATTGAAATGATGGAGAGTTGCCAACCGCAGTATCTCCCGGTCGTCATCGAAGCAATTGTGAAATGCGGAGACAGCGAAGCAGTCACAGTTGTTCTTAACAAATTACAACATCTCTCAATCTCCCGGACTTTGTCACCCGGATACCTGACTAATACTTTTCGAAATGCTCCAGAGTCGTTGAGAAAAGAGGCACAGAAAATCGAAGAAGTTATCGAGGCAGGTGACCAAGATATTCGACAAGCTGTCAGCAGGAAACTGTCGCTCCTCAGCGAAGGGAATGCACTGCGAGGTCTACAGTTGTTCCGAAGCTCTAAATTAGCTTGTAGTGGTTGTCATAAGATGGGGTATGTTGGAAACGAAATTGGACCTGACCTAACGCGGATTGGTAAAACCCGAACACAGGAAGCTCTTCTTGAAGCGATCCTTTATCCGAGTAGTCGAATAGAGCAAGGGTATGCCACCACAAAAATCCTTACATCGGATGGACAGATCTTCAATGGGATGATCACATCTGAGTCTGATAACAACATTCACCTTCAGTTGTCCGCGGATCGCGTGGAAATCATTCCCAAAATCTCTGTCGAAAAAAGAGAAATAAGCTTGATTTCCATTATGCCCCACGGCTTGGCGGAATTATTAAGTGATCAAGATCTAGCTGATCTTTTAGCACTACTCAACGCAGCAAAATAAATTCTTGCAGCTTGAAAGAAACCGAAGAGCGGACCTATTTTCACATTATTCCATTAGGCTGGCCATTCGGTTCAGAAACAGAAATTTTAACCCTATTGGCCTCTTACCCTAGCATGAAAATCTCTAACGAATTAGCCGATAGATTAATGCGGTTGGTGGTTTCAACAGACTATCGACCGAGCAAGCCGAAGCAGATCGCGGCAAAGCTCAAATTAGATATCGCGGAAACCAAAGAACTCAAGCGAGTCATCAAGCAGCTAGTACTGGAAGGTAGGTTGATTTATGGATCGAACCACCTCGTACTCAGTGTTGGCTCCATCGGCGGTCCAAACGATATGCTGCGTGGAACGTTCCGAAGAGCCATGGGCGCTGGATTCGGCTTCGTAAGACCCAACCACAGCGATGAAGGGTCCACAAAAGAAGATATCTTTGTGCCCGAAGGAAAAACAAAAGGAGCGATAGAAGGGGATCTAGTCGAGGTTGCCATTCGTGACTCTCGGCGTGGGGGCACTGAAGGGCAAATCATAGAAATCTTGGAGCGAGCCCGCCGTCAATTCACCGCGACCTACATATTGGCACACGGCAAACCGAGTGTCTTGGTCGACGGAGTCCCTTTCAAAAACCCAATCTCAGTAGGTGATGTAAGGGGACTCCCACTTGAAGTGAATGACAAGGTTTTCATCGAGATCGTAGATTTTCCAGAATTCGATGGCGACAGCGGTGATGCAATCATCTTGGAGCGTTTAGGAAGCAACAAGAATCCGGCAATCGATACCATAACGATCATGCGGCAGTATGGTCTACCAGAAAGCTTTCCGCAGGAGGTAATTCAAGCCGCTCGGCTAGAGTCTGATCAATTCAACGAAGACGTGATACCCAGTGACCGAACAGATTTAACGAATCTTGTAACGGTTACGATTGACCCGCACGATGCAAGAGACTTTGATGATGCGATTTCTCTCCAGAAAGAAGAAGGTCGATGGCGATTATGGGTACACATCGCAGATGTTGGAAACTTCGTAAAAGCCAACTCAGCAATTGATGAGGAAGCAGAGCGGCGAGCAACGAGTGTATACCTGCCTGATCGTGTAGTACCGATGATTCCTGAAATCATCAGCAACCACCTTGCGAGTCTGCAACCCGATAAAAGAAGATTTTCGAAAACGGTAGAGATTGAGTTACTAGATGATCTCACCATCACACATACCCAAGTCCACAATGCGGTTATTCAGAGTGATATGCGACTGAATTATGATCAGGTGGATCAGTATCTGTCTTCTCCGAATCTGTTTGAAAACAAGTGGGACAAAGAAGTTTGTGAACTGCTCAATCACATGCACCATATCGCGATGTTAATGAGGAAACGGAGACTGAAAAGTGGATCACTTTCCATGGAACTTCCTGACATTAAATTGGATCTCGACAGGTCAGGAAAAGTAAAAGGCGCATTTCGTGTTGAACACACGGAAAGTCATCAGATCATTGAAGAATTCATGCTCGCTGCGAATCAAGCTGTTGCAACATGGCTCGACGATCAGCAACTGAACTTTCTCAGAAGAGTACATCCCGCCCCAGACCGCAGAAAACTAAGACAATTAGAAAATTTTGTCAAAGATATTGGTATTCCAGCGGATTCGATGGAAAGTCGTTTTGAAATACAACGGGTTCTAAACGAAGTTGCCAACACGCCTCTAGAAGATGCCGTTAATTTTGCAGTCCTCAGAAGCATGAGCAAAGCTGTTTATGCGCCAGATCCCGAAGGGCACTACGCGTTGGACATGCATCATTACTGTCACTTTACAAGCCCAATTCGTCGATATCCAGATCTGACTATCCATCGACTGATCGACGCTTTATTAGCTGGGGAATCGACACCGGATTCTCCATATCCAATGCTACTAAAGTTAGGTCATCATTGCAGCGACATGGAACGCAACGCAGCATTAGCGGAACGAGAATTGATCCAAATCAAACTTCTACACTTTCTCAACAAACATATCGGTGAAACCATGGAAGCTGTAGTCAGCAAAGTGTTTGCTGATGGAATCCACGCTAGATGTGTAAAGATGCCTGTAGATGGATTCATTCCTGTTAATAGACTACCGACCGACAACTATCGCTTCGAGAGACGAGGACAAATGCTCAGCGGATTCCGTGATGGAAACCGATTCCGTTTGGGTGATCAAATCAGCGTGAGAATCGCGAGAATTGATCTCCAAGACAGGCAACTATTTTTTGACCTCATCAAGAATCACACATCACACCTTGATGCTACGCCAGGGAGATCACAAAACGGTAAATCCAAGTATAAAACCAAGCGGAAGAAAGATCGACGAGACAAAAAAAAGAAAAGAAGACGTTAATCACTGGTACTCATCAAGCTGTCCTAATTTCTTTGGCCTATTCCTTTCGGTCAAGAATCATCCTTATCTCGGCATATCGGTGGTTTTCCACGGTGCAACAAATAGATCGATGAATTCGACCAATTTGGATAAGTTGATGACGCACCGACAAAACAAGCTTATGTCATACTTGTGACTCCGTTTAACTAAGCGTGAAAAAGGGTGCAAAGGCAATCACTATTAAGGTCCGGCAAAGTGCGTCAACTTTTATTCCTCGTCGTGATTCTGGTGATCTCAACCAAGACTCTTTTGATCTTCCTTGGAGGACCAGTGGCTTTGGAGAGGGACTCCTTGGGCTACTGGAATCTCAGCACTTCTGTGATGCAAGGTGATGTTCTCCTAACGTCCGAACCTATCGCTTACCGGACACCGGTTTATCCGTGGTTCCTTGCATTCGGTCGCCTACTTGCAGGAGAACACGCTCTTTGGCTGATTACGCTAATGCAGGGATTACTTTACGTTTGCACCGTATATCTGGCTGCAAATCTTGCATTGAAGATGACTAAACTTCCCCAGTCCAAATTGTTTACTGCTCTGGCCATGCTCCCCGCCATCTCAGCGGTCCAATACACTACAGCGATTTTGTCTGAGACACTATTCGTCTTTTTACTTGTTCTACACTTATCCATTTTTCTCAAGTACTGCCAGCAGCCAAGCACGCTTACCGCTACATGGACTGCGTTGAGTTTCGGGCTCTTAGTGCTGACCAAACCGATCGTGCTGATGCTCTGGGTTGCCCATGTACTGCTTCTGCTTACTTACTGGTTGATCAGATTGCGGCCGAAACAGGCTCAGCAAATTCAATTCTACAAATGGTCACACTTTGCGGTAGCAACACTTGCACTGACTATCCTTCTGACTCCTTGGTTCGCAAGAAATCATGTTCTCTTCGGAAAGGCGTCATTGACAGAGTTTGTCGGCCGCAACCTTTGGATCGTGAGCTTTCAGGGTGGATCGGGTGCACAACTACCGATTCCCGTTACCACTGCGAGCAACGAATTGGAATCACGCACCAATATTCCCCTGAGAGAGGTGAATCGTAAATCCACTTGGTTCATTTCTAATCAACTGACTGATTCCGGCTTGAATGACGCCCAAGTCGATCGATTGATGAAGCAAGTATGTTGGGATGCTATAAAAGAAAATCAATTACCATTCCTAAAGAAAACACTTCGCCGCTGTTTTAATTATTGGAGGTGTGCACACACGGATCTATTAATTCAAGGCGGCGAGCAATCGGAATTTACTCCACAATATGTATGGCAGAATCCCTCTCGATCGATCGAGCAATTATTAGGCTTCCGTTTTAGCCAGTCAGTCATTGGAAACACCCTGCTGACGCTGGCGCTGGGGTTAGCACTTACCCTACTATTTAGGAATCACTCCACTCGCCCCACTGCGGTGTGGATGGGAATGATACTCAGCTATTTCGCAATCATTACAGGAATCTTCGAGATCCCAGACTATCGATATCGTCTTGTGGTAGAACCAATCGTAGGGTGTACATTCGGCTCCGCATTGTCGGTAATATTTTCAAAAAGAGAACTTACGGTTTCGCTCGCAGACGAATGACTTAGTTCCACTTCCGGTATCAGAGAAGCGAAACTGCTCGGGTCCGACTATATTATCGTTCCCCGGCCTGTAATGATTAACCTTGGTCATCCAGATACGTAAAAACAAAAATGATCGACCGACCAGAACTTTCTGTTGTCATGCCCTGCTTGGATGAAGAAGATACGATTGGTATTTGCGTTGAAAAAGCAAATAAAGCCATGAAGGAAGCAAATATAGACGGGGAGGTCATCGTTGCTGATAACGGCAGCCAAGATGAATCTCGCAAGATTGCGACGTCACTTGGGGCGAGAGTGGTTGATGTTGCGGATCGAGGTTATGGCGCGGCACTCATGGGTGGCATTGAGGCGGCTCATGGCAGATTCATTCTCATGGGAGACTGTGATGATAGCTATGATTTCTTGGAAATACCTAAATTTGCATCTGAATTGAGAAAAGGTTTTGATTTAGTTCAGGGTTGCCGCTTGCCTAGAGGAGGCGGACGAGTTTTACCAAACGCGATGCCATTCCTCCATCGTTGGCTCGGTAATCCATTTCTTTCTTGGCTGGTTCGCAAGATGTTTAGGATTCCAATCCACGATGTCTACTGCGGCATGAGAGGCTTTTCAAGAGAACTCTATCAAAAGTTAGATTTGCGATCGCCAGGCATGGAATTCGCTACAGAAATGATCATCAAAAGTGGCCTGTACAGTGCCTCAATGAGTCAGGTGCCGATCACCCTTCATCCAGATGGGCGTAAGCAACATGGTCCGCACCTACGTACGTTTCGCGATGGCTGGCGCACCCTGAGACTCTTCTTAATTTTCAGTCCGCGTTGGTCTTTTTTTCGACCGGGATTATTGTTGCTTATCTCAGCAATTCTAGGATACGCATTGGCTCTGCCACAAACTCGCATCTTTGGAGTAGCGTTAGACATTCACACTCTGCTAGTCGCAAGCCTGTTCGGCTTAATTGGGTGGCAAGCTATACTCCTTTCAGTCTTCGCAAAGCTATTCGCTGCACGGGAATTGATGATGCCACCAAACCCCAGCCTGGAGAGTCTTTCAGTAGAAAAGGTTCTCGGATTCGGATTAGGTTTTGCACTAATAGGAATCGGTCTAATTGCGACTGTAGCTGGGCAATGGTGGGCTTCAGGCCTGGGCAGTCTTGATTACCCGCAAACAATGCGATGGGTCATTCCTGGTTTCACATCAACCGCAATAGGTTTTCAAACTATGATGGCTGCTCTAATGATTGGCTTACTCAAATTGAACCCTAAAAAGTGACTAAAGAACGAATCAGATTCCATCTATTCACTCGACACAGCGTCCATGTAATTTAATCAAACAAGGCAGACCAAGATCGACTGCGGGAAATGTCGATCATGACCTCTTTTGCTCGGAGCCTAATCTCTTGATTTTCATCCTTGGTCAGCTTCTCTATATTTCTGATGATCTCATCATTAGGATTTTGAATTGAGGAAACCACTTCCAGAGCAGCCATACGCTCTTCGGCAGCACTCGATTCGATAGCTTGTCGTAATACCTCAGCTTCATCTATTTCCTTTTTAAAAGGCCGGCCAAACCTTGTCTGAAACCATTGACTGAAGAAACGCTGCCCCTGACCCGTCTCATCCTCAATTTCGTAACCGAGCTCGTCAATTGGATTAAGGTAGGCCGTTTGCCAACGGAAAATATCATGTACAACTCGGTATCCAAATGGTTTACCTTCTGAAGTTGTCCAAGGACCTACAAGAAGCACGCTAGGATCCATAAAGTTACCGGAGGCAAAGACACGATTTTCCAGATCTCTGTTATTTAGGTTCGTCAAATCAATTCCATCAAGGACATCAGATCGGCTTAATGAGAGACCGAGTATTGAAAAAAGTGTTGGCAAGAGATCTGCGTGGAACGTCGGTGCATCAATCACGCGTGGTTGTACCCCTGGATAATAAACGACGGCTGGGCTCATATTCTGATAACGAGATAAACGTGTGCCGTGCGATGCTGTGCCATCGTCAAGAAAGGGCTCCCCATGATCACCCATCACAATGACCACACAATCATCTCTCAGTAGTGGTTTGAGAGTGTCATCCATGCTTCTCAAACTATTCTTGTAACGATTATAAAACTGCTCCTTCAATTCAGGAGCGTTGGAGATGAGTAAACCCTCATCTGCTTCTGGTGTGAAAATACGGTACTTCTCATCACTGTAACGAAAACTACTATGAGTCCCATAGAGATAGCAAATAGCTGCTCGGTGTTCTCCAATATTTTTTGATTCAACGACCGAGGATTTTCGGTCACCCTCGAAACTGTCACGTGAAAGGTGTTCTGTTGGCCTTTCAAGAAAATCCAAGGTTCTCATCACAGCATTCAGATCCGTCTTCGGTAAGTCTGGGTCTTCGATCATAAAGTCATCGTAGTGTTGCTCGTGAACAAATCCATCCATCTCATAAATCCGCCAATCAGTCTGACCTCCGTAAAATGCCAACTGATAACCTGCCTGGCTGAGTATACGATTGAGAATAGGTTTTTCAGCTACCTGACGATGAAACCAAATTGACTCAAGGCCATTGATGAAACTGAACATTCCCAAACAGGTTGAATTTCCTCCCGAGAAATGCTGTCGCAACGATATACCTTTTTGTGAAAATGCATGTAGATTTGGCATCAGCTCCGGTGAAATCACCTCAGGCCTCAGACACTCCACTACTACTAAGATGACGTTTATATCTGAAGCATTTACGAGCGGTGACTTCTCGATTGTGGTATCGAGGGCGATATCCAGCATTGCTATTTCACGCTCGCGAACAGCTTCATACGTATCCAAAGCTCTCAAGCTTGATTGAAGTGGGACAGACTCTTTAGAGACTGCAACCCCTACTCCTCTGAACCCAACGAAATGAAACGCACACAAAGGATGTCGATTTGATGCGCGATACATTTCGTCGCGCAACGTTTCCCAATTCATGAATGGTTGGATGGAGAGCAAGACCATGAGGAACGCGGAGAGACTAAATGCCGAAAGAACGCCAATCGATTCTTTTCGCGATTCCCAAAGTCGAGCGATGTAGCGAGAAGCTCGAATAAACAACCACGACATAACCATCATGGCAGTCAAGGTTAAACACGCTTGAAAGGCCGCGAACGGCGTGACATGCAATGAAAGTGCTGGGAGTAACGACTTGAATATGTGAGCCATCGTGGATGAAAGAAAACGTTCACCGATCCAAGCGAAGGTCAATAGATCGGCTAAAAACAGGTACGGAAGGCAAAGTATTACAAATGAGCCCGAAACAGATCCCCATTTTTTATTCACGAAAGTCAAAAACAGGGCTCCAAGAAATAAAATCAGAGCCAGCCCGAGGGATTGTGATAAGAGCCACCCGTAGCTAGCAGCGAATGACAAAGAGACAACCTCATCAACCGGTCGGCCAGATGGATACGTGCTAGCCAAAAGGGTGGTGGCTAAAGCGGAGAAGATTGCAAGGAGAAATAGTTGCCGCCGCACAATCCCTTTTTCAGCTGAAGTAGGTCGTTTAGTCATTCCTGTCTCCGATGTCATGATCTTGAACAGTTTCAGTAATGGCTTTCCCACTGAGTCAATGAGCTACAAAGTTCATCTCACTGAAAATCCCCAGCTGTGCTGGGAGTGAATCAGCTAGTTCGATGGCCAAGATCATTTGGACTTATGACTCAGCACGGTAGGGCTTCTTGGGATAACTGCATCAACATATACTCCAATTGGACACGTCTTCCCTCAACCAATGGATAGCTTTTACCCCGCGTTGATTTACAATAAGGAACATCTATTTGGTCACCAAATTGAATCACTGCGTGGAGCGGAAAGTTCTGACGAGCCTTACCAAAGCAAATCTCCTGGAGTCTTTGGGTAGTTTCAACCAAACGAACATCCGTTACACCACCGTCAACCAAATAATCATCGTCAAAAGTAATGAGCTCCTGACATAAGACAACCAGTTTTGTCGCCGATTTTAAAACGGAAATATCAACGGACGATTCTTCAAAACATTTCAAAACAATTTCGGACCGTATCGACCTGACTCGTCCATGCACGTCCTCTGAATCCGTCGAAGTCCCCAACTGTTCATCTATCCGGTTCATGATCTCAGATGCTAATTGCAATCGTCGTTCTTGAAAGGAACCAGGTTTTACTTCACCGAGGATCTTTAACTCTTGGCAATTAAGCCAGTGCTCGAGAAGTCTGCCGACTCGATCCACCTTGTTTGGAGATTTTTTGTGATTGGCTTTCAGGAAGATCTCCAGTTGATCCAGCTGCTCCTCTACCCATGATGTGCAGTCAGTTTTACACAGATATTTTATTGCAACGGGTAGAATCACGACTGAACGACCGTGCTTTTTCTGACTTCTCCTCGCTGCAGACCTCGCGATAAATGTCACACCATCCAAGAGATCCTTAAGACGGTCATTCATCCGACTGGTGGTGCCCTCCGGAAACAGGATAAGAGGACGTTCAGCCGAGGACAGGATATCGATGGCAGTTTCAAGTGACTGTCGGTCAGAAGCCTCGCGGTTAATACTAAAGCCGCCCATCTTTCGGATAGCAAATCCATCCAACCAACTTTTATTGAAAAGATGCCAAGATGCCATTGCATAAACATGGGTCTTGGCCAGCCTCGCCGGCCAACCCATTACCAACGGGTCCGCGTACCTGCAATGATTTGGACTCAACAAAATACCTTTTTGTTCCTCCAAAGCGTGCTCGAAAGCTTCAATATTGCGACACTCGAACGAATGCACACCTTCCTTGAGACGCAGGTAGTAATCAACAATCCTGAAACGTTGAATCAGGGATGGCCATAAATTACCTCGGTGAGGAGGTATGAACCGATAAGGTCGGTCAAGAACAACACTCATCGTGTATCCAAAGGCTATAAGTTGAGAAGGTAAGAGTACTTTGCTCTCTTTAAAAGGGACAAAGTGTCGAGGGAACGATACAACCCGCCTGAATTAGGCTGGGGGCTCCGACCAAAACATTAAAACCAATGGCTTTTACCCAGGGAAGGCTCTCGCCAAAAGAAAACCGAGCGTCACAGCTACGATAAAGAGCGTCACTAGTAACGCAATAATTAGCATTGGATCGAGAGTCCTTCGCCTCGAACCAGAAAATCGATTGATCGCTCCTTCAGCGGAAGCCTGATCCTGTGAAGGATCGGCCTTTGTGCCTGAATCTAAACCGTTATCGACTGAATCTTCTACAAACCCTGATTCAACCTGAAGATCGATAAAGCTACCATCCATGAGGTCTGGGCGAGGCGTGACGCTAACGAGTCTACCGCTTTGATTAGGGCTGATCTCTCCTATCTCACGATCAAGAACGTTCCCAGAATTGGAGAGCGTATCATCCACTTTATTACTTAACGTATCCCCATGACCCGTTTTTGACTCTCCAATTTCATCTAACGAAATGGAGGAAGAGTCACTTACATAATGGTCATAGCCGTAATTACTCTCTGAACCTGAGAGTACGCTGACAGGTGCGTTGACAGCGTACTTCTCCAACGCCGAAGCGACTTCTCCGGCAGATTGATAGCGGTACTTGGGATCTTTCTGAATCATTTTGACGCAGATGCCCTCAAGTTCCCCAGAACAATCCTTACGAATATCTCTGATTGGCTTAGGCATTTCTTTTTGATGCCGTGCGATACGTTGAGCGAGAGTACCGTCACTGAAGGGAGGTTGTCCCGTCAGGAGATAATAGAGCGTGCATCCCAAGCCATAAATATCAGCCCTATGGTCGACAGAATGACTATTTAGTGCCTGCTCGGGTGCCAAGTAATCGGCAGTACCCAAAACGTTTTCATTATTGGCCATCGTTAAGGACTGCTCATCCTCGTCATCAACGAGAGCCAATCCCATATCCAGTAGTCGGACAACCCTTGTTTTATCGATCAATAAATTGGCGGGTTTCACGTCACGGTGAATCACACCATTGTTATGAGCATGTTGCAATCCACGAGCTGCTTGGGCAACCATTTCCGCTGCGAATTTCATATCCAACGGTCCATGCTGCTTTACAATCTGCTGCATGTCAGTGCCGTCCACATATTCCATCACGATGTAATGGACGTCGCCATCGTTATCAAGATCGTAGGCTAGCACGATATTTGGATGATTTAATGACGCAATTGCCTTGGCTTCGAGTTGGAAGCGAGCAAGATAGGTAGCGTCCTTCACTCGACTCTTCGGCAGAACCTTGATCGCACGCTGATCCCCCATCCGGGTATGTTCAGCTAGGTAGACACTGCTCATCCCGCCAGTGCCGATATGCCCTAGGAGCTTGTAATTACCCAGGAAGAAACCCTTGTATTTGCCTGCAAGTAGTTTCTCGACATGCCAATCAGTCAGCAGTCCCTGCCTAACTAGTAGATTGGATAGTTTTTCTACACGGTTGGGCAGTCGGCCATCAAGTTGATCTCGCACCCGCTTCTCTAGTTTTGCGAGCGCACTTTCTTCGACCAGTTTGCTGCTGGCTACCAATTCGAGAAAGCGATCTGATGATAGACTCTGAGTCATAGCCTTCCGAAGCGAACCCCATGGAATCCGAATAGTCAATGTGAGAGGATAGCACGCAAAATCGAGCGGGGGTGCTAAAAACTCATATCAGTGACCTAATCCCCCAATCGGCGCGACTCGACCCCACTCTAATCGTGAGCTAGCGGTTTTGCGAATGATTTTTAACAATCATACCGATCATTCGGATTCCGTTCACCTAGAGGGTTGCTAAGAATGCTCGGCGAATTCCAATTTTCTGAAGATTCAGAATTAACCGTCACGCTCGGCATGATGACCAAATATTGGGAGGAAGGGTGCGTTAAAACCCGTTTGGGCAGGGCAACGGGAAATCGAGTAGCTGCAAAAATTCACGAACTATTCACACTGCAACTTTGCAAAAATCTTGCGAATGTTAGTGACAAACGGTGCCTATGCCTCGATCCGATCAGCCGAAAGACAAAGGTAATTGAAGCCCTGAAAGCTCAAGGGGTCCGGCAGAGCTGGGAAATAGAAAAGCAGCAGCAGGGCGACATTGGTCACCGAATGGCAGCGTGGTTTGCGAGCCACTTGAATACAACGCATTACGAAAACCGAGGAGCAATTCTGATTGGTTCGGACTGCCCCCTTTTGGACGACACCGATCTGGGTCATGCGGCGAAATGTCTAAGTGAAAATGATGTTGTGATAGGCCCAGCCACCGATGGCGGTTATTACCTAATTGCAATTCGTAATTCAATCGAGTGCACCAAGTGGGAATCGATCTTTGCTGATATCCCATGGAGCACGCATGCTGTTTTGTCAGAAACACGTCAGCGATTGCAGAAAGAGGGAATTCGTTGGGTAGAACTTCCAGAAAGACAGGACATTGATACAGTATTTGATCTGCGTCGTCTCCTCAAATACCTCAAGAGTGTAAATTCGGAGGATGCACAGGCCCCGGAGCAGTCGCTTCTGAGAAGCCTTACATCCATCTTACAAGACTGCCCCGAAGAGACGAAGGTAATCCTTGATGAAACTGCACACTAGCACGAATGATGTTCACATCGTCGGTGGTGGTATTATCGGCCTTACTCTCGCTTGGCGACTCGCCTCAGAGGGAAGAAATGTTACCCTCATCGACCGCGGGCTAATGGGAAGAGGAACTTCATGGGCGGGTGCTGGCATTCTTCCTCCAGCGAATTTCGACAACGCAAGTGATCCGATAGATTCACTGCGTGGCTTGAGCCATCAGCTTTTCAGTGAGTGGACGTTAGAACTGGAATCTCAAACTAACTTAGACCCGGGCTTGCGAAAGTGTGGTGGGTGGTATCTTGCCGACAGTCCAGGTGAAAAAGCCTCCATGATCGGCTTATCGGACTATTGGGCTGAGCTACAAATTGAAGTTAATGAGGTTGCTCTTAGTGAACTTGCATTCCGCGAGCCAGCTTTAGCTCAATGGTCAAAAGGGGAAAACGCGCACGGAGCGTGGTGGGTTCCAGATGAATTTCAATTACAAACACGCAATTATATTCATTGCATTAAAGAAGCCTGTATGCATCAGGGTGTAAGGCTACGCGAAAATTGCCAAGTTACTAAGGTGCGAGAAAGTCAATCAAAACCACAAATCATGATTGACAATCAGTGGCACACATCGGATCAGCTCATTCTCTGTGGCGGCACTTGGCTGGGGCAATTTACAGAGAACTTCGGACTCGAAAAAAGTCTGATCCCTGTTCGCGGTCAAATACTCTTGCTGGAATCAAGGGAGATTGATTGCAGACGAATCATCAACGTTGGGCATAGATATCTCGCATGCCGCGGAGATGGCACTATTCTGGTGGGCTCTTGCGAAGAAGAGGTTGGCTTTCAACTTGGAACAACCGAATACGTCAGGCAAGACTTGTTGGCGTTTGCCCACAACCTAATTCCTGAACTTCAAAATGCACAAACACTTGATTTCTGGTCGGGCCTCCGCCCCATGACCTTTGATGGCTTTCCGATGATCGGTCGCATACCGCATACCGTGAAT
>JAAXIK010000048.1:25145-55189 GCA_012270385.1 Rubripirellula sp. | reverse complement strand
CTACTGGGTTGAGTACGCAGTCTGAAGAACCTGTCATGGCTTGCTGAGGAGCCGTCGAATACAGGATACAGTGAATACTTATATTGCTTGCGGCCATTTCCGAAGCGGTCTTCATCTCTCCACTGGCACTGCCTCCGTTTTGACAGACCTTCTGCAGGGTAGAGTCCCCATCATTAACCTTGAGCCGTTTCGAGTCGGTAAGCAGATTACGTAGCATTTACTCGAGAGTTTCATACCAACAAAATTGAAAAGGTTGATCGAATGGTTGGTGAGGAAGAAAATAGTAACTCGTATACACTTGACCCACCCGGAAAGATCGCTGTCATCGGTGCTGGACCACTTGGAATTGAGGCAGCATTATATGGACGCTACCTCGGTTACGATGTAACGATCTATGAAGCCCATGAAGCAGGTTTTAACTTAACTTCGTGTTCTACAGAGGATTTACCTCTCTTACCTGATCGAACGCTTTCAAATCTTGCCGTGCAAGCTCTATTAACACAACAAGAGTTGGCTTCACTCACGTTCCCGGTAAGTATTAATCAATGGGTCTGCGATCATCTCAAACCACTTACGGAAACCGACCTTTTAGCAGGAAGGGTTTTCACTGGCTGCAATGTAAAAAGAATTGACCTCGTTCCAGTAGAGCCTGATCAAAATGTTTCGCATAGTGAAGTAATCCCTGCTGACTTCCGGATCACCTACACCAACACAAACAATGAGATTTGTGACGAGATCTTTGAAGCTACTATTCTAGCAGTTGGGAAGGAGCTCAATATTGAATTACAACTGCCACCGAATACACCCTATTTGTTCCGCATAGGAGCAGTACCATCCGATGATTGGGAAAACAGCTTGGTGGCCGGATATCGGGAGATTACGAGAATATTTGCCGACTTAGGCGGGCGGCCAGATCTTGATCTTTACCGACCGAAACGTCATTAAATTCAGCCAGTTTCATTATCAGTAATCGCAGGAATGTGTCATTCAAATACCCCTGCGACGGAAAGCTCTGTTGACGAGCAGTCACCCGATTAGCCTATGCTAGGGAAAGTTAGAGAGTCGCCATACTCCAATGTAACTTTGTTCCGATGCGTCGCAAAGAATTGTAATAGTGTCAAACGATAGTCATGTCCCAAGACCAGCCTAAAACCCAAAGTGCAGATCCGACCATTCAGTCGCCTAATCCTGCGCCGATGCCTCCTCCTGTTGATCGCCAAGCCGAGCAAATCTGTGGCGGAGAGGTACAGCCTGAATCGATGGGGTTATCTCTTGATGAAATACTTCCTTCTTTAGGAGAGAAAGAAGATGGAGAAACATTCAGTGACCTTGGAAGCCTCACCAGCGACCTAGAGGTTCAACTAAAAATTGAACTAGGACACACCCGAATCAAACTTGAGGAGTTTCTACACCTCCGAAATGGAGCCGTCATCAAATTAGATGAAAGTACAAAAGAACCGGTTTGTATTTTCGCGAATAGTCAGCTCATTGCCCGCGGCGAAGTTCAGTTACTGAAAAACCACTACTGCATCCGAGTCACAGAATTAATAGGCGCCTGATATCATGCGTACGCTAATTTTGCTCTCTTTGGAATCACCGATATTTTCTCGCCTGGTTTCGAGAACAACCTCCCTTGTAAACCAATTTCCGCGGAAAATCTTCCAGGTTACCCTCGGATGCGTAGTGCTCTGTGGGATGGCCTCTGCTCAAAATCCTTCTACCCCAAACACGGACCCCAGTCAGACGGCAATAATCCGTCCTGAGGCTAGCCTGACCCCGTCGACAAACCAAGAGATAGACACGAGCAGCTTAAGAACGACAAAACTAAATGACCAATTCCCCAACCTTAACCCAAGATCCAACTTAAGTGGTCAACAGAAGACCAACACGCAGTTGCCGGAAATGTTTGGCCCTGCTGTGACCATGATCACGAGTCTGATGGTGGTCCTAAGCTTATTTGCCGCATTTGTTTGGTTCATTCGAAAGATTAATAGCCAAAATCGACCGTCGAACCTTATCAATAAAAAACTGGTGGAAACACTCGCCAGCCATTCCTTCGACTCTCGGACTCAGTTTCACTTACTTCGCTTCGCCGACCATCTATTACTCGTAGCACAGACCGGTGGGACCTTTCAGACGCTCTGTGAAATTACATCACCAGACGAAATCGATGAGATCCTGCAAAACCTTCAGGGTGAATTACCCAATGAATTCGCTAACGCGGCCAAGAAATTCAAAGCAGAAGAGTCCATCGACTGATCGGAAAAATAGAATGACGAGGCGATGGGTTCACATCCTGATTCACCCTTTTCATTGGCACTAGAAACGTGCACCATTGATTGACTATCGTGTAATGCAACTTGCTGCATCTGATTCATTGAGGTGTTCGGTCGATGAACCTCCTCACCATCGAACTCAATAGATCGAATACCTGACAGATCCTTTATTTTGCACCCGTGTGAACCATGCTCGATGTCTCTTCAAAGCTGAGTTGGAAATTATCTTCGTGGGTAATGATCTTTCGAACGGCACTGGAAGAGCGTCTCGTTTATCGAGGCGATTTTGCGTTAGGCACTTTAATGCGTTTCTTGCCAATCATCACGCAGATCTTTTTATGGTTTGCAGTGTTCGATGCAATTGACCAAAAGGGGGAAAATACCAGTGGAATGATCGGTGGATTTAGTTTTGAGGAAATCGTAGCGTACTACCTGCTAACCATGTTGGGCCGAGCTTTCTCGAGCATGCCCGGTCTCGCGTCGGGTATTGCCAAACAGATTCGTGAAGGTGAAATCAAACGCTATCTCATACAACCGATTGACTTGATCACTTTCCTACTACTCAACCGCGTTGCACATAAATTTGCATATTACGTCATCGCAGCGGGTCCATTTGCATTAGTGTTCTTTCTTTGTCGAAATTATTTTGTCGATGGCTGGCCCAACCTGACAACGGTGATCGCTTTTATTTTATCTCTGATCATGGGATTCCTGATTGGTTTCTTTTTGGAAGCGTCCATTGGCATGATTGGCTTCTGGTTTCTCGAAGTTTCGTCTCTACTTTTTGTCTACATGCTTTTTAGCTTTTTCCTCTCCGGCCACATGTTTCCTCTCACTCTTCTTCCCGATGGCATTGAGCAACTTGTGACTTTTCTCCCACTTAAATATTTGGCATATTTCCCCGCTGCGATCTTCTTACAGAAAATACCCGAGGACGAACTCCTTTATGAACTTGGACTTGAAGCTTGCTGGCTAGTCTTTTTCATTATCCTCTGTAGATTCGCCTATTCTCGGGGTGTAAAGCGGTACAGCGGTTTTGGTGGATAGAATGCTCAACTTCAGAAGACAAAAAGAAGTCCAACCGAATTATGGAAAAGTTTTCCTGACATTCGCAAAGAACAGTCTGATCCGCGACATGACCTTTCGCACAAACTTTTTACTTCAATGTATAAGTAGTGTGGGATGGACTCTAATGAATGTTGGATTCTATTTGATTCTGTTCCAATTCACCGATACGCTTGGCGCAGAGTCAGGATGGGACCGAGATAAATTCTTCTTGTTTCTCGCAACAACCTGGTTTATCAACAGCATCGTACAGGCTTTTTTCATGCCCAATGCTGAGGAGTTCAGTGAATTAATTCGTACCGGTGGTCTAGATTTTGCTCTCCTAAAACCCATTGATACTCAATTTCTTATTTCATTCAGGAAAGTAGATTGGAGTTCACTTTCAAACTTTGCGGCGGGCATCGTCATTGCCTTCATTTCTCTCCGAAACCTAGCTATCCGAGAAACAAACCCAATGACACCCACAATCATGGAGGTGTCGCTCTACCTAATCTTTGTTTCCCTCGGGATTGCGATTATGTACAGCCTCATGATTTGCCTTAGCGCGACGAGTGTCTGGCTGGGAAGGAATCAGACGCTATACAATTTCTGGTTTTACATCACCAATTTCAGTCGCTACCCGATGGAAATGTATAACCGTGGTTGGGGTCGTCCGCTATACGGACTATTCACCTTTGTTATTCCTGTACTCTTGGTAGTGAACGTGCCGGCCAGGATCCTTGCTAAACCACTTGACCCAAGAGACTCAAGTGAATGGCTACTAGTGGGTTGGTGCTTAATAGCCGCTCTGACCAGTGTTGTCTTTAGTCGCTGGGTTTTCTTTCGAGCACTCTCAAGTTACCGAAGTGCAAGCTCCTAAGTGTGTCTCGACGATCAAATCATTCACGCCATCCCAATTGAAATGGGTTGAGTATCTTTGTAACGCAATCGATTAAGAACTGTACATTTTCAATTGCTCAAGATGCACCGACAGATGCGAGCCAGGTCAATAAACCAATCACTACAACACACACGAAACAGGAAATTATAAAACCAAAAAGATCCATCTTGGTTGGGCGAGTAAATTCCAAATCTGAATCAGGAAAGATCTTACGGTTGGAAGCAAATTTTGGATTTACGTACGCCTCCTCAAGTTTCAAACGATCAATAGATGGATCAGCATCTACCGGGGTGTTCATCTTGGCGTAATACAAATCCAGGACCTTCTCATCCTGTCGGCGTGTGAGGTAACTGAATAGGATCAGGATAATAAAGGGCAGGAGCAAGCGGGCAGGCAGTCGTAAGGTCTCTAAGGTCGCTTTTGACGTTTTAGAAAGATCCATACCCAAGAAAGAATAGATCAGAAAATCCAAATTAAAGGCCCCCAATCCTTTGACATTACCCGCAGCTCGTTCAATCATAATTCGGACACCGTCAACTTCGGACTCAGAGTCCAAAATGAAGCGAATCGAACCAACTTCTTTTCCAGTCTCATCGACTGCTTGAGCTCCACCTCTCCAGAAAACGGGGACGCCCCCAGAGGTGACACTGACTTCGATCGGTTCCCCCAGAATTGCTTCTGGAGGAGAATTCCCTAACTTCTTAAGCTCCGACTTTAAGTGCTGACTGTCCTCATCCGTGCCATCATACCTCTCATGTATTTTTTCACTTGCACGAATCCATGCTTGATAGCGTGACACATCGGATTCAGTTGCCTGACGAATGAATGTCTTTGTTACGCGATCTGTAACCGCTGAGAATCGAGGATTGACTCGCAAATCTTTTTGCAGAACCGGAAGAACTACTGGTAAGACAAAGAAGAGTAGAAGGGATGCAAAAATGGTTCCCCACACCGCAGTGCCATTGGATCGCCTCCAATACATCCCAATCCAAAATGGAGCTGCAAACAAGATTGGCAATTCCATTGCCATCTTGAATTGCCCAAAGACATCCGAATAAACCAAAGACACAACGACCGCACCAACAATAATCAGCAACCCTGTGATTCGACCCACCAAAACATATTTCTTTTCATCTGCCTTAGGATTGATATAGGCAGCATAGACATTCCGAACTACTAGTGCAGATGTCACAATCATGTACGTATCAGCTGAGCTCATCATTGCGGCCAATAGACAAGCAAGCATCAGTCCAACTAGACCCAGATTCATGGGTCCAAGAATCTCTCGTGCTGCAACACCCCACACTTTATCCGGATCTGAGGCAATCTCAGTACTACCTGAAAGTAAAGCTAGAGCAATAAGTGCTGTAATTGCCCATCCAACGGTACACAACCGCTTCAGAAAATTACCCACTACAAGACCAATCCTTGCTTCATTTTCAGATTTGGCGGATCCTCCTCCTGTCGCAATAAAGTGCGGTTGTACAACAATGCCAACCATGCCCAACAACGATAGGGAGATGATGTATTGCAGAGGAAATTCCCCACTGCTTGGGCCTGCAAAGAGACTGAAATAATCCTCGGATATTCGGCCATGCATGATGCTGAAACCTTCCATCATGGTGGAAGATCCTTCGTCTGCAAACTTCGAGCATAGAAGCCACAGACCATAGGGAATCAACAATACAGATAGAATGAGGATGAATATCCCTTGAATTAGATCTGTCCAATAAGCAGCGGTCAGTCCACCCAATACCCCATAGATCATGACCACGCCAGCGATAAGCGGAATGATGGTATAGCTGAGGTCATAGCCAAATAGACCGGTTTCAACACCAAGTAATGGGACTGCGAACTTTGCAATCGCTGAAAACATGGTAGACAGATAAAACATATAAAAGACGATTGCAAAGAGGGTATAAGCCCCGCCTAGCGCTCGAGATTCATAACGCTCTACAAACCAATCACCGAGAGTTAAGTGACGCATGCGTCGATACCAAACAGCTGTAATCCAGTAGATTGGGGTGACAAACAACCACATCAATGCGGACCAGACACCGCTCAGACCACTCGTCCAAACCGTGCGTCCTACCTGCACGGGCTCGTGTGCACCGGTGCCGGCACCGAACGCAGCAAAGGTTTGCATGAGCTTGCCAAATCCTCGGCCCCCCATGAAATAATCTTCCTGATCGTTCACGCGCCGCATGGCCCACAAGCCAATCAGAACCATCACTGCAAAATAACTCACCAAGACGATGTAATCGATCAATTGCATATGAATCCGACAGCTGTTCTGTCGCCCTCTACTCAAAATAGCAGTCTGAATCCAGAATGGATTCACGCTGATAATCGTGTAACAAGATGTTTTCAGACGGAAAGAGTAACGTTTTCGATATCCATAGGCGAGCAAATTAGCAAACTTTGCTTGGTTTTATGGACAGTAGCTGGTCACGTTTCAATAATGCGAAACAGACTTTTAAAATCCCATTTATGTCTCGTAGATCATGCCACGCATCTCCAGTAGCAAACGATTCAACGAATTTCGCGAACGAGCAAGAGCGAATGGCAATAACCCGAGGGCGGTGTCGCCGCATGGGCACTCCAACTCAAGCACACGAAAATTAGGGACTCGCGAGCGGAATTTTCCTGAATTATTCACGCAGTTCATCCGTCTCCTTGCAGGACATCGACGAAGGGTGCTGGTTGCTTTAGCGTTGCTAACGGTAGGAATCGGCTTACGTTTAATTCCACCACTAGGCACAAAATTAGCAATTGACTTAGCACTGACTCAACCTGCCAAGCAAGTCCCAAATTGGGCTGGAAGCGTCATTTCCAGCAATGACCCTCTCACCATTTTGGTTTCCATCGCGATTTGCGTAGTTTGCGTCACAGCCGCAGCCACAGTTATCCACCTGACAAGTCGATGGATGGCCACAAAATCCGTCAACCTCGCTCAAATCAGTATCCGAAAAAGAGTTTTCGAACACTCTATTCACCTTCCAATGAACCTTGTTCATGATCTCAAAAGTGGTGGTGCGGCGAGTCTGATTCGTGAAGATGCGGGCGGCGTAGCTGATCTTATTTTTAGCATGTTGTACAACCCATGGCGGGCTATCGTCCAACTCTCTGGAAGCCTTACCATTTTGATGCTGGTTGATTGGAAGTTAATGTTAGGAGGCGCTATGCTTCTTCCATTGGTTTGGGTTAGCCACCGTACCTGGATCAATCGCATCCGACCACTTTACCGAGATATTCGAAAGCAACGACAGACGATTGATGGAAGTGTAACCGAGACATTTGGTGGTATCCGAATCGTCCGTACATTCTCCCGCCAACGAAGTGAAACCGGTAGGTTTGTCACCGAAGGTAACCTCTTAGTGCGTGAGCAACTATTTACTTGGTGGTGGACACGCATCATCGAAACCGTTTGGGAGGTAGTCATACCCCTCGCCTCCACAGCGCTTCTACTCTACGGCGGATATCAAATCATCCAATCCGAGCTCACACTTGGTGATCTGATGATGTTCTTGGTCTATTTGACGATGCTTCTAGATCCCCTGGCAACCTTAGCGGCGAGTGCAGCAGGCTTCCAAAATAATCTGGCAGGGCTGGATCGAATTCTCGATTTACTGGAGGTCGATAAAGAGCTTCCGACAAGCGCCGATGCCATGAAGGTGAGCAAGCTCTCAACAGCGGGTCATGTGGAACTGGAGAACGTATCTTTCAGCTATCCAAATACCGAACAGGAGGTGATTAGCAATATCTCGCTTGAAGTTAAACCCGGTAACACCGTAGCGCTCGTCGGTAAGAGCGGGGCAGGGAAAACAACACTCACAAATATTATCGCAAGATTTTATGATCCCAGTTCGGGTAGAGTACGAATTGATGGCAGGGATCTACGTGATATTGAACTCAATTCTTATCGTCAACTGCTGGGTATCGTTGAACAGGATGTCTTTTTGTTTGATGGAACAATCCGCGAGAACATTGGATACGCCCGTCGCAATGCCAGTGACAAAGAAATTCAACATTCCGCAATCATGGCAGCTGCAGACTCATTCATCCAGCGACTGCCAAAAGGATATGAATCGCGAATTGGTGAGCGCGGAGTCAAATTGTCGGGTGGACAACGACAGAGAATTGCTATACCACGGGCCATTTGTGCAGATCCGAAAATTTGAATTCTCGATGAAGCCACAAGTAACTTAGACAGCGAGAGCGAACAAATGATTCAACAGAGCCTGAAAACTCTTCTAAAAAATCGAACATCATTTGTGATCGCCCATCGACTGAGCACAATACAGCAAGCGGATCTAATAATTGTTCTCGATGAAGGCAGGATCGTCGAACAGGGTTCTCATCAGTCATTGTTAGAATCGAACGGCATGTATCGTGAAATGATTCAAAGACAGACCACTTCGTGAACGCCAGAGTTGACAGCAGCTTAGCGCCATCATCTACCTTTGCACCGTATACAAAGGACATGAATCTTCAATGAACTCGAAGACTAGCGTTGATAGATGGGCAAAAATGACTGATCTAACTGCAGTATGATCAGATTGCAGGCAGTCACATAGACAGGATCGATCTGGCCTTCCCAATAACCGTCGGGACGCTGTTCACTGACAATTCGATCATACAGTCGGTCCCGAAAGGGAACCCATAACTCATCACCCTGTCGGTACACAACCTGACTGTAATAGAGATAGGTATAGTGCCAATGCCCAAATGCTCTGGTGCCATCGCTGATGTCGTGTAGCGAGCCTTTCGCGTAATCAAACATCTCAGGAACATATTCGCTGTCATAGTCGCCAGCATTGTAGAGGGCCGCGAGGGCGGCAGCGGTAATTGCGGGTCGGCTCGTGCCCATTTGCTGACTGCTGTAACTGATTCCCCCGTCAGCATTCTTGCATCTGTAAATGTATTCTTTCGCTTTCTCGATCACTTCACCGCTAACGGGTATTCCAGCATTTCGACACCCCCGTAAGCCTTGCACCTGAGTGATCGTTGTTGAACCTTCGTCAAAGTTATTACCCTCTTTTGCTGAAACATACCCCCATCCCCCGGCCTCATTATGAGCTCCCCCACTAAACACAACAGCACGCGAAAGAACATAAACCACCTCATTAACAACATCAATAAAGCCCTCTTCACCGAGAACTTGAGATAACATCAGCATCGCGAAGCCATGTCCGTAGGTATACCGTGAATCCGTTTGAGGGTCACCAATTAGACCATTATCTCTACTTTTTGAAATGAGAAAATCTGCGACCCTCGCAATGCCACGTGAGTAGGGACCTTGCGTGGTTGTACTACCACTCGCAATTAATGCAGTACCAGCGAGAGCTGCTAAAGCTGTTGGATAAACTTGGGTGTTCCATTGCCCTCGAGAAGATTGTGTTCGACTCAACCAATCTAATCCCTTTTTGATCGAATCCTTCCAGCGGTTCTGATTCTGGGCCGCCGGTGACCCGTGCAAAGAACTATCCGTCAAGGAATTGACCAGTGCCGCGGCTGTAGCTATCCGAAGCCAATCTCGCCTCCTCAGACTTGGATTCTCCAAACTGCGCATGACCTTAGGTTTATCAGGATTGGAATCGGATAATGCCATCACCATGTTCCGTAATAAAGTTGCATTCTCAAAAATGGAGACTGATGCCGTGGGTTTGCCTTTGTGAACCCTGTACCTAAGTATAGATCCATTCCAAGCTAAAAAGGTCACCTAAATGATTCTTACGCGTTAAAGAAGGGATGGATGCTGTCCCCGTTTTCTTTGACAACTTCGACAAAAAAAGGTGCTCCGTTGGGCCTGAACAATTCTCTGAATGATTCCCTCGGCACACCTCGAACAAGGATTTCCCTCTCGATCATAAACACGATGACACTGCTGGTAGCTCCCCTCACCGTTAATCGCGTTTCTGTAAGTACCGTCGCTTAATGTACTGCCTTCATACTTGATGGCAGCGTTCAGTATGACCCGGGTGGCAGACGCAACACGCTCCCACTGCTTACGGCTCAGACGATTACATTGAGTTCTTGGATCAACACCAGCAAGAAATAAAATTTCCGCTGCATAGATGTTCCCTATTCCCGCAACCAATCCTTGGTCAAGTAACGCTACCTTGATGGCTCTGCTTGTCTTTGCGAACCTCTCAAGAAATAATTTAGCAGTCATTTCCAACGCATCGGGTCCCAAACGAAGCTTCAAATCGCTTTGATACTGATCCTCATTCATCAAGCGAATGGTACCTAGACCCCGACGATCCCAAAACAAGAGCTTTTTTGTTCGGTGATTTGCTGACTTCGCGTGCTGTTTATCCAACCCCTTTCTACTTCGCTGGAATAAGACTTCGAACCGAAGATGAGTAAAGTTGGGAGGGTTCTCCAGCATCACTAGACCTGTCATCCTTGGCTCGATGACCAGCAAATATTTCTCATCAAACCAAATTAAGACGCGTTTTCCCAATCGAGTCACTCCAGTCACCGTCCGTCGGTCTAGAGTTTGCGATATTTCACCTATTTCAGGGGTGACACTAATGGGCTTCAGACCACAGGGGATCAGTTTAACCCGATGAACCTGATACCCCTCGATTGAGCGTATTCCCCGGCACATTGTTTCAACTTCGGGCAATTCTGGCATTTACACATCCTAATCTCGGTGGATCTTCTCTACAGCACAAATACGAGCGACTCTTTTGGCCCCCTCTGTGGTACTCTATGGATTCGGCGATAAACTCTTCGTGGACCTTTAACTCTCTTTCCAACTCAACTCAGATTCGCTGGTGATGGAGAGCTCGTTAATGCGGTCACTTGCGACGAGGATGGAGTATCTCGGAGTCCCTATCGAATCCGGCCGCGGGATTCGGTAAAAATTTCGTACACACTCAATTTTTTATCGAAAAGCCTCTCTCAGAAAACAAACGCTAAGCACGACTAGCGGAAAGCAATACATCATGAGCATCGCACCGGATCCCACCAAAGCAACCACCTCAGTACCTGATCCTCAGGGTCGGTTTGGGAAGTTTGGTGGGCGATTCGTGCCAGAAACCCTAACTCGAGCCCTGGAAGAACTCTCACACGAGTACGAGCGAGCAAAAAAGGATCCTGAATTCCAAAGTGAGCTTTCGGGATTATTAAAAGCTTTCGTAGGTAGACCGAGTCCTCTCTATCATGCAAAGCGGCTAACGGAGGCGGCGGGGGGAGCTCAGATCTGGCTCAAGCGAGAGGATCTTAATCACACAGGCGCGCATAAAATCAATAACACTCTGGGTCAAGCCTTACTCACTTTAAGAATGGGAAAGACTCGGGTCATCGCCGAAACCGGTGCGGGACAACACGGTGTCGCCACTGCCACAGCTTGCGCACATTTTGGATTGCCGTGCGTTGTTTACATGGGAAGCGAAGACATACGACGCCAAAAACCCAATGTCTTTAGCATGAAGCTCATGGGTGCGGAAATTCAGGCAGTGGAAAGCGGTTCGAAAACTTTACGGGATGCAGTCAATGAGGCGATGAGAGATTGGATGTCTTCTGTAGAGGATACTCACTACATTATCGGCAGTGTGATCGGTCCGCACCCTTTTCCTATGATGGTGCGAGATTTTCAATCCGTTATCGGCAGCGAAGCTCGAGGGCAATGCCTTGAAACTTTTGAGAAGCTACCCGATTGTGTTGTTGCGTGCGTGGGGGGTGGGAGTAACGCAGCGGGTATGTTTTACCCGTTTGTTGATGATCAAGAAGTGAAACTGGTTGGCGTGGAAGCAGGTGGACGTGGTGCAACACCCGGTGATCACGCTTCGCCATTGTCATTTGGAAGCCCGGGTGTGCTGCACGGCAGCTACAGCTACGTGATGCAGGATGAAGATGGGCAAACCTGTGACGTGCATTCGATGAGTGCTGGGCTTGATTATCCAGGTGTCGGCCCTGAGCATAGCTACTGGAAAGACAGCGGCAGGGTCAACTACTTAGAATGTGGTGATGATGCCGCAATGAGTGCTTTTGATCAACTGGCGAGAACTGAGGGCATTATCGCCGCACTCGAATCCAGCCACGCGATTGCTAAGGCACTAGAGCTTGCCGGTACAATGGCACGTGACCAACATCTACTGGTATGCCTCTCGGGACGAGGTGATAAGGATGCGATGGAGATTGCGAGACTACGCGGGGAAGATTGGTAACGAACGCGTTAGGATCTCATGTTAATCAATCACTTCGTCTGTGATTCCTGTTCGGATACCTAACACACAACGATAAGCAAAAATGACAAAAATCACTTGGTTGGGACATGCTTCTTGGCTAATTGAAACCGCAGATCATTGCATTCTGTTGGATCCATTTCTCATCGACAATCCAGCGGCAACCGCTAAACCTGAAGACTTTCAGAGTTGCACACACATTCTTGTCTCACATGGACATTTCGACCATATCTCTGATGCTGCGGCCATCGCTTCGCAAGCCGGAGCGACTGTTATTTCAGGATTCGAAATAGCGGAATGGTTCGCTGAAAAGCATCAGATTAAAGAAACCGTGGGCATGAATATCGGGGGAAAAATTTCTTTACCCTTCGGTAGCGTCCAAATGATCCCGGCATTGCATAGCAACAGTCTGCCCGATGGATCACCAGCGGGCTCCGCATCTGGTTTCCTTTTGACTATTTCAGGCCAACGTATCTACTTCGCATGTGACACAGCTTTTTTCAGTGATATGTCTTACTATGCAAAAGGTGTAGATCTAGCTGTTCTTCCTATCGGTGACCTATTCACGATGGGAATCTCGGATTCCATCCATGCCATAAAAACCATCGAGCCGAAAATGGTACTACCCTCTCATTACGGGACTTGGCCACCCATCGCAGTTAACATCCAGCAATGGAGTGAGGCGGTAAGAAGCGAGACGAAGGCCGAGCCCAAAACACTCGCCGTCAATGATTCGATTCATCTGCCCGCTTCAAATTGAATAATGAATACAGCTGAAGCAAAGCCGAGCGAAATCGTCACGAAGATCGCTCTGGTTACAGGAGCCGGTTCAGGCATCGGACGAGCTGTGACTATCCGATTGATGGAAGAAGGCTACTCGGTAGCCTTGGCTGGTCGGCATCTTGATTCGCTCAGAGAAACGATACAGTTAGCAAACTCGGATCAGGATCTTGCGTTAGCGGTACCAACCGATGTGACAAAGGAAGATAGCGTCGAGGCTCTTTTTACAGCAATTAAAAAGAGATGGGGTCGACTTGATCTGTTATTCAATAATGCCGGAATCGCATCGTTTGCCACTGACTTTGATGAGATCTCTCTTGAGCACTGGAACGAGGTTGTTGCGGTCAACTTGACTGGTGTCTTTTTGACTAGTCGATTCGCCTTCCATTTAATGAGAAAACAGAGCCCGAGGGGAGGCAGGATTATCAACAACGGATCCATTTCTGCAGCCACACCTCGACCACTTTCTGCTCCATACACAGCAACCAAACATGCGATCACAGGACTCACGAAGTCTCTGGCGCTGGATGGCAGGGACTACGATATCACCTGTGGGCAAATAGATATTGGTAATGCTGACACGGCGATCGCCAAGAAGATGAAGGACGGTATTCTTCAAAGCAATGGAACGATTAAAACCGAACCAACCATTGATGTGCAATGTATAGCAGACGCGGTTCTCACCATGGCAAATATGCCCCTTGATGCCACGGTCCTTCAGATGACCGTCATGGCAGCGAAAATGCCGTTTGTTGGACGCGGTTAAATCGATTTATATTCGAGAGACAAGACTTCCGGTCAAAAAGTAGGTCGCCAAACAAGGACAAACAGACCTTTCCCCAAATGTAGGGTTGGCAATCCGTTTTCCTCTTCGAAAAACATCTTGAACCCAACGCCAAAGCGGCAATGCTGTGAAATCGGCAACGCAAAAACCGTGTAGACTTGTAGCCAGATCACATGGAAGATTCTCGTGCATCCCAAAGGAAAGACTTCTTCCGAGTGATATTCAATTTATGCAACACACTATTTATCGTACTCCCAATGAGCCGCTCTCTTTTAATTGCATCACTGACTCTGATTTGGCAACTTTCTTTACCTAGCCAAGAAACCGAATGGAAACTACAGCCTCTTCAACACAATCAAGCTGACCTAACGGTTGATCTAGGGGTAGGACTTTGGGCTTGGCCAATGCCTTTAGACTACGATCATGATGGGGATCTAGATCTTCTAGTTGCCTGTCCTGATAAGCCATCCAATGGTGTTTATTTTTTTGAAAACCCCACACAAGATCCCAAAAATCGACATCCCATTTTTAGGCCGCCCGTACGAGTAGGTAAAGCTGGACATAATTATCAGATTAGCTATGTCAATAATCAGCCGAGAATTCTTAAGCCAGGGTATGAATTCTTAAGAGACCCCAATAACGGAGTCTTTAATTTTGAGAAGCCAAAACGCATTTATCCGCGATCTAACGTTCACCCCAACGCAGTGAGGGGGAACATGTGGCGTTACGTAGACTACGATGGGGATAATGATCAAGATCTTATTGTTGGAGCGGGGGATTGGACGGATTACGGCTGGGATCATGCATACGATGCCAATGGTAGGTGGATGAATGGCCCACTACATGGTTTCGTTTACTGTATTGAAAATACTGGCTCAGATGCCGAACCTCATTACTCTAGCGATCCTAAAAGGATCAAGGCCGGCCAGGCGGATCTTGATGTCTATGGATGGCCATCGCCAAACTTTGCTGACTTTGATCAAGATGGTGATTTAGATCTGATCTGCGGTGAGTTCCTCGATGGTTTTACCTATTTCAAAAATGAGGGATCAAAAACATCTCCACAATACTGCACTGGCATCAAATTAACCGCTGACGATGGCGAAAGATTAGCCATGGAGCTTCAGATGATCACGCCCACAGCAGTTGACTGGGATGCAGATGGTGATTTGGATTTAGTAGTTGGGGACGAAGATGGGCGAGTTGCTCTGATTGAGAACACTGGCAAATTGGATGCTGATCAAACTCCTCTGTTTAAAAATCCCGTCTACTTTCAACAACAAGCAGACACGCTCAAGTATGGTGCTCTAGCTACCCCATTCGCTTATGACTGGGACCACGATGGTGATGAAGATATTCTGTGCGGAAACACTGCTGGTCAGATTGGCTGGTTTGAAAATCTTGGAACCAATGATGATGGTGACATCATGTGGTCCGCACCCAACCACCTGAAGATAAAAAAACAATCACCTCGACATTCAAATGACAACGAGTGGCCGCAGTTTAGGATCGTTGCCGGTCCAAATGGATCGATCCAAGGCCCCTGCGAAGCAAAATGGGGATACACCACATTCAGTGTCGGAGACTGGAATGGTGATGGGAAAGCCGAAATCCTCTACAACTCGATTCTGTCCAGAATGGGCCTGCTTACCCAAGATGGATTGGATGTTATCGAATCTGCATTTTCTTTTGACAAAGATGAGAAAGCAGCGGAATGGTACTGGTGGAAAAATACTGGAAAGGGATCACTGACACAGTGGAGAACTACTCCTTATGCCGTTGACTTTGATCAGGACGGAGAGATCGAGATCATTGCATTGGATCAAGAAGGATTCATCGTCTTACGAAAACGCAATCAAAGTCCAAAGCGGATATTCATCGATGAAGATAATCTCCCGTGGCAGCTGAATGCAAAAACATGCGGCGGATCAGGCAGAGTAAAACTCACCGTCACAGATTGGGATCAAGATGGAAAACTTGACATCATTGTCAACTCGGAAAACGCGACTTGGTTCCGTAATTGCGGCCAGCGAAACAACCAGATTGTGCTTAAGAAAATTGGCAATCTTGCTCATAGGAACGTAGCGGGACACACGTCGAGCCCAGCAATATGCGACTTCGATGCGAATGGAAAACCGGACTTATTGGTGGGTGCTGAGAATGGCAGAATCTACCACATACGACATGAAGATTGCATTCAATATACCCAAGAGCAGTTACAACCAAGAGAGCCATCAGAAACAGCAGATCTCCCCTTTAATGGTTATGTCAAAGAAGAATTTGTTTTCACCAAAGCAAGTTTTCCACAATGCCATGCATCAACCATTTGTGAGACCTCCCGTGGTCTCGTTGTTGCATGGTTTGGTGGTACCGCAGAAAAAAACAAGGATGTGGGCATCTGGGTGAGCTACCACGATGGATCTCGCTGGTCGTCCCCAAGAGAGTGGGCCAATGGAATCCAGCATACCCAGCTTCGGCATCCATGCTGGAACCCCGTTCTCTTTCAACCATCCGGTAATCAACCCTTGCTACTCTTTTTTAAAGTCGGGCCCGATCCCCGTAGTTGGTGGGGTGAAATGATGGTGAGCTATGATCGCGGTCGCACATTCAGAAATCGAATCCGACTTCCCGAAACCATTGATGGACCTGTCAGATGTAAACCCATCGAACTATCAGACGGCAGCCTGCTAGCCGGTTCATCAACGGAATATGATGGCTGGAGAGTTCATTTTGAAAAAACCCAACTGGAAAACGGAATCCCGCAAAGATCATGGAAGCGTATCGGGCCAATCAATAACAAAGATGAATTCAACGCAATTCAGCCAACAATCTTGGAACACTCAAACGGACGTCTGCAAGCTCTATGTCGAACCAAAGAGGGAGTTATCAGTACAACCTTTTCCGAGGATCAGGGAGAAACGTGGTCTCAAATGACTGCAACCAACCTTCCTAATCCAAACTCCGGAATTGATGCAGTCACTCTGAAAGATGGCCGCCATCTCCTGATCTACAACCATCTAGGCTCGGGCACATCGGGATGGGGAAGAAGAGGTCTCCTAAATTTAGCGATTTCGGATGATGGGATTAGCTGGCGGAAAATTGCAACTCTCGAGCAAGAAGCGAATGCTGAATTCAGCTATCCCGCGATGATCCAAACGAATGATGGCAAGATTCACATTTCTTACACGTGGAAAAGACAGAGGATCAAGCATGTCGTGGTAGATCCTGAGTTGATGCGAGCAGGGGACATTCTGAGTTTAGAGAGCTGGGACGCCCAAAAGTAGCTTTGCTTGATTTTCCCTAGTGAACCCGCATGGCTGAAACGCGAATTCCCTTAGGTGAACTATCTCACCTCAATGATGCGGGCTGAGTGATAATATTGCTTCTTATGCAGTATTTTCCACTCCAAACGCGTTAGGTCTTTTTCTACCCATCTTCATTTTTCTCGCGAACCATCACTTCATCTCCTTGAACTTTCACTTCAAAGCAATCAACTTTGGTAGCAGGATTATCCTCCCAGTGGCCATCCTTGATGCAGAATCTCCATGCATGCCAAGGGCAGGAGACAGAATTCCCTTCCAAGTAACCCTCAGCCAAAGATGCCCCCATATGGGGGCAGAGATCGTCAATAGCGTACCAACCCTCAGTCGTTCTAAAAATGGCCACCATTCTGCCGTCATAAACGACAGCTTTTCCCTGGCCTAGTTCGAAATCCTCAACTCTTCCAACTGACTCAAATTCTGACACAGTTCAACACCTTTTCGAAGATCGATTGAATTCCCTTGCATTGATGGGGTCCTTTCCGACACACTTTAACCTGATGCAAGGGGTAACCCAACTGCACTTCCAAGAGACCATTAATCCTCAAACCTCTCACCGAAAGACGGATGATTAATCACACACTTCGCCAAAAACTAGAATCTCTAGTGTGGCCTCATGTTCAAACCCCAGCACAATACGTCGGCGGGGAACGAAACATTATTGTGAAAGACCATCAGCAGGTTCGCGGAAAAGTTTGTTTGGGTTTTCCAGATGCTTACACCATTGGAATGAGCCACCATGGATTGCAAGTGCTCTACTCTCTGATGAATCGACGAGAGGATTGGTGTGCGGAGCGGGTGTTTACTCCGTGGCCAGACATGGAATCCCGACTACGAAAGTATGACCTTCCGCTCTACAGCTTAGAAACCTTCACGCCCTTATCTGAGTTTGATGTGATAGGTTTGTCCTTACAGTACGAAATCAGCTCGCCTAACGTCCTGACCATGCTGGACCTTGGGGGCATCCCGCTGGAATCTTGCCATCGCACACTGTCCGATCCACTGGTACTAGCTGGTGGACCATGCTGCCAGAACCCCGAACCCATGGCAGATTTCTTTGATGTGATGATCGCAGGCGATGGAGAACCGATTCTCCCCGAAATTTGTGATTTGTGGCTCGAACTCAAGGAGCAGTGCATAACAAAAGATGGTGGACTTGAGACCGGAGAACGCGGACGGCGACAAAGAGAAGAAGCCCTAGCGATACTGGCTCAGCGAATTGAATCCGCATACGTACCCAGGTTTTACCTGCCCGAATACAACCAAGGTCGAATTGTCGCCTTGAATCGGACACGCGATGACGTCCCTGCAACGATCGCCCCGAGTGTGATTAAAGACCTCGATTCAATACCTCTTCCAACCAAGCCGATCGTTCCCTACATCGAATGCGTTCATGATCGCATCGCGGTTGAAATCATGAGGGGTTGCCCCCATCTGTGCCGTTTCTGTCAAAGCACCGTGATCAAACGGCCGTTACGAATCCGCGAGGTCGACACGATTGTCAACGCAGCTCGAGAAAGTTATCAAAATACAGGCTACAACGAGATTAGCATCCTCTCTCTCTCGAGTAGTGATTACCCACATTTTGAGCCGCTTGTGGAACGGCTTCACGAAGTATTTAAACCACTTGGTGTGAATATCAGTGTCCCGAGTCTTCGAGTCAACGAACAACTACGAACGCTTCCAATTCTTTTGGGCAGTGATCGTCGCCGTAGCATGACGCTTGCCCCTGAAGTTGCTCGAGATGATATGCGTGAGCAAATACGCAAGAAAATTAAAAATAGTGATCTGATCGAAGGCTGCCGAGTCGCATTTCGCAATGGCTTCGAGAGCATCAAACTCTATTTTATGTGCGGCTTACCAGGCGAAAGACCAATTGATCTTGACGGAATTATTGACCTTGCTGAGTCGATTGCCAAAGTTGGTAAAGAGGAAACAGGTCGATATGCTCGCGTTACAGCCAGTGTCTCCAATTTTGTCCCCAAGGCACATACACCCTATCAATGGAACGGGATGCAGAGCCGTGAGTACTTTAAGTGGGCTCATCGATATCTGAGAGATCGCCGTCAAATCCGAAGCGTGAGTGTAAAATGCCATGATGTGGAAACAAGCCTTCTGGAGGGTGTTCTTAGCAGAGGTGATCGTCGCACTGGTAAAGCGATTCGACTCGCTTGGGAAAGGGGCGCCCGGATGGACGGTTGGACAGAACACCTAGATCCACAGAGGTGGTGGAAAGCGATTGAAGACGCGGGCATTGATGTAGAGAAGCAAGTTCACACGAAGTATGAGCTCTTGGAGAAGCTGCCTTGGGATCACATGAACGTGAAGTTTGGGCGAGGATATCTAGAGAAAGAGCAGGGCAGAGCAACGGTCCAATTAGCAGAACTCGCGAAAGTGGTGGATTGAATACCTAGAATTCAACAGCATGTGGAAAGCTGGAACATCGCTACTTGGAAAGTAGGCGAGCCGGTCGAATATAAACTTTTAAAAAAATTGCTTTAAGTAAGTAGCTCGGCGAGGACGATATCCTCCCGTAACCTCCGCAATTCTCGCGCTGAAAAGTCTCTTTTCGCTTACGGATTGCATCCTGGGACAAGGATCGCGGCGCTTTTGACCGATGCGGAGGCAGCAGACACCACTCTTTTGGGGTATCTGCTTCGTCGGTCACCGTTGCGCTTACACTCCTCTGGTGTCGTCATACCAGTTTTTGGTAGGACTACACTTCGTGGAGATTCTCGTCCCTACTGGGAGCAATTTGATCATGCAAATCTATGGCCCGTTCCGGGTGTCGACTAACCAGGCTGTCTCGCCGAATAATCGCGTACAGAACACCCCAAATAACAAAGGCGCTGAAAATACGTCTACAAATCCTGTAGACCAATTAGACCTATCAAGCAGCGTTTCCGATGTAAATCGTCTGCAAAACACCTCTGAGGTCACCGCAAATGGTGAAATCCGAGTGGATCGGGTTGCCGAACTGCGACGTCAAATTGCAAACGGTACCTACGAAACACCTGAAAAAATAGACGCTGCGTTAGATCGAATCCTCGATCAGTTTGCCTAAAAACTGCTGAGACACGGAAAAAGCTATTTTGAATTTCACAAATCTTTCGATAGATTTCGGAGATTCAATGTGAATCGCGTTGTTGCCCCAAAGCAGACTGCGGCTAACGAAGGGCGTTCACAGCTGCATCCCCTTTTCTTGAATCGCCGTGTCCAACTCTGAATCTCTCGAACCGCTTCGCGTTTCTTTGTCTCCACAGGAGCGGTTCGAGGAGTATTTACAGACTCGAGGCCTGCGGCAAACGAATCAGAGAAAATTCTTGATTGAGGCGGTCTTTGAGGAACATGATCACTTTGATGCGGATGAGCTGATTGACCGACTGCCGCGGCGGGGAGAGGAAAACTATGTTAGCTCTGCAACGGTTTATCGCACGCTGAGAGAATTTGTAGACGCAGGTCTACTCAAAAGCTTCCAACTGGATGGTCGGACCGTTTATGAATTGGATTATGGATATCCGCAACATGACCATCTCTATTGCACAGTTTGTCGGAGTCTGATCGAGTTTCAAAGCGACGAATTGATGGCCACGCGAGACCAAGTAGCGGCTGAAAAAGGGTTTCGCGTCTCTGGACACCGCATGATTATTCAGGGGATCTGCAAAGATTGTAGTAAAATGAGGCGGAAAAAGAGAAAGCAAGATCTAGTCTAGGTTGACGTTCAGATCGAGAGGATCGCCGCGAGGTGTCTTACTGATAAGGTAACTAAGGACCGGTCATCGCAGATTACGATGCAATTTGCTTGAGGATTGCTGCTATGACCATCTCATTACTCTCAAAATCTCGAATTTCGGCTTGAAATTGAAGTATGTAGTTTTGGTTGCCTGCCCGGAGAAACATCAGCCTGGAAATGATCAGTAAATCTAAATAATAAAATCTAAAATCGAAGGCTAAATGAACGCCTGCCATCTGCTCCGGATCGGTAGGGAATTCCTCAGCTTCAGTTTCGCCATATTCATCAACAAATGCCTGCTCTATTTGCTGAATGACCGAGTCATAATCTGGCTCTTCCTCAATGGTTTCTACAGAAAAGAAACCACCGCTGGGCAGTTCAAAAATCACACCAGTGGTGGCAGCATCTGCTTCTTCGCTCTGCAGTAACCAATTCTCTGGATACAGAAAATGCAAACCTAGTTCAGAAAAGGTAGCGGGCATCTGGAATTTGTCCTCGATTATGAAAAACCTCAAGCATCCATCATCCATCCATGTAGTAAAAGGGGTAGACATCAGATGCACTCAAATTGATCACTAGTGAATCTAATGATCTCCAACTCAATCAGTCGGAAAGCTTACTTGTCGATAGCGAGGAAGTAGAGTGATCTACATTTTTTTTGCAAGCAAAATAATCTAGCGTTGCAACGATTCCGACCGAGAAGATATGACTGAGTCGGGAGGCCAAGTAATTGAACCTAGACATGAAACCACACATCGCCAAGATTGAACTTTTTCTGCTGGTAGCTCTGCTACCCTTTTCAATCGGGTGTCGAGCTATCAATCGCTTTGGAGACAATAGCCAAGGAATTAATGCCCGGAGACTCTCCGGACAAGGCTTTCAGGCGATGCACGAAGGTGACTGGGATTCCGCTGAGAATCTTTTCCTCCAAGCCCTAGATCTCTCTGACAGCGACGATAGGGCCCGCTGGGGGCTCGCAGAGTCCTATTGGCAAAGAGGTGAGCAGACCGCGGCTGTTCAACAAATGGAACAAGCAGTAGAGCTCAGTGCGGGGGATCCGAAATTAGTGCAACGCCTTGGGCGAATGTATTTGGAACTGGGGCGGATCGAGGAAGCAACGCACCACAGTATCTGGGCTTTAGATCTAGATCGGTATTCTGCTCAGGCGTGGTCCTTACGGGGCGATTGCTTGAGAGCGTCCCAGGAACCTGATCAGGCACTTGCAGCATATCACCGAGCACTTGCCATTCAACCAGATTTCGCTCAGGCTCAGATTGAGACGGCTGAAATCTACCTCAGTCAGTCACGACACGATCGAGTCGTCGCAACCCTTGATCGAGTACAAGACGAGAGAGGCTTACGAGAGTCTCCTGCCAAAGTTGATTTACTGCGTGGCATTGCGATGCAGGAACTTGGTCGTTTCGAAGATGCCAAGCGGTGTTTTGCCAGAGCATCGGAAAAGGCTCCAGACGACGCCACACCTTTCTTACGACTGGCTGAACTTGCTTTGATCCAGGGACGAAAGGGAGACGCTGCATTGGCTGTGCAGCAAGCAAAGGAGCGTCAAGTCAGCTCAACAGATGAGGCAAATTGGATAGCTCAACTCGAACAGCAGCAGACTCGGATCGCCGCGGTTCCCAATCGATCAACCAGATAGAACACCGCTTCACCACCGTTTGCTACTCATGTCGTAAAGCGGAATGCAAATCACTTCTGATTATTTTTCAATTTTTTTTGCCCCAACTTCATTTCTGACCTATGGTTCATTCGAACGTTACCCCAAATGCCACTTTATTCGGCAACTGAAATCCATATTTCGAGAACCAGTATGTCCATTTCTAATAGCCCAGATCTAGACGCCTTCACCAAATCGGTTTTACCGTTTGGCTCAACTAAGCTGGCGACTTCATCCACACACGATGGATTACCGTTCAAAGATCGACGAAAAGGTGGAGCGGATGACCATAACCGAACAGAGCGTCGACAGTTTGGAGATGGTCATCGGGGTCTCTCCGGCGCTGGACGAGAATTAGCTCTCGCTATTGACCGCTACAAGCTTAGACACCATCGTCGATATCTCACATGCGATGAATTACTCAGAGTCATGATGCAACTAGGATATGTCAAAACCTAATCGCATGACGATGAGCTGATCGCAAAAATCAATCATAAACAAATCACGAGTGAACGAGGCAGAACCCGCTATTTCATGAGGGGTTCTATCAATTGCCGGCGTGTCACGATGCCCTTCACGATGCCATTCGATTCTCGAACAACCGCCACGTCACTCCCTGTGTCATATAGTTTCAGCAGAACACGAAGGTGTCGATCTTCTGCTTTGGCTTCACAGATGGAGTGCCAACGATTTGAAGCTTCTTCGCTGAAGAGATCTGCATAACGCAAATAGCCCACGATCTGACTTGAGTTGGATACGAGCACAATGGAGTGGTTACACTTACGAGCCTTATTTTTGGCTTGGTCGATATCAATGGGTAGCTTCACTTCAGCAACTCTTGAAATCGCGACACCAAAAGAGATCGCTCTCCGGTTACCCACCTCAAGTAAGCGACGTGCCAGCTTACGTTGTCCGGCCACGAGAATACCCGCCTCGTGACCGTCTTGCAGCACTTTTTCCAATTCCCTCTTAGCCATTGTCAATCGCACAGGGAACGGAGTCTTCCCGGTGATCTTACGCAGTAGCACTCCCAACGCTCCGAGTAGCATGGAGATAGGAGAGAAGAGAATTGCAAATCCTAAGAGAAATAATCGAGTCGCACGTAGAAGTCGGTACGGAGCATGAAAAAATAGATACTTGGGCAATAACTCACCAAAGACGAAAACCACCGGTGTCATGAGTATCGGCCCAAGCAGTTCGGCCAAAGAACCAGAAGCAATAAGAGCGCCGGAAAGGGTGACAATCGCAAAGCTGGTCAGATAATTCGCCACATTGTTACCCACCAGTGCAGTGGCAACAAAAATTGCAGGTCGATTCAATAGCCAGACCAAGGCGCGAGAAGATCTCGATCCACTCAAAGCATCCAAAACAATTCGCGTGCGTGAAACCCGATAAAGACCAGTCTCAGTGCCGCTAAAAAATGCACTGAGAAGCAACCCGGCAAAAAAAATAATGGCTCCTAACAGCATTACAAATCCCCTTGACCGTCAAGGGTATGATGAATCTCAATGAGCCACCCGTCTTCCGTTTCGTTCTTCACTACCAGCTGATAAGCTCCTAGCTCCGCTTGGTCTCCCTCTCGGGGAAATCGTCCATTTTGTCTTTGCACCAAACCAAGAAGCGTTGTGACTCCTTCCTCTTCCACAACAATCTCGAGTTTCTTTGCTAGGCTTCTCACACTCACTGAACCCAGCGCGCGAAAGACACCGTCCGCTACTTCTTGGATAGACCAAGCGATCTCCACTTCGTCATCTTCTCGTGTTGCCATAACAAATCGCAGGATATTGTCTTTGGTTACAGCACCGGCAAGTTCTCCAAATTCGTTGACAATTACCGCAACCGAGCAATCAGCAGATTGCAGCTGATCCAACACCTGCGATACATATGCGGACCAGGGTACATAAACCACAGGCTCAAGATTTAGCTTCATCTGGTCAAACTGCGTCGGCCGTAGAGATTTAATACCGATTGCAGAAACGATCATATCACCCGCGTTATTGGTGACCATTAAATGACTATGGTGAGCAGCTCTTTGAAAATCAATATTTGAGAGATCTGAACTCAACCATAGTTTTGTCCGAGGTTGCATCAGTTCGGTGACTCGGGTTTCCGCTATCTCCACTAACCCACGCAAAGCTGCCCGCTCTCTTCTAATCAGAGCAGCGTCACCGGTGCCTAGCTCAATCGCTCTTTCAATGTCACTAAGACTGATTTTTTCTTCAGGCTCAAAAGTTGGCCAGATGAGCCGACCCGCAAGCTGGTTACTCGCTGTAACCAGGGGAAGAAGTGGGCGAACCAATTGAAAAGCAAGCGTCATGGGAAACCCTACTAACGAAGCAATTCTTACGGGAGAAATCACCGCAAGACTCTTGGGTAACATTTCGCTAAAGAAAATAATGACGAGCAAACTAGCGATGGTGAAGAACATCGCATGAGATGCACCCGATTCGGTTTGTGCCCCCAGCCTGTCACCGACAATGGCGGCAATGGCAAAGTAGGTCATGTTAATCAACAGATTCCAGAAAAGAATCGCTGAAAGTAATTGATCAGGTGCATTCAGCAGTCGATCTGCTTGACTCCCCGCTGCCCCCATCGCACGCAATTTCTGCCGAGAAGATTGATCAAGTGAAAACAGGGCCGCTTCGCTTCCGCTAAAGATTGCACTGAGCAAAACCAGCGTTGTCATGCCCGTTAGCCATGGCCATAGATCCAGTAAGCCAGTCAATTTTCATCTCCGACCGCACCTCGGCCGCGTTCGAGTGAAACATCAAATTCACTTAAAGCGGGAATCATCATCGCTGCGGTGGTGAATACGTAACCGCTTAAGAGAGCTACAAAAACATAAAGATGGTCGGTTTGAAGCAGGAATTGTGTGATGGCATAAAAAGTCACGAGAGGTAGACCAAAGGACGCAAAAAAGATTGCCGAGCTTGGGTTCCTCCAGCCCAGTGATGCGAATAATGCTGCTCCACCACCCAGAATCATGACCAAAAATGGAGCCAATTGTAGTTGGAATGCTCCACGAAAGCTGACCATGATCGTCATGCAAATGGCAATTCCAACACATAAGAAAAAGACTGTCCCAATGCTGTTGAGAATCGCTGTCCGCCCCGACACATAATTCAATCCACAGTGAATTCCGAGCATAATTACAAACGTGAAGAGGATGACCGCTCCCAAGATCGCATAAACCATGTTCTCGTAGGACATGACATCCTGAATAGCCAGATAGATGAGTAGAAGTAATGGAGTCACTATCATCTCCTTCCCGACATAAATGACTCCCATCAACTTCCCAAAGACAAACTCACTCGGGCTCAAATCCGTCACGAGCAATAAATCTAGGGCGAGACCATCACGCTCATTTGTAACAGAGTTTACCGCCAGTGCATTGACGAGAACGAGACTGATAACGCCTAAACCCGCGAGAGGAAGTGTAGCCGCAGGGAGTGCTCTACCGATTCTACCGCCGGCTTCATAGGCAACCCCGTCTTCAATCTGAAACTGAATGATCGCTGCAATGACGCAGAATAACAAAGCGAAAGCAACACGAATAATCATGACCTTACGACCATAAGCCCAGGTACATACTTCGCGCCACAGAATCGGATTATCCCAAACGGGCTTTGGCTCCCGCGCACGCCAGCTCACTTGCGCTTCCTTAGTCTCTAACTTCTCTTCATCCTCGGTCACCTTGATTCGGAGTTCTCGAGAAGGATTCCACACTCGTACTCTTAAGATCCCAGTGACTAGTACGGCGATAGATAAACCGAAAGTCGTTACCACAAACCCCGCAATAGCCGAAAAAGTCTCTGGTGATAAGCTAGACATGGGAGATGCAGCTGCAGCCAATGCCCTAGCAGGTGCAATCGCCAACCTTACCGTCTCAGGAATACCTTGCATTTGTGATGCGAGAATTTCTCCAATCCCCAGATAAGTTAAGAGACTCAAGACCGTCATCGCAATTGCTTGAAAGGTTTTCTCTCTCCAGAGACCAATTACGGTTCCAACGCTCCCTGCAAATAGTATCGTGACAGCTGTGACAAGAAAAACACCACCGACCTGTGTAGGTGAAACTCCGCCTAAGATAGGTAGCACAAGAAAGAGAGGCAGTGCGCTGAGCAATAATGTGAAGGGTGCCAGCAAGGTCGCACTGAGCTTTCCCGCAACAATTTCAAATCCTGATAAGCGGGTCAGTAATAGTAAAATCAGTGTTCTTCGGTCTTTCTCTTGAGCCACGCTTGCTGCTGCACCCACTGCTGCCAAGCTGGAAAGCACCAGAAGTTGTAATGGTGCTAAAAGAGTAAACATCCAGCCACCGAATCTTGCTGAGTCCCCACTGGTAGCAAGCGACCTTGATCCATCTAAAACTAAATAGCCAGTACACAACAGAGTAAAGAGGGACAGGACATAGACGCCACGCGCGACAAAGGTTTTTGGGCGTTTCGGTGCGACAGAAGCTTCCCGGTAGAAAATCGGTCCTAGCATGAATTCTTGCTGATCAGTGGCTATCGTTTCGGATTTTGAAACTCCTGTATCTTGGAGCTCTCTAGGAAATAGGGTACCAGAGTGAATACTGGTTGAAAGACTAATCTACATGAGGTTTCCCATCGGTTTTCCACCAAACCATCCGCTCTCATCCAGCAAAAAGTACCCGCGAAGACGCCACCCTCAGCCTGCAAACTCGAGTGAACAGTTAGGAATCGGGTGTCAATCAGAGTCGCTCCCCATGAAGAATAATGAGATTTTGAACAAAAAACCGCAGATATGTCCCCGAAAGGCGTCAAATCAGCCTTTAGCTAGATCATCAGTCCAAGACTGAAGTTCCAATGAATTTGACGATCGGGCTAAAATCATCTCAGCGAACACCAGATCTAACCTGTTCTGGCGATGAACGGCTCGTCAACCAATTACCGGACCGTGCATCTCTGATGCTTTTACCACTTTATTTTGTTACCCCATCATGAACTTTCTCTTTCGCTCCATTGCTGAAGGTAGCTGCCTACTCAATCTTGATGCTTCCAATATGGAGGAAATCATAGATGCGGCGATCGACTTTCTGGTTCAAACTGGACGGCTCCCTGAAAGCCAGAAGGCAATGGTGTCGGAGGGTTTAAAAGAGAGGGAGAAAAGAATCCCCACCGTCATAGGACACGCCTGCGCGGTGCCACACTTTTATGATGATGCAATCACTGAACCGGCGATGGTATTCGTTCGACTGAAGCACGCCTCCAACATGGGTGCTCCGGACGGAGTTCCAACACGCTACATCTATGTGCTTATCGGATCCTCCGAACAGACCGAAAGCCATCTTGACACTCTATCTTCCATCGCTCGCCTGATGAGCGATAACGTCGTTCATTTTGAGATGATGTATGGCGATAGCCAGCAGGACATGCTTGACGCAATGGAAAGGCATGTCAATCGAAATGTGCTTGCGGCTCCGCCAAAACCTCGTGAAATATCAGAGGGATTAAAAACAGAACCCAAACTATTCGCGGGACTGATAGCTGACATAAAAAGAAGGACACCACACTACATCAGTGATTTCAAAGATGGCCTGAAAGCCAAAACCTTGGCTTCCATCATCTTCATGTTTTTTGCCTGCTTGGCACCTGCAGTCACCTTCGGCGGCCTCATGGGAGAGGGAACCGGTGGAATGATAGGCGTGGAATCGATGCTAAAGGCTACCGCTGTTTGTGGCTTGGCCTACGCATTACTTACAGGACAACCACTGATCATCCTCGGTGGGATCGGCCCGATGCTGATCTTTACTATTATTCTGTTCGATCTTTGTATCGAAATGGAGCAAACCGAGAACTTTCTCGGGATCTATGGCTGGGTTGGTATCTGGACGGGCTTATTCACCATACTGCTTGCTGTTACCAACGCCAGTAATCTAATGAAGTACTTCACGAGGTTTACGGATGAAATTTTCTCCGCACTGATGTCCCTGATTTTTATTTACAAGGCTGTTGTTCCAATCTTTGAAGGATTTCGGGATGCGGAGGATGGCACCAGTTACATTGGCGCGCTCCTTACACTGATACTTGCGATTGGAACGTTCTATATTGCGATGACTCTCGCGCGATTGCGGAGCAGCAAATATCTATTCCCTTGGATGAGAGAATTTTTGGCAGACTTCGGACCGTCGATCGCCCTTTTATGCATGATTGCCTTGGCTTGGTGGCTGGGTGATGCAACGACGCTTACGACACTTGATGTAGCTGTTAATGCGTCAGACAGTTCATCTGGATGGTTAGTCAACTTCGGATCAGTGCCCATATGGATTCGATTCGCAGCAATCGTACCAGCAATTCTCGCTACCGTGCTCATCTTTCTATCGCAGAACATTACTGCCAGATTAGTCAATAGTCCGGAAAATCGGCTCGAAAAAGGCGAAGCCTACCACCTCGACCTTGCAGTCATCGGGCTTCTGGTTGCCCTCTGCTCACTATTTGGTTGGCCGTGGATGGTAGCAGCAACCGTGCGTTCACTCGCACATATTCGGTCACTGGCTTGGTCAGAAGAGATGGTAGATGGCTCCGGTCAGCATAGCGAAATTGTCCATGTTGCTGAAAATCGGATATCACCTTTGGTTATCCATTTACTCATCGGAGGATCACTGCTCGTTCTTCCATTACTCCAGTACGTCCCAAAAGCCGCACTCTATGGAATCTTCCTCTACATGGGTTTTGTGTCATTAAAGGGTGTCCAATTCATTGAGAGACTGAGTTTCTGGCTCATGGATTCCTCCTTATATCCAATCAATCACTACACCAGGCGAGTCCCCACTCGCAGCATTCATCTATTCACTCTCTGCCAATTTATCTGCCTTGTTGTCTTATGCGTCATCAATGTGAATCCGTTTCAGGAAATACGAATCCTATTTCCAATCTTCATTGCCCTGCTTGTTCCAGTCCGATTCCTCCTTGGAAGATTCTTTGATGCCGATCATCTCGCTTTCTTGGATGCAGATGAAGCACCTGAAGATGAAGAACTGCATTGGGTCTAATCAGAGAATGAATTCAGGGATCACCTATCGCTAAAAAATCTACCTAATTGAAAAGACGAGCTTGGAAGATAAGAAGCTCTGATTCGCCGGTGATCATATTGCTAATGATCCATCCAGAGCGTTCCCAAACCGAAAGGATCTTTAAACATCATAGAATCTCTTAATTTTCTGAACTAAACAGGTTATTTATCGCACCGTCGATCGCTTCCAACTCTAAGTCGAATTGACTCTTCGATTCGTTCGCCGTTTGATCTATGGCGAGACTGATAATGGAGGCTTCAAGCTCACACTCCAAGGCTGGAAGGAATCTTAGTTCGCCTA
>JAAXIK010000048.1:22270-25135 GCA_012270385.1 Rubripirellula sp. | reverse complement strand
GCCGTAGACGTGGCACGTTTTCTGTATCCAACAGTTGAATCCCTTCATCGGATTTCGTTTCAAATTCAGTTGAAACTTTGCGACTTGAAAGTGCTGGCGAGAGGTATTCCCCTTCACCTCGATTAGCGATTCTCGCCAACTGATTGATCACCTGTAGAGCATCCAAGGCAGTCAATAATCCATCACCCGATACGTCGTAATAGTTACCTTGGAAGTCGGTCAGATCGGTGATGAGCGGCAATTCTGAACTCTCTCGGCGTCCTAGTTCATTAATCACAATTAAGGCATCGAGTGCTGAGACTCCACTGGACTGGACATTCACATTGAAATGATTCACTGGGTTCTGCCACTGCCTACCCGGCTCACTTTCCACCTCCACCGATCCGAGTTGAACCAAATGCACAAAAACCCCATCCACGATTGCCGGCGATTTGAGTACTGCATCTGTACTAAAGGTCAGTTCCTGAGCAGGATCCAATGCTAACCTCAGCTGGTTGCCATTGATGGCGAGCTGGCTCAAGTCGGTTGATTTAATATGCACAGGGGCGCCACTGAGATGATACTTCTCAAAAGAGGTGACTCGATCAGCTAATGCATCAACAAAATCAAGAGGATTCTCAAACCGTAGGTGGAGAGCATCTTGATCCGCACCTCCATCGAGTAGATCAAAGCCCTGATCTCTCAATACAACAACATCGTCGCCCGCTCGGAGATCTACCTGAAGTGGACCAACACCTTCTTGAAGGTTAGCAATTTCGAGGGATTGCGCGAGATCATTAGCTATAATCTGCAAACCGCTGGCTAGAACTGCCTGCTGAATCACTTTCTCACTAACATTATCAATCAACTGTATCGATGTTGCATTGGTTTCCACTCTGAGGTCATTGGGATTCTGGTCGAGGACCTTTACATCAATTGGTGCGGGATCTGCGTCAGCATAAAGAGCTGTTGTATTCTCAATATCTACACCCATCGAAATGGTGAATTGCTCATCTCCTTCAATCAATAAATCTGGAGAAGAGAATAACTCAGCTGACTGTTTCACATTCCAGTCTTCGGGCGTGAAGGTAAACTCGAGAAGATCTGAGAGAATTTCATCGTTCGCCGCACTAAGATCTAAGATTAACTTAACATTCCCAAGTGGCTCGTAAGCGAGAGAAACAAGAATCTCGTCGGTGCCATTCACCTCACCAATGACTGTCGTCCCATCTGTCGCTTCCACAAGGATTGTGGGCACTTCATCATCAGCGATCGGGACTTGCACGGAATGTATCGGTAGACCGGGAGCATCAATCTTCAATTCGGAAATCCGATCTCCATCAACAATCGCATTCTGACGGATGGGAATGGACAATATTTTTGCCGATTGCCCACTACCTAATTCCAAACCTTCTGTAGGAACAACAAATTGTTGATTTGTGTCAGTCAAATCAAATGCTAAGGTTTCTTGCACGGAGGCATCATTGCGATGCACAACAAATTCAACATCATTCCCTTCGTAATACTCGGGTCCGACAGACCAGAGTGAGAGCGTGAGTTTGCGGGTGTCGTCATCTTCGATAGAGATATCCAGGCTGCCAGATACATACTCGGCGGTGGTAGCCGTCACTTCGACAGATTTCACACCGTCAAACACAAAATCGTCTACCACACTCACTGGAATCTCGACGCTGGACTGACCGGCTGGCAGAATGACTTGCGATGGCACTTCCAGCTCTGTCGTATCGCTACTGCTCAGGTCTACTCTCAATTCCTCTGAAAGATCATCGTTGACTCTCGTTATGGTGATCACTGGGGGTACATCATCCGGCTTGCTCAGAATCACTTGATCAAGAGCGAAGTAAGCTGGAGTATTCATGCCGAATTCGCCAACGTCGGATGACTCCAACCCGAACTGAAGCTTCCGAGCACCTACCAAACTTGAAAGATCAACACGCGTCCATTGATCCACGATGTAATCACTCGCTGAATCCTCAAAGCGGTAATCCGCCAAGGCGAACTCAACCACACCCACCTCTTCTCCAGTTGATCCGATTCCCTTGATCTTCAACAGGAAGTAATCCGGATCCGTCCCCTCTGAACCACCAAACTTCTTACTCACATCAGGAGTACCGGTCTGCATGTCCAATGCCGCATAAGTGGTATTGGTGATCATCACCGAGTCGAAGCTGGCATCCGGCTGGCTCTCAGAAATAGCTATTTCAGGAACGAATTCGCCAGGGAATGCATAGGCCACACCATATGTGTCAGAACCTGAAGCTCCAGAACCGACGTAAGAACTGTACTGGTTCAGGTAGCCTGCCGTCTCCGTGTCCGTCGTGTTCGATATCGACCAGCCTCCTGCCCAGTATCCCCCGTAATCAGGCGAATAACTGTTGTTGAGCTCAATCTCCCCTGAACTAAACGGGCCACGACCTCTACTGCCATTGAGATAAGATTCCTGAGGTATCGTGGAACCTAAATCTTCAAAGGAGATCTGAGTGGGAGCGGCACTCTCGGAAAGTGTTGTCGAGGCAGTGGTGACTTGGAGTACTTTTTCATCATCCTCAATGACTATCTCACTCGAGGAACTGGTAAACCCTGTTGCTGTGCCGGTGACGACCACCACTCGATCACCATCACCTAAACCATTATCTATCGGAGATAGATTCGTCAGCTGACGCGAATTACCAACCGGAAGTACAACCGATCCGAGCGATTGAAACTGATTCACTGGATCACTGGTTAGCGAAACACTCAGTTCAGTTTCAGGAGATTCAACATTGCGATGCACCAGCAACTCCGCTTGGCCATCAGATTCGGCGACGGGCCCGACAGACCAGAGTGAGAGCGTGAGTTTGCGGGTGTCGTCATCTTCGATAGAGA
>JAAXIK010000048.1:17488-22170 GCA_012270385.1 Rubripirellula sp. | reverse complement strand
CCGACAGACCAGAGTGAGAGCGTGAGTTTGCGGGTGTCGTCATCTTCGATAGAGATATCCAGGCTGCCAGATACATACTCGGCGGTGGTAGCCGTCACTTCGACAGATTTCACACCGTCAAACACAAAATCGTCTACCACACTCACTGGAATCTCGACGCTGGACTGACCGGCTGGCAGAATGACTTGCGATGGCACTTCCAGCTCTGTCGTATCGCTACTGCTCAGGTCTACTCTCAATTCCTCTGAAAGATCATCGTTGACTCTCGTTATGGTGATCACTGGGGGTACATCATCCGGCTTGCTCAGAATCACTTGATCAAGAGCGAAGTAAGCTGGAGTATTCATGCCGAATTCGCCAACGTCGGATGACTCCAACCCGAACTGAAGCTTCCGAGCACCTACCAAACTTGAAAGATCAACACGCGTCCATTGATCCACGATGTAATCACTCGCTGAATCCTCAAAGCGGTAATCCGCCAAGGCGAACTCAACCACACCCACCTCTTCTCCAGTTGATCCGATTCCCTTGATCTTCAACAGGAAGTAATCCGGATCCGTCCCCTCTGAACCACCAAACTTCTTACTCACATCAGGAGTACCGGTCTGCATGTCCAATGCCGCATAAGTGGTATTGGTGATCATCACCGAGTCGAAGCTGGCATCCGGCTGGCTCTCAGAAATAGCTATTTCAGGAACGAATTCGCCAGGGAATGCATAGGCCACACCATATGTGTCAGAACCTGAAGCTCCAGAACCGACGTAAGAACTGTACTGGTTCAGGTAGCCTGCCGTCTCCGTGTCCGTCGTGTTCGATATCGACCAGCCTCCTGCCCAGTATCCCCCGTAATCAGGCGAATAACTGTTGTTGAAAATTAAACCATCCGATTTGAATTCACCTTGTTGATTAGATCCATTTAAGAATCCTTCATCCGGAATCGTGCGTCCAATGACCTCAAGCCCAGCAGTGACAGAAGCATCCGCCTCAGAGTAGGTCGCTTGGGATGTAGACAAAGTTAAAGTAGCTTCATCGTTATCTTGCCAATCCACTAGTAGAGTGGCATCGAGGTAGTCTGCCGCAGCCGCGACCAACTGAACCTGTTCGTTAGCACGCTCGATTTCATCCTCGGGGGCAGAGATCGAGAATGTCGTGGAAGCCTGACCCACAGGGATCACCACTTCGCTTGGAAAATCAATCAAGCCATCAGGTGTTGCCGAAAAAGCCACAGTAAGGGGAGTGGAAAGATCGGCTGCATTACGGCTTACACTCACCGAGAAGCTATTTCCTTCGGAGAGCGTAGTCTCACTGGCTTCAAGTTGCAAAGAAAGTATGTCATCCTCAAGAACGAGCAAGCTCTCTTGATCCCCTATCTGACCTGTAGCCGAAGCCGACACCAATACGGATTGATCGCCATTAACTAAGTCGTCATTTATCAATTCGAGGGAAAAATCAACGAAACTCGTATTGGCTGGTATGGTGACTGAAGCGGGTAGTCCGACCCGAGAACTGTCATCTACAGCCAAGTCTACAGTCAACGGGAACGAAGGGTCGCTATGAAAGCGTGTCACACGACCAGTCACCGGGTCTGGGGAGTCCTCATCCACTATTGATGGAGTGACATCAACGAATAAAGTGGGTTCGGTTAATTGGATATTATCAACAGCGAAATAAGTGGGAGTGTTGATACCCGATTCACCAACATCTGAGGAATCGAGAGTGAATTCCAATGATGCCGCGTCGGCTAAAGGCGTCAGATCGACTTCGACCCAGTCTTCGAGAATGTAATCGTCTTCGCTGTTTGCAAATCGAAAATCTGCCAAGAAGATTTCTAGAGCATCGATTTCTACCCCATTGTTATCCAACCCAGTGACCGTCAACTTAAAGAAGTCCTCGTCGGTTCCTGAGGTTCCGCCAAATTTCTTCGCGAATGAGTCACCATTCTGCATTGACCTTACCGCGTAAGTAGTATTGGTCAGCAAGAGGGATTTGAATTGACGAGCATCCTCCACCGATTTTTGGATAGTGGGTGGAGCGTGACTTCCCTGTTGATCAACATAGGCAACACCAAACGTCCGTGAATCTCCAGCCCCTGATCCGGTGATCACTCCATATTGGTTCTGAAATCCAGCTGTCACATTGTCTGTAACATTAGAATATGCCCATTGACTCCAACTGGTAAAATCAAATTCAAAAAAATCTGAAAAGGTATTATTAAACTCTAAGCCACCACTCTCAAACCAACCACTCGTAATGATTTCGCCGAACTCACCGGTTGACTGTTCACCGCCAGGAATAGGTCCGGAGAAGAAACTTTCGTCAGCGAGGGATGAGCCCACATCTTCAAAGCCCACCTCACTTTCACCGGTGTCCAAAAGATGAAGTGCTGCAACACCATCCAAGTCAAAGCCAGCACTACCAACAGTCGGATAAGGATCGTAGATGGGGTCACCTTGTGAATCGAGAGAAGACCCATCTCCAACCACATCAATGATGCGAACATGCGTCACGCGATCGACATTGAGGCTAGGGTCGACTCCCCTGAGATCTGCAAGATCGAAGGGCGTGCCAAAACCAACTCGATACTTTCCTGCAAGTCCGTCAATATTTGTGGTATCGAGCGACCCGAATGCACTGACAGGCTCAGCAGTGAGGGAACGACTCTCAAACTCGAAAAAATTAGCTCCATCCGACGAAACCTGAACTCGTGCCAACTCGAGAAAGGTATCACTAAAACCATTCTCAAAAACGGCGAAATCAAAACCTAGTCCATCGCGAATTGGACTGGAAAAACCGAGAGTGATTTGACCTCCTCTCCCAAGACTCACTATGGATGGTGAACCGGGTGTCACAGGTCCAATGGCGAGTGAGGAATCGCTGAATTGTTCGTCTAACTCAGTACCAAGGGTATATTCGATAACCCGACTCGCCCAACCTTCGATTGCTGGGTCTTGGGCGTCAATGGCGGTGGAACCTTCTTGACCTGCGGGAGGAGCGTATGGCCCGGCGAGGACACGTCGGATCTCAAGACGCTCCAGCGATAGCGGACGATGAAGTTCTCTTGACTTAGAAGACTTTCGCTTACTTTTTTTCATGGCTGTTTTCATTAAATACTTAATCCAAATCATCTACGGATTCTGCGCCGTTGCGTGTGCACAGTGCTGCCAAGACTTCTAAATCAATGTTTTCATTCAGAAATTTGGCTGACCCATCAGCAAACAGCCCATTCGCACCTTGTGGATGTTTGCTACGAATATCATTTTCAAATCGAGGAGCTCGATTGATTGAGAAAGCTTGATCGAACAGGTTCCATGCATTGATCCACTGACCATCAGGAAAATCTGCATCTTCCGAGACCATCAGAGTCCGTGTGGTACCGTCTGTGATGTCTCGAAAACGAATTGACCGCTCATGAATCATCACACCACGTGGCGGATAATTTCGGCTGACGATGCGTTCACCATAAATTCCACCATAATCTGTGGCACCGCGTCCTCGATTGCGAGTCGATATCCGGTTTGTACTTGGACAGAGATAGGTCTCGATGACTGCAGATGCAGCATCAGCATTCATGGGATGATCGAACGCATAGTCGAACCGTATCTTCTCATATGTCGGATTTTCTCCGATGTATGGAAGAACAAAGGCCGACCATGCTAACTGCTTACCGCGCCTCCACTGCGGGCGAACCTCGAGTCCACCGGGTGGGAAAGTACGGAATGCTGCATGGTAGTTATGCAATCCAATACCAATCTGATGCAAATTGTTCTGACACTGCATACGTCTTGCGGTCTCCCGGACCGCTTGTACGGCGGGCAAGAGTAGACCAACCATCAGAGCGATGATCCCGAGAACCACTAGCAACTCAACGAGCGTGAAGCCTCCGCGCATTCGACACCCAAGGGCTCTGTTGCGCGATTCAGCGCAAGCTTGACTCGGAAATTGTTCGTACGCACGGACCAACAGATCATGCGATCGATGAGCTCTTATCATGGCAATGCGGAACAAACACTGCGGATCCTAGCTTGTCAGAATTCGCAGCTGCATACTTTGTCTAGTGGTAATTAAGCCCTCACGTATCTCAAACGCACGCTGCCTTCATGACAACTCGGCTTATGACACGGATCTGACCCTGGCAAATCACTTCGTGTCGTTTGCGATGGTAGGTCTTCTGACTCCCAACGGTCTCCTTGCTTACCTTCTCATCAAGAGCAATATCCAGTGATGGATCGCAAACTCGACAATGGCTTAGAAAAGCATGAAGTGTGAGTTGACACTCGCGTTGGTCACAGCGGCCGGGCCGTCCCGGAGTTTCACCGGAGTTCCCTTTTTCAAGAACGAAAGAACGTTCTGAACACCTCGCAACATCTTGAGAACGATAGCGTTTCGCACTCCTACTGTCAAACCAACGAAGAAAGGGGGTGAAGCACCTAAACTCACTACATCGTGAGAATCATTCCCTGAATGACTTTGCATCCTCGCCTAACTCAGAAATTCAGCTTGAACTGTGATGGGCCCCTAACCGTGGTCAAAAGAGCCCCAAACTAGCGGATCGAGCAGGGAGACAAGCTGATCCCACTAGGCATGTAGACTATTGAATTGAATTGATTAAGCTCGGGCAGTGGGGGATGCACCCCTCACCCATATTAGCAGTGTAAATCACAGCGATATGGATATGATTGAAG
>JAAXIK010000048.1:0-17388 GCA_012270385.1 Rubripirellula sp. | reverse complement strand
AGCTCCACCCCGGTGCGGATACCGATCCCCACTATTGGGTAAGCCGGGCGGTAAACCTCCTGCTCGCATGGAATCACTCCCTCAAAGCAAACGTTTCAAAAGATGCCTCACTGCATGATCGTGTTACCGGCTCGCCTAGCATCGACGCGTTTACCCGAAAAACTATTAAAGGTCGCTGCCGGTAAAACCATATTACAGCACACCTATGAAGCAGCATGCTGCTCGAGTCTCACTGACCAGGTTGTGGTTGCAGTGGATAACGAGAAGTTATCCAACGAAGTAGAGAACTTTGGTGGTCGCTGGGTCAAAACATCGACTGAGTGCCAGAGTGGGACCGATCGGGTTGCGGAAGTCGCATCCCGTTTTCCCGACGTCGAGTTATTTGTCAATGTGCAGGCAGACGAACCAGAGATCAAGCGAGAAACGATTGATCGTGTCGTCCAGTCTTTGATGGATTGTCCCGAAGCGGACATCGCTACCGCTGGCACGCCGATTACAGACGAGAATACGATTCATGATCCATCCTCAGTGAAGATTGTTTTGGGAGGGATCACTCAGAAAGAAAACAGCACTGATTCGAACAGGAGACTTGATCTGGAAAGCGGGATGAGGTCTGAACCCTTATCAAAGCAGGTGATGCAGGGCAGGGCAGTGTACTTCAGTCGTGCGGCAATTCCTTACGTTCGCGACGGAATCCAATCGGAGGACTTTCACCGATCACCACCCATCTTCTGGCACCATATCGGAATTTACGCTTACCGCCGCGACTTCTTAACGTGGTTTGCCAATGCAGAATCCTCGAGTTTGGAGCAGGTGGAGAAGCTGGAACAATTGCGAGCAATCGAGGCAGGAAAGTGGATACAAGTCGTTGAGGTTGATCACAGGGCGGCTGGGATCGACACCCAAAAAGACTTTGACCAGTTCGTAGCAAGGATCTCTGGTTGACGGATTTCGTGAGGGTGCCAGCCTTCAACACTGCTGCTCCCCAAAAAAAACAAAAAAAGATTGCGATGCTCAACTTCTCAAGAAACGCGGAAAACTCGGCAAGTCAACGGACTACACTTAGCATTTCGCATAGATTTTTGCTGGCTTCCGAGTCTTCCCGAATTAGCTGAGCGTGGTATCATTCGTTCCCATGACAAAACACATCTTTGTAACGGGCGGGGTAGTTAGTTCTCTAGGCAAGGGACTGACGAGTGCCTCCATTGGGATGCTCTTAGAGCAGCGCGGACTTCGCGTAAGAATGCAAAAACTGGATCCGTATATCAACGTTGATCCAGGTACGATGAGTCCCTACCAACACGGTGAAGTTTACGTCCTTGATGATGGGAGCGAAACCGATCTTGATCTCGGGCACTACGAGCGCTTTACATCCGGCGTTCTGACCAGAGACTGCAATTATACGACGGGCCAAATCTATCAGTCCGTCATTGACAAGGAACGAAATGGCCACTTTCTAGGCAAAACCGTCCAGGTCATTCCGCACATTACCAACGAGATCAAATCCGTAATCAAGCGGATGGGGGGTGATGATGTCGATGTGGTGATTACCGAAATCGGTGGTACGGTGGGGGATATTGAAAGCCTACCCTTCCTTGAAGCTATCCGTCAGTTTTCCATTGACGTGGGAAAAGAGAATTGCCTTTATCTCCACTTGACTTTAGTCCCATACCTGAAGGCTGCTGATGAACTAAAAACAAAACCGACTCAACATTCCGTGGGTCAGTTAAGGGAGATTGGTATCCAGCCCGATATCCTCGTCTGTAGGTGTGAACACTCTATCAGCCAGGAAGACAAAGAAAAAATTGCTTTGTTTTGCAATGTATCCACCGAAGCGGTCATTGAAGAGAAAGATAAGGACTTCTCGATTTATGAAGTTCCTCTCTCCCTTGTCGATAATAAGATCGATGAGTTAATCGTTGATAAACTTGGGCTTTCCAGCGCATCGACGGAATTAGATATCACGCCTTGGACCAATCTCATTCATCGATTGAGAAATCCACGTCACGAAATCTCCATCGCAGTTGTCGGCAAGTATGCTGAACACAAAGATGCGTATAAATCGATCTACGAGTCCATTGACCATGCCGGTATCGCCAATGAAACTCAGATTCGAATCGGGCGCATCCAGAGTGCTGACATCGAACGAGAAGGGGCTGAAAAACTACTTAGTGGATATCAAGGTATACTCATACCCGGAGGTTTCGGAGATCGAGGTATTGAAGGCAAGGTTGAGTCCATTAAGTATGCAAGGGAACGCGGCATTCCCTTCTTTGGTATCTGCTTAGGCATGCAGTGCGCGGTGATTGAATATGGACGTCATGTCCTTGGATTGACTGGCGCTCACTCCAGTGAATTCAACAAAGATACGCCCCACCCGGTGATCTGCTTGTTGGACGAGCAGCAGAATATTACACAGATGGGTGGCACGATGCGGCTGGGCAGCCAACCTGCAAAATTAATGGCCGACAGCAAAGCCGAAGCGGCATATGGGCAACAATCCATCGAGGAACGCCACCGACATCGCTACGAATTCAACAACGAATATCGAACCCAGTTTGAAGATGGAGGGATGGTTTTCTCGGGAACACGTCCTGATGGTGGCTTAGTCGAAATCATCGAAGTACCTACACATCCTTGGTTCTTGGCAGTCCAGTTTCATCCAGAATTCAAAAGTAAACCATTACAGGCACACCCTTTATTCTCTGGTTTTGTGGGCGCAGCAGTACAATTAAAGCAAAACAAAAACCAGAGTGGCTAGCGAGTACCGGTACCCTAGAGATGCGGTAGGCCTGAACGCCTCATTTATACAAATTACTTGGTGGTAACCATGTCAGAAGAAGAGAATCCGAATAATAATAACCCTCAAGATTCCGCTGCGGAAGAAACAGTAGCGGCAACCCGTGATGACTTGGACTCTACCCAGACCGATTCTACACCCCCACCTCCACCCGCTTCGTTTGAGATGTTGGTCTCGATGCTCTTCAGTCAAGCGATGACTATGCTGGGTCAAATTCCTGACCCTCAGTCAGGTGAAGTTACAACCAACAAGCCCTTCGCAAAATACACAATTGACACTCTAGAAATGCTGGGTGAGAAAACGTCGGGAAATCTGAGTGATAGCGAATCGAAAATGCTCTCGCAAACTTTGCATGCACTTCGAATGGCCTACATCGAGGTGAAATGAGTGTGCAGTGCGCATGCAAAACCTATTCCATGCTGGCCCAGGCTCTAAGATCAATTCTAGCTTCTGAGATATTGCGCGACCGAATCAATAATCGCATTCAAATCCTTCTTTGCTCGAAAGCCGATCGTCTGTTGTATCCGGCTAAGGTCGGGGACTCTCCTACGAATGTCCTCGAATGATTCATCATATGCTTGGGCGTAGCTCTGGTATTCGATGGTTGAAGAAGATCCAACACGCTCGATCACTCTTTTTGCCAGTTCTAATATCGTGATATCTTGATCACTTCCGATATTGAAAACTCTCCCAAAAGCTTCTTGTGTCTCCGCAAGGGTGACAATTGCTTCGATCACATCATCAACATGTGCGAAGCATCTGGCTTGCTTTCCATCGTCATGAACTACCAATGGTCGATTATCTAGTGCTGCTTGCACGAAACGCGGAAGCACCATTCCATAGGCGCCTGTCTGACGAGGTCCAACAACATTAAAGAATCTTCCAACCACTACGGGCAGTTCTCTTTCTTTGAAAAAAGCCAACGCCAGAAACTCGTCAATCGCCTTCGAAACCCCATAGCTCCACCTTGGCTTGGTGGTAGCGCCAAACACCAAATCATCCTCCTCGCACCAGACCTCTTTAGGATTCTTGCCGTACACTTCACTAGTACTGGCAAAGAAACAAGGGACGGAATCCCCCTTTTCCAACCGCTTTCCTAATTGATTCAAGATCAATTGCGTTGGATAAACATTTCTTTCAATAGTTTGAATTGGCTGTTTGGCAATCAGAGCCACACCTACCGCTGCGGCCAAGTGATAAACCCGATCTGCACGAGACACTACATCTTCCACCAAGGACTCATCATCTATAGAACCCTCGATATACTCTAAACGCTCATCATCTATCACTTTCGCTAAATTCTTTGCGTCGCCAGTCGACAAGTCATCAACGATGATCACCCTTTCACCCTGCGAGATCAGTTTCTCGGTGAGATGTGACCCAATAAAGCCTGCCCCCCCGGTTATTAGCGAAGTTTTTGACACGTGAAGTACTGCTGAAATGTGAGGATGAAAGAGTTGATCAACTGAAGAAAGATTGGTTAAGCCACTTAATAAGGAAATCGGGTCGAAGATAGGCTTAACTCAAGGATAACTACTACGCGTCCAATATCATGCCTGTTCACCTCAGATCGCTTCAATACAGGGGATCTAGGCAATTCATGCGGGCTTCCGAATACGAATACCGGTGGGTCGAACTATCGATTTGTGAACCCGACCGCTAAGATAAACGGGGGAAACCCGAGGCTTTTCTCGGGGTTTAGCCAATTGACAGAAATCAAATAGCTTTCCCGAACCAACACGGAGCACCCTAGTGGACGGTAAGCCGAGATACGGGTTCGCCCTTAGACAGCATACAAAGGCATCGGCTTTCGACTTTTACCTTCTCGGTATCCTTTTAGTTGGAATTTTAATTACCAACCAAGACAGACGGCTAATCCACGCAGCCCAGATTTCTGAAACTCAAAATGCCGAAATAGACCAAAAAGCAACAGCGCTCTACGCTGATGCCGCGAATTTTCAAAGAGGCCAGGCCTACGATATCGCAATAGAGAGCTGGACTGCTTTCCTGGACAACTATCCCCAGAGCAAATTGGCCACGAGTGCCTCCTATTATCTGGGCGTCTGCTATATGCAGAAAACAGAGCCAGATTACGAAGCAGCGGTAACCGCTTTTGAGCGTACTTTGAAGGTGGATGACTTTGATCTTCGGCAGGAATCATTAGCCAATCTTGCCTGGTGCCTATACCAACAAGGGATCGCAGGTGTTGCAGTCAACTCATCTCTCCTCCAAAAATCCCTTTCCGTTCTAGATGAGCTCATCGATAGCAAGCCATCCGATCTCCAGATCGGTCAAGCTCTTTTTTACAGTGGAGAAATTTGCTACCGACTAGGTGACCAGAATCGTGCAATCTCGTTCTATGATCAGTTCTTGAGTTCCCAATCTGCAGAATCTCCGCTTTGGGTCGACGCTTTATATGGCAAAGGTGTCGCGCAGGAAGAGTCTAAACAGAATACCAAGGCGATTAAGACCTATTCAGGTTTGGTCAAATCCAATCCAGACAGCAGATTAACAGTTGATGTGCGAATACGACTGGGTGATCTCCATATACTAGATAAAAACTTTACGGCTGCGATTGAGCAATTCCGGCTTGCCTCTCAAACCACTGAATTAGATACGGACAGATCTTTCGCGCTTTACCGCGAAGCGTTTGCGCTAGTTCAATTAAATCAGTATGAAGAAGCTTCAAAAAGATACAGCGAATTGATCGCGAACTATCCAGACTCTTCCCTAGCTCAGCCTGCTCAACTCGCTAAAGCCCAAAGTTTCTTTCGGGCAGGCAAAACGGATCTCGCTGAAATCGAATTTGAAATCATTCGACAAGGTGATGATTTATCCGCCTCTACGGAAGCAGTCCACTGGTTGGCTCGAATCAAGTTGAGCCAAGGAAAGAATGATGAAGCGGTAGCCATAACATCTGCGCAGATAGCTGAAGGGCTTGAGGGTGAATTTTCTATCCCCGTGCGATTAGATTTGGCTGATGCGATGGCTGCAGGAAAGACTTCAGAAGATAAAACCAAGGCGAAAGAGCAGTACTATGCAATCTACAATGAAAGTGCAAATCACCCACTCGCTCCGCGGTCACTTTTCAATGCAGCAGTGTTATCTCTACAACTAGCCAACCCACGAGAAGCCTTAAGTTATTCAGATCAATTCCTAGAGGCGTTCCCTTCAACCAATCTGCGATTAGAAATCACCTACATCAAAGCCGAGAGTCACAACCAACTCGACGAGCTTGAATTAGCGAGTGCAGCGTTCTCGCAGCTTGTGAGTATAACCCCTGCAGATCATCCCCAAAAAAGTGAATGGATCCTACGAGCCGCTAACACTTGGAACTCCGCAGGTAAAGCGGATAAAACAATTGCGATGCTGGCTGGCAATCCATCCATCTTCACGAAAGCAAATCCAAAAGCTGAGTCACTCCTGCTCATGGGCCAAGCCTATCGCAGCCTTTCTAAATTCGAAGAAGCCGTTAAGGCTCTAGAGGAAAGCTTGGAATCTGCAAGAGATGGGGCTCGGAAGCCAGAAATTCTACTTACCCTTGGGCTCGCACTTAAAGATTCAAAACAGACACAGGAGGCCCTCTCAACATTGCAAGCCCTGATCAAGGATCACCCGATCTCTGAGTTCAGTCAACAAGCTCGTTATCAACTTGCCAGCATCTTCCGCGATCAGCGTCGATTTGATGAATCGATTGCACTTTATGATCAAATCCTGCAATCGAGTGATTCTCAAGAGCTTTTAACTTACGCTCGCTATGGGAAGGGGTGGTGTTTAATGCAGTCAAATCAATACGGATCGGTGATCGAAACACTCTCGCCATTGTTAGCCGGACCGGATAATCCCGTATCCTTTGATGCACGGTTGACTCGTGGAATAGCTTATCGCGAATCAAATGACTACTCATCGGCAATGAAGGATTTTGAAGCATGCTTGAAAATTGCGGATAACATCGAGCAAAGAGGCAAAGCCTTACTCGAAATCTCCTTGGCACACATCAAGACACTGAACACGGAAAAAGCAGTACCTCTGTTGTGTCAAATCGTAGAAGACCTTCCTCAATTCAGTGAAGCTGAAGTTGCATTGCATGAATTAGGTTGGGCCTACAAAGACACCAATCAAATAGAGCTAGCTGTTCAGACTTTCAAACGTCACTTGGATGAATATCCTAATTCACCTCGATCGGTCAGCTCAGCGTATTTTCTTGGCCAGCAACTGTATGCATCCCGAAATTACCAAGAAGCTATCGACAACTTCAAATTGGTCATTCAGAACTCCGAAGATCGGGACCTTCTTGAGAGAGCGTACTATCGCATGGCATGGTCTCTTTACCATGAAGAACAATTCGATCAAGCCGAAGCTTTTTTTTCAGAGCAATCAAATCGCTTCGAGGATGGACCCCTAAGTTTTGATGCGTTGATGATGATTGCTGAATGCAGATATAAAAGACAAGATTTCCAATCATCAGTGGAAGCCTACATAGTTACACGTGCCCGCATAATCCCTAATGATGAATCAGCCAAGAACCTACCCGATCCATCGGAGCGGCAAGTGCGTGAAATCGCACTGCTACATGGAGGTCAATCCGCCGCGCAACTGGAGCAATGGAGTGAAGCAATTCAATGGTACGATGAACTCCGCGACCGATTTCCGTCGACCATTTACCTAGCTGAGGTTTTCTATGAATCAGGCTTTGCTCATCAACGCTTGGGCAACAATTCTGTTGCTCTAGAGCTACTCAACGAAGTAGCAAGCAATTATCGGAATGAGATCGCGGCTAGAGCAAGATTTATGATTGGGGAGATCTACTTCGGTGATGATAAATTAGAGTTGGCGATCCCAGAATTCCAGCGTGTTATGTTTGGTTTTGGTTCTGAGAATGCACCGGCTTCTATTAAGAATTGGCAAGCCAAGAGTGGATTCGAGGCTGGGCGGTGCAGCGAACTGCTGATTGTCAAAACACGCACAGCGAACGCCAAACAAAAAGCTAAACAAATTGCGATCGATTTCTATGAGTATGTGATCGACAAACACCCTAACCACGATCTCGCAGCTACATCACGAGAACGACTCGAGGTAATCCAAGGTGAATAGAATCCTTCTGACGAAGTTTGCTCGTCTGCATCTAGTGTTTCTTCTGCTGATGGCCCTTCATTTAGTGACAGCAGTAGACTGCCAGGCCCAGAATGCTTCATCCCCCAATCCACCCATCACGATTGAGGCTGATGACATTCAGGGCTTACTGGACGAATCACCCGAGAAAGTGGCTAAACCTGAGCAGCCAACCAGCATCGACTTACTGACACTCATTTTACGCGGCGGAGCCTTCATGATTCCGATCGGAATCATGAGTCTGATGGTAGTCACTCTCGCCGTTGAGAGAATGATTCACCTCCGTAAGGAATGCCTTCTGCCGAGAAATCTGGAAAGGGAACTCACCCTTCTCAATAGTCCACCAGAAACATTTAATCCATCAGCAGCTTTGAAAAGCTGCAAGAATCACCCCTCGGCGAGTTCCCGAATCATTCAATCGATGCTGGTTCGTACGGGACAGTCTTTACATGAAATCGAACACGCGGGTCTCGAAACTGCACAACGAGAAATTGACAAATGTTCAAGTTCCATTCGTTGGCTCACACTCGCGGGAGCTGCAACACCCCTGATGGGATTGTTAGGCACAGTTTGGGGTATGATCATGGCTTTCCACGAATCGAGCACTTTGACCCCTGATCGTAGTCGAAGCGAACAACTCTCCGAGGGAATTTACACCGCTTTAACAACAACACTAGCAGGCTTGGCTGTGGCTATCCCAGCGGCCATTCTTGCTCTGTATCTTGAGAATCGCTTACTCAAAATATTTCATTCCGTTGAGGAATTTGCTCTCGATTTATCGCCGGGGTTAACACGGTTCATCGGACGAGGAGAATTAAACAGCACTGGGCAACTCACAACGATGCGATCGCAATCCCCGAACACGGTAACCCCACCACCTAATGAGCAACAGGGTGCTACATCTCAAGCGATTACCGAAGGAAGTCACTAGGTTATGGCTAAACTGAGACGAACAACAAGCGCTAGCACGCTCAGCTTGACACCACTGATCGACGTTGTGTTTCTCCTGCTTATCTTCTTTCTGGTTACCAGCGAATTTGAAGATGAGGAAAAACGGCTTGACATTATCCTTCCGTCTGCAACCACTGCTGTTCCGATGACAGGGAAACCACGAGAGATCATTGTCGACATCGACAAAGAGGGAAGGGTTTTTCTTTCGGGACAACCAACGGATTATGAAGAACTAAAGAGGCTTCTTAAAGTTGCAGTAGCAAGTAATCCAACGAGCCAGAGTGTCGTAATCCGAGCGGATCGCTCAACTCCATTTCAACCCGTTGTAAATGTTATGGATATGTGTAACCAAACAGGCATCAGTGAATACAGTGTCACCACTGCTGATGGCCCCTAATCTCCCCGCACAACTCCGTCCAATCCAACAAAGCATGGGTACTCGTTGTAGTCTTCAGCTCAAGTGAATTTTTCAAAAACACATCTATCGAATCGAGCAATAGCGAAGTCAGAGCGTATTTGGCCGCTTGACTTAGGTATTGGTATTCTGGCTTGTGTTGTTCTATATATTTCCATCGACCGCCTCAGTTTCTCCGACACACGTTGGCTGTACAACGCATGGACTTACCTGATTTCGGTACCTCTGTCAGCCTGCGTGATGGCATTTGTTTCCCATTCACTCATCTCAAAACACGCACAGAAATCCATTCAGATCGGGCTTCTTTTTAGCCTTCTACTACATTTTCTCCTCCTCGCGGTGGCCATTAATGTGGTCATCTTTAACCAATATTTCCCAGCTGATGACATTCCCATCCGAGGCAGTACTTATTCAAATCAAAAGTTCATCTCTGACACTCTTTCAAGTGGAGAGAAGACCAAAACAGATTGGTCACAAGCTGTTGAGACAAGCATCGTTTCAAAGCCGATGACTCAATTGAAGAATTCGGAGGACTACCGAGAAGCTTCAAAAATAGCTTTTGCGAAAACCAACAATCCCCGAATAAAATCCAAACCACCGCTTCCTACTTCCATATCCCTTGACCTCCCAGGAGATAGTCAGCCTCGTATCGCTGACAGGCAGCGGGCATTAGCCTTCCAAAACTCAGACATTAGTAATGCGCTCAGCGACCCAAGTGAACCGGTTGCTCCAAAGGTCGCCACGGGCAGTGAAAGTGTGCTAGGTAGTTCTGAACGCTCTCTCTCTACACTCGTTCAACGCATCGCACCAATCTCATCACCGATCCCTTCGCCTTCCACGGTTACCCCCGAAGTTCGTGTGACTACCGATCGTCCCAAAATTGCGACCAAAACTAATGATCAATCAAAGCCTAGCATTGCAGATCTAAAAGAGTCGAGAATGGAAATTGAACCATCAGCCAGTCCTTCTGGCTTGTCAGCTTCCGTCACACTTCCCATCCAAATAGATGATACTGCTATTGAAACGCTAGCTCCATTTGAATCTCGAGACACAGGTTCGAAAGTTACGCGTCCTAAATCCAATTCGACCAATGGCATTACTCTATCGGAATTTCCAAGCCTCAATTCAGAAAGTCGGTTGGCAACCAATCAAAGTAATGGAGGGGCTGGGATTGGGATACTGAAAGATGACAAGATCCGTAAGGAAAGTGAGATTGGATCGATTGCAAGATCCATGCGCGCAAAAATTTCAAGCAATGGATCCTCGCCGACCAATCGTCTTACCGTCCCGAAGGGGACATATACGGAAGAAGCTGACATTGGCTTCGATAGGTCCACCGACCTTAGCGTGCTTATATCGCCACCAAGAATATCGACCGTAAAGCGTGAACCCTCTCTGCGGGGATCCGCGGAGATCATGGACCTAGCAGATCCAAAAGGAAATACATTCAGCTCCAACATTAGAAAACCAACAACAGCGAAAATTGCTGATCTGACTTTGACTCCAACCACTGATCTCAATAGCAGCAACCCTACGGCTCCCAATATCGGAGGTAAAACTGAACCTCGCTCAGCAATCAAGATAACCCAACCTAAATCTTCTCCCCCTTGGATCGCGCCTAAAATCACTCCCGCTCCATCTTTCACGCAAAGGGTTCTACGCACTGCCGAAGTACCCTCACCAATGGAAAACGGTACACCTCCACCCACTCAAGATACTGAAGATGCAATTGAGCTCGGGCTTCAGTACCTTGCATCGGTACAAAACATTGATGGTAGTTGGTCACTTCAGGGACATGGAGTGGATGTCATTTTGAGAAGTGATACCGCAGCAACCGGACTGGCTCTCCTTGCATTTCAGGGCGCGGGATATACACACCAGAAGAACACCCATGCTGCAACGGTTCGCGGAGGACTGCAATTTCTACTTCGGCACCAATCGGACGACGGCAATTTATATAGACAAGAAAATGCGATCAGCAATCAAAATGTTGCTTTCTATAGCCACGGAATTGCTGCTCTAGCACTATGTGAAGCCTACGGGATGACAGGAGATCCAAGTCTTCAAACTGCCGCTCAACGAGCTTTAGATTTCATTTCTGACACCCAGCATCGCCAGCGGGGTGGTTGGCGCTACAGTGCACAGGTAAGTTCCGATACCAGTGTCACAGGATGGATGATGATGGCCCTAAAGAGCGGACAACTAGCAGGACTAGAGACTAAAGCAGAAACCTATCAAGGAATCGCGTTTTGGCTGTCCCTTGCTCAAAGCGACGAGAGTGCCGATAGATATCGATATAACCCCTTCGCTCCAGATACCCCCACTCAAAGACATGGCAGGATAGCAACACCGACTATGACTGCAGTAGCTGCACTGATGCGAATGTACTCAGGCTGGACACGAGAAAATCGAGAATTGGTATCCATTGCTGACTACCTCCTCGATTCACCTCCACAAGTTGGATCCCTCGAGATACCCAAACGTGACACCTATTATTGGTATTACGCGACTCAGGTCATGTTCCATATGGGCGGGGCCTACTGGGAGCAGTGGAACAACGAACTCACGCCAATGATAGTGGATAGCCAGATCAAAGAGGGTGCCATCGCAGGTAGTTGGGATCCCCTATTGCCTGTTCCAGACCGCTGGAGCGCGCACGCGGGTAGAGTCTATGTCACTGCAATGAATCTTCTGAATTTAGAAATCTACTATCGGCATTTGCCGATCTATGAGGAAACCTCAAGCCGACCAGAGCCTTAATAGTTAGGGCATTTGGGTGATCAAATATCAGAATACTTAGGTTCTAGTCTCATCAATCCGAAGTGAAGCTAGGGTATCTCCCCATTAAAAAACCGAGATGCATCAATACATCTCGGTCAGCTAAATTCTTAACAATAGCGTTTCAGATCTAGATTCTATCCAAGTACCGATTCACAAGATTCTCAAGCAACTCTTGCCGTCCACTCGAGTTGCTATTCGCCTCACCTTTCTCGAGCATGTAGCTTTCTAACTCAGCAAAACCCACATCACCGGATTCGATCTTTGAACCAATACCTTCATCCCAGCTCTGGTAGCGATCTTTGATCATCCCTTCGATCCCCTGATTTGCCCGAATTGCTGCAGCAACTTTCAATCCCTTGGCAAAAGCATCCATACTGCCAATATGAGCGTAAAACAGATCGATGGGTTCAAAAGATTCACGACGAACTTTCGCATCAAAGTTAACACCACCGCTCCCAAGACCTCCATGCTTCAGGATGTAGTACATCGTTTGTGTCGTCAGATAATAGTCCGTGGCGAATTGGTCCGTATCCCAACCCAACAACATGTCACCGGTATTTGCATCGATACTGCCAAGCGCACCTTGGCCACCTGCATAATCAAGCTCATGCATCATGGTATGCCCCGCGAGGGTAGCGTGATTGGTTTCGAGATTTAATTTGAAGTGATCCATGAGGTCATAGGATCGAAGAAAGTTTAAACAAGCTGCTGCGTCACTGTCGTACTGATGCTTGGTCGGCTCTTTTGGCTTGGGCTCAATTAAGAACTGACCTTTGAATCCAATCTCCTTTGCGTAATCCACAGCCATGTGGAAAAACGCGGCTAGATGATCCAACTCTCGTTTCATATCCGTGTTGTAAAGGTTCTGATATCCTTCGCGTCCACCCCAGAAAACATAGTTCTCGCCTCCTAATCGAAGCGTAACTTCCATTGCTTTCTTCACTTGCGAAGCAGCATAGGCAAAGACATCCGCATTGCAGCTGGTTGCTGCTCCGTGCATGAATCTAGGGTTGCTAAACATATTCGCCGTGCCCCATAACAGCTTCACACCCGTGCGGTCCTGTTCTTCTTTAAGCACGTCAGCAACCGCGTCAAAATTCTGATTCGACTCGGCAAGAGTGGCACCCTCTGGAGCCACATCTCGGTCATGGAAGGCGTAATAGGGCGCTTGGAGTTTCTCAAACAACTCAAAGGCTGCTCTAGCACGATTCTGCGCATTTTCCACCGACTCGCTACCATCATCCCAAGGGCGTTCCATGGTTCCAGAACCAAAGGGATCTGCGCCAGTGCCACGAAAAGTGTGCCAATAGACAATGGAGAAACGAAGGTGTTCCCGCATGGTTTTTCCTTCAACCACCTCTTCCGGATTGTACCAACGAAAAGCTAAAGGGTTATCACTCTGAGGCCCCTCGAATTGGATTACTGGCACATCTGGAAAAGCACTCATGTTGGGCTTCATTTCGGTTTGAGGAAGGAATTTTGATGCGAATAGTATCCTAACCAGACTCCGCCTCGGCAACCCGGTCAGCGAAATAGGATAAAAACAGAAAGAGTTCTGGTTTGAGGGTTATTCGTTGCCAAGGGCTGATCTGAAACCTGACAAAGATGATCGCCAACTCAGACGCAAAATGGACTTTTCAACTTGCGAGTCGTGAATGTCACGACAATTATATTGAATCTGGAATCCTTGCTTCAGGTCTTGGTGGAAGTGAATTTCATCAGGAGCCAATCCCCGAGCCGAGGTGATAAATGCCCCACTCCGATCAGCAATCGCAGATAGGACGGCAACACACGATCTGGCTGCCGTTTCTGCACCATCCCAAAAGCCACCGATGCCACATATTCGGGTGAAAGACCACCCACTCGAGTTCCACCGCCAGGTTGCTTTGCCTGGTCAGGTAGTTCTTTGTCGATCTGATCAGAATACCGAGAACCTGCGTCATGCCGCTGAATGGGTCCTGGTGAAAGTAATCCTACGTGAACACCACGATCCTTTAATTCAAGACGCATCTGCTGGGTTAACCCCGCTAAAGCATGCTTTGCTATGGCATAACCACCAATAAATCTCGCGCCAACCTTCGATGCCAATGAGCCTATGTTGAGAACCACACCCTGACTTTCTTCGAGTAAGTGAATCGCCTTTTGCGTGCACAAAAGCGCTGACAACAAATTCACCTCGATTAACTTTTGCAGCCGATCTGGAGCCAAATCCTCTATTAAACCACGATCGCTCTCCCCAACACAATTAACCAGAACATCGAGTTGCTTGAATTCTGATTTAACAAACTCGAAGAGTTCTTCGACCTGCGCTGGTTCTGTCACATCACAGGCATAAGCTTGAACACTACTCTGACAGGCGGTACTCAGTTTTGCCTTTGCAGATTCAAGCAACTCGAGTTTTCTACCCACTAACAGTACGCGATAACCCGAAGTAGAAAAATGCTTCGCTATCGCTAACCCCAGTCCGGCTGATCCCCCGGTAATTAAAGCAACAGGTTCAGCTACGTCTGTCCGATTTGCCATCATCAATCCTATTCCGCAAACAGCAGAAATCTCAATAACAAGGTTAGAGCCCTTAACGGCGGATTCAGGTTCTTGTATCTTCCGCCACGAAACGTCCGAATCAGGGAGTGATTTCTCCCTTTTCTACTCGAACCCATTCTATCTAAACGCAATGGGCTGTTTCCTTCAGACTACTCAACCAAAGTTAAGTAGACATTCCCACTCAACCGTGGAACACTCTCAACACCCCTCGCCAAGAAGATTCGGATTTCATTATGTGAACGCAATTGACCGGATAGATTTGCCAACAGTACAGTTGAGGTCGTCACTAAAAAGTCGACAGGCTGGTCATTCAATTCAATGGCGATTAAGTCACCATGCCACTGATCAATCCTCAGTTGCACTTCAGAATCCAGAACAGCCTGAGTTGCATTGAATTTTCGGTGGTAAACATGCAACAGCGTCTCGTCGGATGATGAGGAAGCTTCCGTTTCAGGAATATTCACACGTTCAATCCAACGTTCGCCATCGACCAGAATGGACCATGGCTTTCGCAAGTGAATCTTGTGCATGGCAACTCGGAAAAAGATCTACATGTCGGCTAGAACTTGATCCACCGCATCTCGGTAACTTGGATAATCAGCCGCTAATCCTGCAATCTCTCCTGCGTCAAGGAACGACAATTCGTCTTGACCCTTGAAGAAGAATGCAGCGTCACCGAACAAACGGAAATCTCGACTAGATAACTGAGCGGTTTTCACCTCTTTGTCGTCCTCGACGATAGTGAGTAACGCAGTGTCCCGGGTGCTGCTCAGAGCAAATTCAACGAATTTCACATCCTCAGCGTAACCATCCAGTGAGGTCACAAATTCTTGAACGCCCGTATCGTCCAAGCTAACGACCCCACCATCGCGGTAATAGTAAGCGGATGCCAAAATATCAACTTGCCCTGCAAGAGATAACAGTGCGAAATCAAAGCCTGTGGCATCCACCCCACCCTGAACTGGGATTTCCAGCAAACGGGTCGGCTGTCCTGTGAAAAGAACTCCATCCGTTGATTGGTAAGTAATCGCATAGGTGCCTGGGGCTAGATTACCGAAGGAGAAACTTCCATCGGAGTCAGTTAGCGTGGTGTCTTCGACCTGTTCACCCGTCACATTATCAGTGGCAGCAGAGAATACTGAAACCAATGCTCCCATTAAACCTTGCTCATCCGCATCTTTGACGCCGTCTCGGATGGGGTCGGCACCTGCAGCAATATCGCTGGCCGAATTCTCAACCTCATCAATAAACACGAATCCCGTAACTGAGGAAGGTAAGAACTCTTTGACCTCCACAAACACGGTTGCGACGTTAGATAGTAGCTCCCCATCACTTATCTGATAAGTGATTGTAGTGGAACCTGTGAAGTCAGCCTCGGGTGTAAAATCAAGAGTCCCATCGTTCTTGATGACCACGTCGCCATTGGGAGAAGTCGCTGAGACGATTACTAATTCCTGATCCTCACCGTCACCCGCGTCGTCGTTATCGAGCACGCGTATGTTGGAAGTAGCTCCCTTGAAAGCGATCGCATTAAGATCGTCAACTGCAATGGGTGCATCATTAAAACCAGCAATTGTAATCGTCACCGTATTGGTGATTGTGTTCGTTCCATCTGAGATGTCGTATTCAAGTTCAATGACTGCAGACTGGGAACCAGTGAGATAACCATAGGCAGATGGACTCACATCCAAGGAATTCAAATTACCATCAACTGAAATTCCCTGCCCATCTCCGTTTGTGACACGTATATTGCTGATCGATAAAACGTTATCCGTCTCTCGATCCGTCACCACAGCCAGTAAATCAGACTCAGAAATAGTGAAATCTGAATCCTCTTCGCTTAAGGTTTCACCTGCGTCCGGAATTGTGATCGGAGTCGCTGTGGGCGCCTCGTTCACATTAACAATGGTTACTTCAGCAACCGCTTGACTCTCAATGATTGCTGCACCACCCGTTGCATTATCTAACTCGACCGTGAATGTCTCATTGCCTTCGTCGCCGAGCAAATCATGGATAATCGAAATCGTGATCTGCTTAGCCGTGTCTTCATGAGCAAACGTGAGTGTACCACTCTCAGAAAGATAATCCTCTCCGGCGATAGCAGTTCCGTCGACCGTTTGGTAATCAACAGAAATCACCCCATCGGTACCGTTAGTCCGCGACACGGTAAGTGTGACGGTGGCCTCATCCTCCTTCACTGTCGCGTTTGGGATGCTCAGCAGCCCCGCTACATCGTCCCTAGCAATCTTTACGGTCGCGACTGGAGTTGCCCCGAGTGTTGCTCCACCGGTGGTCGAGTTTGAATCAAGGGTGACGTTAAATGTCTCATCTTCTTCTTGTTGATTATCGTCAACAATAGGAATGTCAATCGTCTTTGATGTCTCACCTACTGCAAAAGTAACGGTCCCGGTGGTTTGATCAAAATCTTCTGCGGGTACCGCAGTAATGCCTGCAGTTTCGTAAGCAACACTCACCTCCTGATCCGTGTCACCAATTCGGGTAACAGTGAGCGAAGCCGTTCCTGCCGTTTCACTCACTGTGTAGGCAGCTGGATTAAAGAGAAGTTCAATATCATCCTCTAAAATGGTGACATTGACTGTATCGGGTGTCCCAATGGACGCTCCACCACCAACACCTGACAATTCAACAGAGAACACCTTATCAGGATTGATGGTTGTATTATTCGTAATTGGCACAGTAATGGTCTCGGATTCATCACCGTTTCCGAACGTCAGTGTGCCCGACGTACTCTCATAGTCTGTGCCCGCCACCGCTCCGTTGGCAC
>JAAXIK010000216.1:13222-20537 GCA_012270385.1 Rubripirellula sp. | reverse complement strand
CCCCCATGTTTTCGAGGCAAATGATGAGTGACGCATCCCAACCCGTTGCAGCCAAAGGTGGTAGCAATCCAAGGCAGACTATCCTGCTGGGTGTGCTTGTCCTGCTGGGGGTTGCTTTGGCCTACGACTACAAAGTGGCTCGCCCCAGCGTGAATGCGGCCTACGACAAGATTGCTCAGAAGAGCATGCAGGTGAACAGCAAGAGCACAGAGATCTTGACCAACCTTGGAGTACGTGAAACGCTCGGTATGGAACCCTCCGACACATTTGAGGAAGCCAACGGAGACATGGTAGAGGTTTTCGCTTGGCGCAGCGGATTACCGATTCGAACTCACAAACTCTTCACCGTATACAAAAAAAATGGTGACAACTGGCTGTTCCATCGTCACACGACTTTTATCTACGAATCGTCTGCCGAGGTATCAAAGCACGATACCGGAGTAGAGCGAGTCGTGCTTCCTGAAGAGTCAGAGGCAGAGCTTTCTGATTCCGAAAGCGGTAATATGCAGGGTCCAACCGAGGCAGGGGATCCTGCTTCAGAAGAGTCAGGGGATGAGTCAGAGGGTGGTGCTCCTCCCGCACCCGCAGGCGGCACAGATCCATTTGCAGGTTCCAGTGCGTTTGATCCAGAGAGCCAAGCGAGAGCGCAGCCCGAACAAGTTTTCAGTGATAACGACGAGGACGGGGATGGAAAATTAGCCGGACCCGAAGTCCCTCAGATCTCAACCGAAACTCGAGTCAAGATGGATAAGGACGGTGATGGGGTTCTTACCCGCGAAGAATGGATGGCCGAATTTGGTTCCGCAGAAGAACCCGCATCCAACGAAGGGGAGAGCGATCAGGCTGAGGATGGTGGAGAGGTAGCAGCATCCGAAGAGAACGACAGCCCTGAGTCATCGGTGGAGGCTTCCAGTGAAGGCGGGGAAGCGACGACCTCAGAGGAAGCAGCAGAGTAAGTTGCGACGAGTGCGGATCGAGTTCGATATTCGCTAACTCACTCAGCTAGACCTGGATCCAAGGAGTGAGTAGCCCGGAAAGTCCCATAAGGAATAGCAGGACGAGCGTGATTCTTTTCAGTCGCTCTCGTCCTAGACGGGTTCCGGCGCGTAGTCCTAGTTGAGTGATGTAGAGCAGGAGTGGAATTGTCAAAGCCGAGATGATTCCCGCTTTAAAGACAGAAGCCCCAAAGACCAATCCCAAAATGGTCAGAGCGGGTAGAAGGCTCGAGAGATACATCGCAAAAAGAAAGCCTCTCGAACGCCGCGTGCCCCAGTCATGAGCTTGCACCCAAAAGACCATGGCGGGACCGCCCATGCCAACTACACCCTGCATGAAGCCAGAGAGAGGGAACGCGATCCAAGCCCAAATTGGGTGGAGGTGGTACTTGGGTTTTGGGCGGAACCACGAGATCGAGAGCGTTAACACAATCAATAGCCCACCAACTATTTGCCGGATAGTTTGGGTGTCTAGCATCTCTAGTTGATAGACGACAGCAATTCCCGCGGGAAAAAAAACGAGTCGTCCAACCGCTGGCCAAGTGACGTCCTTCGCGCTGATGCTATCCCTGAAACTCCAGACTCCCCAGATGTTCTGAGGAATCGAAGCGACTAAGAGTGCACATTGTGCCGCGGGAATCGAATACCCGAACCAAAGCAATGCAGGAATAATGGTCAGGCCCGCGGCAAAGCCCGCAGCACTCTGAACAAAGACTCCTAGGCAGAGAATCAAGATGAGCGGCAGGGAGTCGATCACGATATCCATGACTTGCATGGTAGCGAACTGAATCTAGTTCTTGAATGTGGCTTGAACACATCGTGTTACATTTTTAACCATACTTTTTTCAAAACCACTGAGATCCATATCTCGGGTAACTTTATGCCTCAACATGAAGATTGAAATCTAAAATGCATCTAATCGATGCGTAACCCGCTGTCCGCTTCGAAGGTGTGTATCCGATCCAGTGACACGTACGCCTCTAAGCTGTTTCCAGGTACTAAGTCTCCAATTAGATCTGAGGAGTGCTGGTCGTTGGGGTCGAGGGATATTTCGATCAATTGGTTGTTCCAGATCGTCGACAAACGTAATCGTGTGTAAGATCTCCAGCACCGCGAGACTTCGACTTTGAGGGAAAGGCATTGCTTGGGAGTCAGCGGATCGGGTCCTGAATGGGTGATCCTCAGGTCTTCGGGGCGAACACCAAGAACCACACTCTCTGAACGGATGGATTTCATGCTGGGCCAAGTCGATGGCACATCCACATGGACGCCGATCTGATCCGAGGGGTCTTTGCATCGAATCAAATTCATGGCCGGACAGCCCAACGCAGTTGCTGCATCAAGATTCACAGGTTGATCATAGATTTTTGTTGGTGTGTCAATCTGCACAATCTGTCCATCCGATAAGATCGCAATGCGATCGGCGATCTGCATCGCCTCTTCACCGTCGTGGGTGACGTGGATCGTGGTTCCACCTGAGGTGGAGTGCCACTGGTGAAGGTCATGTAAAAGTTGTGGGCGTAGTACAGGATCGAGAGCGCTCAGGGGTTCATCCAGCAGACGGATCTCAGCACGTTTTGCCATCGCCTTGGCAATAGCCGTTCGGCGTGCTTCTCCGCCACTGAGCTGATCCGGGTATCGATGGATCAGGGAATCAAGCCGCAGGCGATTCGTTATTTCGTTGAATTCGGCGTCTCGTTCTTTTCTTGTTCGCTCGCGTTTTTGACTCTGCTGAATATTTTGACCAACTGTCAAATGGGGAAAAAGTGCGTTGTCTTGAAAAACCATGGAGACGGAGCGTTTCCGCGGTGGTAGATGGGCAACCGATTCACCTCCAAGTAGAACGTCGCCTGCGTGGAGGCTTTGGAGTCCGGCGATGGTCCGCAGAGTTGTTGTTTTTCCAACACCGTTTCCGCCTAAGATGACGAGGTACTCATTTTCCTCGGTGGTTAATCCAAAGTCTCGTAGGATTGGTTTTTTGTCTCGGTTGACATGCACTCCACTGAGTTCGACTCTCATGAGGTACTCATTTTGACGGTGCGCGACGAGTGAAAAGGGACGTTAAGCTTGCCAAGGTCTTGACTCACCAATCATACTATAAGAGATCCCCCCCACCTAGGAGATGAATCATGTATCGAATCGTTGACGCCCATCAAACTCGTATCCGAGAGTCTCTTCCCTGTAAATGGACAGGAGTGATTGCGTTGCTGGTTGGATGGATCTGTTCCATCTCAATGGTTGATCCATCCAGCATTTTGCTTGCCCAGCAACCCGCGCAAGAAGAGTCCGGTGAAAGCGAAGTGGATCCGAGTGTGGGTTACACGCCAAAGACAAAGCGTGAATTGCAAAGAACATTGACCAAGCTGCAATTCGATGTGACCCAAAATGCAGCCACTGAGCCAGCTTTTCGTAATCGTTACTGGAATAATAAAAGATCAGGTGAATATCGATGTGTCGTGTGTGCCTTACCATTGTTTGATAGTGAGACAAAATTTAAATCGGGAACCGGATGGCCTAGTTTTTTTCGACCGATTGGCAAGAAGAGTGTAAGCACCAAGACGGACTATGTTCTTTTCTATCCGCGAACCGAGGTTCACTGTGCTCGCTGTAAAGCCCATCTAGGCCACGTGTTTGATGATGGTCCACAGCCAACAGGTAAACGCTACTGCATGAACAGCGCTTCGCTTCAGTTTGTGGCAAAATCTACAGCCGCAGAAAAGAACGCCAAGGAAGAGGAAAACAAATAGTTTTCCCAGTGAGATGCCCTCCACAGTAACATCAATCCGTTCCGATTCATTCCCCGGAACGCTTTGTGCTACACTGACTTTCTGTCTGCTCTGCTGAGATGCACAACAAAGGTGATTGCGCCACCTCTTCGCTGAGAGGTGGAGAGACCTTGCGTTTTTGGGCCGACCTAGATGTTCGTTGTATAGATATCCCTGTCATACCATTCGCAAACGGAGTAAACGAATGGCCCATCTCATTCGCGTCACTTGCCGCGCATTTTTCTTCATGACCTGTATTCTCGGGTCAGGGGTTGCTCTTGCGGATTCCACCACCGCGGTCAACAAGACTAGCAGATCAACAAAGCCCAACATCTTGATGATCGCTATTGACGATCTCAATGATTGGGTAGAGCCACTCGGAGGACATCCCGATGTGAAAACCCCCTCGATGCTCAGGTTAGCAAATCGCGGTACCACCTTCACCAATGCGCATTGCCAAGCTCCGCTGTGCAATCCCAGTCGGACTTCCTTGATGACCGGTAAGCGACCTACTTCCACGGGGATCTATGGTCTATCACCGTGGATTCGAAATGTCTCAGACTTATCGTCGCTGGTTACCCTGCCCCAATATTTCAACCAGCACGGTTATCGGACCCTGATTGGCGGTAAGATTTACCACGGCAGGAATGGCTTCCAAAAGACTGACGAAGCTGATGTTTGGGGGCCACCTTCGGGAGTTGGAGCCAAGCCAGAACAAAAGCTCATTCCTCCGACACCCGGCGGTAACCATAAATTGATGGATTGGGGAACATTCCCGCACCGCGATGAGGATAAAGGCGACTGGCAGGTGGCTTCTTGGGCGGTGTCCGAATTGGAATCCATGCCCGAGGATCAGCCGTTCTTCCTATCTTGTGGGTTCTTTCTCCCACACGTTCCCTGCTATGCGACCCAGAAGTGGTTTGACCTCTATCCTGAAGACACGTTAACCATGCCACCGATCATCGACAATGACCGATCGGATACCCCCGATGCCTCCTGGTTCATTCACTGGGATCTTCCAGAGCCAAGAACCAGCTGGCTGGTCGAGAATGATCAGTTAAAACCACTTGTGAGATCCTACCTCGCTTGCGTTAGTTTCGTCGACAGCCAGGTGGGGAGAGTTTTGGATGCACTCGAGAAGTCACCGCATCGGGATAACACCATTGTCGTCCTTTGGAGTGATCACGGATACCATCTAGGAGAAAAAGCGATCTCTGGCAAAAATTCGCTGTGGGCAAGATCTACCCGAGTCCCACTTATTTTCGCTGGTCCGGGGGTGTCAGAGAATGAGCGTTGTCAGCAGCCTGCAGAATTGCTCGATCTTTACCCCACACTTGTGGAATTAGCAGGCCTACCCAAGCCCGAAGGCATGGAAGGACTGAGTTTAAAACCTCAGTTGGATCACCCCGAGCAGGTGAGAGCGCGTCCTGCGATTTGCACCCACAATGCGGGAAACCACTCCGTGGTGGACCAGCATTGGCGTTACATTCGGTATGCCGACGGCAGTGAAGAGCTTTATGAGTTGAGGAGTGATCCTCAGGAATTGACGAATCTACTCCATGGTACACACGTTTCCGACGCCAATCGCTCGGAGGCGGATCGGTTAGCCAAGTGGCTTCCCAAGGTGGAAATGCCTTTGGCAGAGGGGAGTGCAAATCGAATTTTAGAAAAGCGTGAGGACGGGTTCTATTGGCAGGGAAAGAAACTGAACCCCAGTAAGCGAATTGAATAAAAATTCGGTGTGGTTGAGGCGTTTTGGGGAAATTTCAGCGACGCACTTCACGCAAGTTGAAAAAAATTGAGTAGTTTTTGCCTCAGCCTGCTTGCCGCGTTCCTTAATATGCTCGAAGAAACCGGTTGATTTGAAATCAAGCGATCATCGCCTCCGTGCCCGTTTCCGTTGTTTTTCGTCCTCATTGCATCCCACGGGTTGTAGAAACTGGCGAATCATTCAATAGTGATTGGGCGATGGAACCGATCAGCGTTGTCCATCACAATCACGATTGCGTAGTGTGCCCTCGTGAGCCATAGAATCATTTACTCCAATGAGAAAGTAAGAGTATCCCATGAGTGTTTTGGTGACTCAGAAAGCCCCTGAATTTTCAGCCCAAGCTGTGATGCCAGATGGCCAATTCAAGACGGTCTCCGTGAGCGATTACGAAGGTAAGTATGTCGTTCTCTTCTTCTGGCCGCTCGACTTCACCTTCGTCTGCCCCACTGAGATCATTGCATTTAGTGATCGAGCCAAGGAATTCGCAGACCTTGGAGTTGAGATCTTAGGTGTGTCCATTGATAGTCAGTTTACTCACCTTGCTTGGACTCAGACACCACGCAACAAGGGTGGTATTGGCCCAACTGAATATCCCCTCATCGCCGACTTAAACAAGCAGATTTCCCGTGACTATGACGTGCTGTTAGATGGTGGAATCGCGCTCAGAGGACTTTTCCTTATCGACAAGGAAGGTGTGGTTCGACACCAAGTGGTTAATGACTTGCCACTAGGGAGAAGCGTCGATGAAGCCCTTCGCATGGTCAAAGCTCTACAGCACTTTGAGCAGAACGGCGAAGTTTGCCCAGCGAACTGGCAAGAAGGTGCTCGCAGCATCAATCCAGATGTTGAGGGTAGTAAGGAGTTCTTTGACGCCGAGTACGCCGAGTAAAGCGGAAACGTAGAATTTTTAATCATGAAAAGGTGTGGATGCTACGCGATTCTTTCGTAGTGTCGACACCTTTTTTCATGCTTCCTTTGGCGATATTTTAACGTCTGTCGACTTTAAGCAGATGGATAGACTCTGTTCACAGTTTTCCGTCAAGGTGCTGTGGGATTGGCCAATGACAACACTTACAGATGAGTCTCACGAGATGTGGAAGATTGATGAACTTGGGGTAGCCTGTTGGGTCTTCGGGGAAAACATCTGTTCCTTTGATCTGCGAGGTGGAGATAGCAATCTCTGTTTTCGTCCACGTCCATCTTCTGGAGTGACCGCGAGCGATCAAGCGGACCCTTTAGGATTGAGCATCACGTCAATCGAGGGCCAGTCTCTTCCGTCTGCTGCCGAGCAGTTCATTTGCGAAAATCGGCTTTCGGTTAATTATCCGCAAGGTGACCAGTCCTATGCCATTCGGCTTTCCATTGAGCCCATCGCGAATGCGGCGGGCTACTTGGTGTTCGAAGTTACCGTTTCGATTCAAACGGACTTGCTGGACTCACACCCCATGGTGGATTTAATCGCTTCTGGGGATCGTGTCATTTCTTACTCCGTGGATTCGGAGGTTGACAATTGGCGAGCGAATCTCGGTCGCAAAGAAGCTGGTGTAGATCCGTTGAATCTTCTCGAGGTAGGCGACGGAAGTGTGGCTATTCTTCTCGGGCAGCACGATGCGCCGACCACCAAAAATATGTCAAAGTCGGATAGTCTGCAGTTGCGTCTGGTCGGTGATTTCCTGGAGAAAGGAGTCATTCGAACTGCGAGGCCGTGGGTGATTTTTAGCTTGGAGGGGAAGGCCATCAGTCGAGACGGTCGTGCGTCACGGTATCAGGCACATGAGAAGCGG
>JAAXIK010000216.1:0-13212 GCA_012270385.1 Rubripirellula sp. | reverse complement strand
TTTTTGTGGACTGTTGATATCAAACGCTCAGCGATGCTGGCAGAAGCTCGAAATCGAAGACGTTCCGCGAGTTGATCGTTTCGCAATCAATCCAGCAGGCGGTGCATAAAAAAGCGAGGTCCCAAACGAATTGGAACCTCGCTTTGCAAATTCATTCAGTGAGATGGGGATCAGACTTGATCGCCAGATGGAACGACAAAGCCATCCCGATAATCCCTCGCCAGTAATTCATTTGCACCATCATGGTTGGTGAATTTTTCTGTGTCGTTGTCAAATTCGAGCATCGGACCCAGGGAGAGCGGTGTCTTAGCCAAGTCAACATTGTTTGCTTTCAGGTGCTCTACGGTACGTTGCAAGGTCACTGAATTATCGTCGAGACTTTTGACCTTGGAGATCATCGATTCGATTTCCTCGGTGGATACCTTGTTCTGTTCGCCAAGGTAGTAGGAGATATTTCCGAGGTGACTTACACCAGCAGAGAGATGTCCTGTCATGGCATCCGCGTTGAGGGTCGCGTAATCGCGTGTGATACAAGCGTCAATGAAGTTGGCAAAATGCGCGTCTCCAACATTGCTGGTTTTGAATTCCTTGGTCACGTTGAAATCTTTATCAAAGGCTTTGCATTGATCGTATCTAACCTGTGCGACATAACCGTCGCTGCCGTAGAAAATCACTCCGATCTTATTGCCGCCACCGGTACCAAACATCGCTTCCACTTCTTTGCCACTTGAGGTTGAGATGTCTAAGCCCCGTGTTTCGAAAACAATGCATTTATCTCCATAGTCATAGATGGAAACTTCGGTGTTTGCGGTGTCTCCCGCATCGACATAGTTACTGTCATTCTTTTCTGCCTGATATCCCAGTCGACCGCCGTAGCTGATGATCGAGTTGGGATGACGATTGACTCCCAATCCCCAGCGTGCGATGTCCGTTTGATGAGGGCCTTGGTTACCCAGGTCTCCATTTCCATAATGCCGTTGCCAGTGCCAGTCATAATGGAATCGTGGACGCGTCAGTTTTGGATCGGTGAGGCTAGCTGGACCGCTCCAAAGATTGAAATCTACGTTGCCTGGAATGTCATAGTTGCCTAGAGCACCGATCGATTTCCGTCGCTTGTAACAGAGGCCTCTCGCAAAGTTGCACTCGCCGATTCCACCGTCAGCGATGTATTGCATGGCATCTTGGACTGCACGACTACTTCTACACTGCGTGCCGGTTTGAAACATTCTTTCGTATCGAGCCGCTGCTTCAACCAGTGCTCGCCCTTCGTGAATGTTGTGGCTGATGGGTTTCTCAACGTAGACATCTTTCCCCGCTTGCATCGCCCAAACACCCATCAAAGCGTGCCAGTGATTGGGGGTAGCGACGCTCAGGATATCCACTCCGTCAGCGTCTAACGCTTTGCGGACGTCCGTGAACAGTTCGGGTCGCTTGCCTTGCAGTTTTGCAATTTGGTCAGCACGCCTCGCGCCAACTTCTTCATCAATATCAACAATGGCACGGATGACAGTTCTGGGGTCCTTGTCAAAGCCGCGAATGTGCTCGCCGCCGCGACCATTCAGGCCAGCGATGCAGACACCGAGTTGCTCATTTGGGCTTTGTGCTTTGACGGCCTTGGGTGCGGAGGCGGCGATCAAGGGCGTCGCCGCGACGGATGCACATTCGCGACGCTTCGGTGGTGGCCGGGGGCGGTACGTTTTCGTGTCAGGGGTCAGCAGGAAGCGGAATGGATGAAACTTTGCGGTTCCCGCTTATGATTTTGGAGGTGCCATGGCAGCTTTCAAGTTGCCTGCGTTAGAAGTGGGAGTGGCGTCCGCTTCAAGATCTCCAAGTGCATACTGAATTCCATCAAGCATGTGCTGCAGGATGATAGGGTTGCGGAACGTTTCTTGGCGATGACCAAGGTTGGTATAGAAAACACGCCCTTTTCCAGCCGATCGAACCCACGAGACTGGCACTTCTCTTGGCCCATCGTTGATTCGTTCCGAGACAACTTTTTGACTCATGTCCAAGCTGACGAGAACACGTAGGGTGTCGGTCCCAACATAGCTCTCCGGATTGTACTGATAGATTTCATCGGTGTGCCAGAATCCCTCGCCCTTGAAAACTTGGTTCAGCCGGTGACCGGGATCGTCGAGTTTGAACGCCCAAGTTCCCCCGGCACCCCAAGGGTGTCCGTTGAATTGGCCACCCACCAACGCTCTTGCTTCAGGGTGGCGACCAAAGTTGTCACTTGCTGCGTGGAATCCAATCAAGCCATTTCCTTCAGCTACAAAATCAAGGAATGCATTCAGTTGGGATGCTTCAGGGAACTTCATATGGGTTGTGTTGTTCAGTAGCACGGCATCGTACTTTGCTAGCTTCGCCGTCGTGAAGACATCATAGGAGTCTGCAAGGTCGACTTGGAAAGCGCCGGTCTTCTTTGCCATTGCTTGTACAGCGAAATTGCCGTGGGGGATTGAGTTGTGGATGAAGCCCTCGCAGCGCCAAAACAAAAGGATCCTGCGGTCTTTCTTGGCCTCGGCAGCCGCTTGGGCGGGTACCGCTTCTGTAATCAGGCTTTGGATATCTTCGGGTACGGGTGGAAAGGATTTCTCTTTCTTTTTTTCCCAATCCGATTGCGCTTGAACCGGTGTCACCAGAACGAATGCCAGTAGCGTGGTAAGCAGAATCTTTGACTTCATGCGTTAACTTCTCGGTTTTGTTAGTAGCTAAAAGATCATAGGCGTCTGAACGCCACATCATACTCTCTTCGGGTGACTCACGCAGGGAATCATTCTCTGAGGCTCAGGATGGTGTGGTTGCGAATCTGTAAAGTTCTCGAATCGCTCTCGCCCGTACTCTCGCTTTCCCTAAGAAACGATCATGTCCAATGGCATGATCGTTTTTTCGACCAGAGAATTGGGCCTCCGTCACTCGGCATGCCCAATTCTGTTTTCCTCACACGAATCGGGTGTAAGGATAGTTTTTATGAACGAGCTGCTGCATGCTTGAGGGGTAGCCATGCTGCTCCCTCTTGGCTGCTGCTTACGCATTGCTGAATAAAGAACATACCTTCTACCCCATCGTAGACGTTGGGATAAACCGTATCGCGCCGCTCGAAGGTTCCACCTGAGGCTCTCACCGCCATATCATCGAAGGCCGAGGAATAGACGTTTGCAAAGGCTTCAAAGAAAGCTTCTGGGTGTCCCGAGGGTAGTCGGCAAGCACCTGCACCGAGTCCGTTCATGAAAGGAGCATTGGGATCACGAGTGTAAATCTGGTGAGCTTTACCATTTTGCCGGTAAATCAGCTCATTGGGATTTTCTTGTCTCCAACGCAATGAACCTTTCGTGCCATCAATCTCGATCTCGAGATCGTTTTCTCTCCCGTGGCTAATCTGTGAAGCAGTGACTGTACCCAAAGCACCGTTCTCATATCGGATCACAGCGGTTCCATAGTCGTCCAAGCGGCGACCTTCGACAAATGTTTTCAAGCTGCAGCTCACCTCACCCGGAAGCACACCCGTCATGTATCGTCCTAGGTTGTAAGCGTGGGTCGCGATATCGCCAAAAGCTCCCGCTGCTCCACTTTTAGCTGGGTCGGTTCGCCAAGCCGCTTGTTTCTGTTCGTCTTCCTCCAGTGCAGTGCGCAGCCATCCTTGGATGTATTGTGAGCGAATCGCATTGATCTCTCCAAGTTCACCACCAAGGATCATTTCACGAGCTTGACGAACAAGTGGGTAACCGGAGTAATTGTGTGTTACCGCAAATACCACGTCGCTGCTTTCGACCGTTTCTAACAGTGACTCGGCTTGAGCCAGATCAAAAGTCATCGGTTTATCACAAACCACATTAAACCCAGCATCAACAGCTGCCTTGGCGACGTCATAGTGCATGTGATTGGGAGTGGCCACACTCACAAAATCAATTCTCTCTTCTGCAGGAAGTCCAGCCTCGGTATCCAGCATTTCCTGGAAGCTGCCGTAAGCCCTCGATTCTGCGATGTCGTAGTCAGGAGCGGAGGCTTTCGCGCGTTCTGGGTTGCTCGATAGAGCGCCGGCAGTCAGGACCGCGCGGTTATCAAGACAGGCCGCGATGGAGTGAACTCTTCCGATAAAAGATCCTGCGCCTCCTCCAACAAGAGCCATTCTAAGTTTTCGATCGAGTGGTGCGTTAATACCCATAAGTTTAGCTGTGCCTGAAACGTGAATTTGGAAATGGAGCGAGATAGACGAACTGGAGGAATCTACTGATCCCGAGGACTGTGAAATCGTAAGGGTCAGGCAGCTGAGTTTCAATCATCCCTTGCGCCGAATTACCGGCTTCCAACACGATTTGCCTGGTTATTGCTCGTTTTTCCTGAGAATTTCCAGCTTGGGCTCGATGAGCTGACGTTCTTTCTCAAGAAGACCTCGCGTGATGAGAACTCGCATCGCTTTGAAAGCCGGAAAGAAGCTAGAATGCCGAAAATCTTTTTGGCCTGGTCACCAATAGAAGCCCTGCCAATGTTATCTTTAGGGGATCGAGTCCAGCAGGCACGCGGAGCCTTTTCTACGTTAGGCTGCCACGTCATCGCTGAAGTTGATTACCAATTTGTGATTTACGCCTATTGCCAACGCGAGGAGTCGCCAAGTGATATCAAATCCTTCTGAATTACCAACTGTCGAGACGAATGAGCATCGCAGTTGCTGTGGTTTTTCAAGATTGGGGGGGCTTTCTCGTGCAACCTCTTGGATGCTGGGCCTCGCTGTCGTGGTCACCGCGGCAGGTGCTGGGCTAGTCGCAGTCGGTTTCTGGGCAGGTCAGCGATCGGCAGATCAAACCAGCTCATCAAGCTTTCTTGAGCAGTTACCGCTGATCCACGCAACGGGTGCGGTCACCAGTGAGAAATTCTCGATGGCAACTGGTAATGTCTCGGATGAGTCCGAAGGCCTATTTGTTCTCGACCACAATTCAGGATTATTGCAGTGTTCCGTCATTTATCCTCGGAGCGGACAGTTCTTGGCAAGGTTCACGACCAACGTTGCTGAAACACTTGGTTCGGGGGCGAATAATTCAAAATACATTATGGTCACCGGCCGAGCGAATTTCCCGCGAGCGAGTAATCGTCCCGCAGCAGCAACCGTGGTTTACGTGATGGATGCGACAACTGGTAATTATGCCTGCTACGGAATTCCATTCGATCAAACTGCTGTGCCTCGTAATCAACCACAGCAGGGCTTGATGGTTTTGATTGGTGCTGGATCTGCGAACCCATTGGTGGATCGAGACGATCTTCGTTAGAAAATCCATGCAGCATTTCTCGATTGGCTTGAGAGCTGATCAGCGCATCTCACTCGAAGCGGATTGTTGTTTTGTGAAGCATGCAGGTCTGGCATGCTTCCTTCGGCTTGCTAGGATAGCGGGCTTTGAGGATAGCTCTTGCCGAGACAAACGGAATTGAACGCGACGCATGGACTTAACGGGCCGCAGGCAGAAGCGGTGGCGACACTCGGTGGACCCCTCTTGGTACTCGCCGGTGCTGGCACCGGTAAAACTCGCGTTGTCACCTTTCGAATTGCCAATTTGATTCGGAACGGGACGTCCCCGGAACGCATTCTGGCGGTCACCTTCACCAACAAAGCCGCCGGAGAAATGCAGGAGCGTGTTGGTGAGTTGATCCGCTCGGTAAAGCCCGGACCAAAGGGTCGGGTTCTGAAAAACGCCATGCGTGGGGACGAAGCTCCCAAGCCGACGATTAGCACCTTTCACTCGCAGTGCGTCAGGATCCTGCGTCAACATGCGAAAGCCTTGGGTTACCCCAAAAAGTTTTCGATCTATGACCGGAGCGATCAGGAGTCACTCGCGAGGACCGTGCTACGAGAGCTCCGTTTGCCCGGGACAGCATTAAAACCAAGTGACATGCTGGCCATCATTAGTGGCTGGAAGAATGAATCCATCCTACCTGATCGCGCGGTGAATCTCGCAGCGACTGATCGCGAACACTTTGCTGCAGCTGCTTATCGGCGTTACCAAAACGCATTGAAACTCAAGGGGGCAATGGATTTTGATGACCTCTTGCTTCAGACCGAAGAGCTTTTTGAGCATCACCCTGAAATACGGGATGAAGAGGCAGCGAAATACGATCACGTGTTGGTCGACGAATACCAAGACACCAACGGGAGTCAGTATCGTATCACTCGGCACCTCACTGAGAAGCATCGTAACTTATGCGTCGTGGGTGATGATGATCAATCCATCTACGCATGGCGGGGGGCTGACGTCACACATATTTTGAATTTTAAAAATGATTGGCCAGATGCGAAGGTAGTTTATCTTCAAGATAACTATCGAAGCACAGCAGCCATTTTGGAAATGGCCAATCGATTGATCGGTTACAACACCATCCGGCATGACAAACGATTGATTGCGAGTCGCCCGAATGGTAAACGCCCGAGGATCGAGCAATACAAAGATGAGATCACCGAATCAAAAAGTGTGGTCTCGCAGATCACGCAATTGATCGACAATGAGCACGTGCAGCCGAGGGATATTGCCATCCTATTCCGCACCAACGAACAGCCTCGTCTTTTTGAAACGGAATTACGAAAAGCTAAAATCCCTTATGTGATGCTTGGTAGCCAATCTTTTTTCGATCGCAAGGAGATTCGGGATCTCATTTCGTATCTCAAGTGGATCGAGCAACCAGCTGACGAGGTCTCGCTTTTGCGGGTGATCAATACGCCCGCGCGTGGGCTAGGAAATAAGACGGTGAAAATATTGGTAGACCGTGCGGTGGAGCGTGGTGTTCCCGTTTGGGAAGTCATGCAGGATACTTCAGCCGTGGCAGACCTACCGAGTGCAGCAAGAAAAGGGATTTCACACCTTGGTCAAGTGATGGAAAACGTCCAGCAGCGGGCGCGTAATGAATCGCTGGTTGATGCGATGAGAACTCTTCTGGACCAGACTGCCTACGCGGATGAAATCGCAAGAAATTATGAAAAGACCGAGGAACGCGAAGCCCGGCTAAGTTCGATTGAGGAACTGGTGAATGCCGTGTCCGCTTATCAGGATGGCAATGCAAGCCCAGATATTACAGGCTTTCTTTCTGAGATTGCCCTGGCGGGCCGAGAAATGGGTAACGAAAAAGATAAGCTCGCTCAGCAAAATGCAGTTTGGCTATTAACCATGCATGCCGCCAAAGGGCTTGAATTTCCCTATGTATTCATGGTGGGTTTGGAGGATGGACTTTTGCCGCACAGTCGTAGTGTCAAGAGCGGAGATGAGAATGACATCGCAGAGGAAAGACGATTGTGTTACGTCGGGATCACCAGAGCGCAGGAAATATTGACACTGTCTCTGGCACTGACTCGACGTAAGTGGGGGAAACCTCGACCGACAACGCCTAGTCGTTTTCTCTATGAGATTACGGGTAAAGCCGATAATCCGAATCAGTATCGCAAGCGATGAATTTCGAGCACTCAGTGGAGGGTGATGGTGAAACCCCCGAATTGAGATTTCTATCGGAATAATTAGTCGTTCTTCCAAAGAGCTTCTTCGGCTATTCAAGAGATAGCTTAGACTAGTGGCCACGCCGGTGATTTCTTACCGCGTTGACTGCTCCTTTTGTTTAGTGAATGGCTGGTCCATGCGATTCTTTATCAAGTGGTTATTAATCCTCTCGTTCTTGGCCGCCCTCGGCTATGGAGGCATCAAGGGTAGGCAAGTCTGGTTGCAGCGTCAGATACCAGTATTTCGCACGGCGACGGTGACGGAAGGGGCATTAACGGCCGTAGTGAATTCGACTGGGGAAGTGAAGCCCGTGCTCTCGGTTTCCGTGGGAACATTTGTTTCTGGACCCATTGAGAAACTGCACGTTGATTTCAATGATACGGTCAAGAAAGGCCAATTGATGGCTGAGATCGATTCAAGATTGTTCGAAGCTGCGGTTGCGGAGGATCGTGCTCTGCTGGGTATTCGTGAAGCCGAGGTAAAGCGAGTCGAATCAGATTTGGAGCTTGCGAAACTGGATCTGGATCGTGCTTTGCGTTTGCGTGATCGTGGGGAAGGCTTTGTTTCACAAGTGGAGGTGGATCAATTTCGCTTTAAAGTAGAGTCTCTGGAAGCGCAAGCCAAGATTGCAGCCGCGGGGGTTCAGCAAGCCGAGGCGGGCCTATCCAACTCAGAGGCTAATCTTGAGTTCACTCGGATTGTTTCCCCCGTCGATGGCGTTGTTATCGACAGAAAAATTGAACCCGGTCAAACCTTGGCGGCGCAATTTCAGACTCCTGAACTCTTCACAGTTGCACCCGACCTCCGAGAGGAGATGCATCTATTCGCTTCGGTTGACGAGGCGGACATCGGGTTGATTCGCGAGGCGGCCGAATCAGAGAAGCCGGTGCAGTTCACTGTCGATGCGTACCCAGATGATCTATTCGTGGGCAAGGTTGTGCAGATCCGCTTGAGTCCTGTTGTGATGCAGAATGTTGTCACCTACCCCGTGGTTGTCTCGGCAGAGAATCGGGAGCAAAAGTTAATGCCGGGAATGACAGCGAGCCTTTCGTTTCAAACAGGCAGAAGAGATAAGTGTCTGCGTATCCCCAACGCTGCGTTGCGTTTTTTTCCGGAGGTAGCGCACGTTCGCCCTGAAGACAAGGACTTAGTTCTTGGCGTTGAAAATGATGATGATGCGATGTCTGCCATTGAGGAATCGGCTGAGGAGAAAACCGCCTTCGCTGCGAAACGCTCTAAGCGATACGTTTGGGTTTGGGAGACTCCCCACCTTCGAGCAGTACCTGTCACCATTGGAATCCGCGATAGTCAATGGAGTGAGTTGATTGATGGCGACGTGCACATAGACGATGAATTAGTTGTTGCGAAGAAAAAGTAATGGGCTTTTGGAATACGGTACAAATCGCGCTTCGATCTCTTCGTAAGAATCGATTGCGTGCCACCCTCACGATTCTTGGAGTCGTGATTGGGATCGCTGCGGTGACAGCCATGGTTTCGATTGGTCAAAGTGCAACGAGTCTGGTGCGAGGTGAGCTCGAGGGCCTGGGCACCAATGTGATTATCGTCGTTCCGAAAATGATGCGTAGAGGCGGTGTTCAGGATTCCCGATCGGTGTCGCTTACTCCCGGTGATGCGGAGGCTATACGGCGAGAATGTCCATCCATCGCCGTGGCGAGTGGTCTGGTAGGGTTCTCGAATCAACTGGTTTATGGCGGGGTGAATTGGCAGCCCAAAGAATCTTATGGTGTAGGTGTGGATTACCTCATGGTCCGGAGTTGGGCTATTCGGTTAGGGGGGTTTTTTGGTGAACGCGAAATTCGCTCTGCAGAGAAGGTTTGTGTGATCGGTCAGACCGTGGTCGCAAAGTTATTTCAAACCGTTAATCCAATCGGCGAAACAATTCGAGTAGGTAACATTCCTTTTCGAGTGATCGGTGTTCTTGAAGCGAAGGGCGCTAACATGGTCGGCGAGGATCAGGATGATTTAATTCTGGTGCCTTATACCACCGTCCAGAAAAGGATCCACGGGAATCAATTCAAGAATGTTCATGCCATCATGGCCTCCGCGCGAACCTCTGATCTGACCAATAGTGCATCCAGTGAAATTCGCCAGTTGTTAAGAGAACGTCACGACATCTACCCTGGTCGACCTGCTGACTTTGAAGTTCAAAGTACAACCGAAATCGCCAGTGTACTGGGGGTGATTACCGGCTCGATGACGGCAATGTTGGCTTCCATCGCTGCCATTAGTCTGGCGGTTGGAGGTGTCGGCATCATGAATATTATGCTGGTATCCGTTACCGAACGGACTCGTGAGATCGGTATTCGAATGGCGGTCGGTGCAAGGGGCACTGATATCTTGCGGCAATTTTTGATTGAGGCCGTGGTACTGTCCGTCCTAGGGGGGGCGATCGGACTGGCCCTCGGTGTTGGAGGATCCATTGGCGTGATCGCGCTGATTAATCAGTGGTCACCAGGTTCCGACTGGCCCGTCGTTGTATCGTTACCTGCTGCGGTAACGGCGATCATCTTTTCAGGACTGGTCGGTATTTTCTTTGGCTACTACCCTGCCCGGAAGGCGAGCCGGATGGATCCCATTGACGCGCTGCGTTTTGAGTAGCGTGATCTAGACTTCGTTGATTGAATGCGGGATCGATTCTGCCAACGCAGATTGTTTGTTTGATTCGTTTGGGTTTTTTTCAACTGAGGCGAAGAGTTCTACCCCTCCTGCGAGCGTAGAAGCTCGGTTTTCGCTATACTTTTGATCGTGGTGTCAGGCCTCGTCGGAGACTTGATAATGCGTTAATCCCGCTCCGCCCCGGAACTGACTTCTCGATGCGAATATTGGACCTCGTCAAACCGAAAGACCTGGCTAGAGTCAGTAAGCTACAGCTGTTGGCAAGACAGGTAGTGGAAGGCTTTTGCTCGGGTCGGCATCGCTCACCGCACAAAGGGTTTAGCGTTGAGTTCAAAGAACACCGAACTTACGTCAGAGGAGATGAACTCAGGAATATTGATTGGAAGGCCTTCGGGAAAAGCGATCGACTTTATATTCGTGAGTATGAAGAGGAAACCAACCTTCGATGTACCCTGTTGGTAGATCGCAGTGGTTCGATGCAGTACAGCGGCGAACGTAGTGAAGGACGAACCAAGTATGAATACGCTCAGCAGCTTGCCGCATCGCTCGCATACCTGATGCTGGGGCAACAAGATGGAGTCGGTTTAGTCACCTTTGATGATGAACCTCGAGAGTGGTTGCCTTCTCGAAGTAGGCCGTCTCACCTCAGAGCTGTGCTCCAAGCAATCGCGGAGAACGGGACCAAACGCGAAACTGATTTGGGAGGCGTTTTTCAGCGGATTGCACCCAAGTTATCCCGCCGTGGCTTGCTCGTGATTTTGTCCGATGGCATGGGGGATGTTGATTCACTTGCTAAGGCGTTCGCGTTGTTCCGCTCTGCACGTCACGAGATCCTTTTCTTTCAAGTACTGGATCCAGACGAAATCGATTTTCCTTTCTCGGGTCGGATCCAGTTTCGCGATTTGGAATCATCGCAGAATGAACAGATGGTTGATGCGAAAAGTATTCGCGATGCTTACCTACGTCGGTACGAGGAGTATCAAAACAAGTTGCGTGATATCTGTCGTAAGCAACGTGTTGATCTTGTACAGATGACAACAGATCGCCCATTCGCCGATGCCCTCCATGAGTACCTCTCGGTTCGGAGGCGTGGACGTTGACCCTATTGAACGGAATCCTTGCTTTTGGAGCTCTTGCTTTTACAGTTCCACTCGCTATCCACTTGCTCTTTCGAAATCGATTCCGAGTCTTGGACTGGGGGGCGATGCACTTGCTGGAAGCGGTGGTGAGGATCAATCGGAGACGGCTCCAATTGATGCATCTTCTTCTCCTCCTGCTGCGTTGCTTGATACCGATACTGCTGGCTTATTGTCTTGCTAGGCCGGTTCTGACCGGCTTTCGCGTTCTGCCCGGTGATGCACCTAGAACGGTCGTGATTGTGCTTGACGATAGCCAAAGTATGGCGGCGAGGGATGCTTCGGGGGTGACTCGTATGGAGATGGCGAAGCAATCGGTTGAGCAGTTCCTCGAAAGCCTGTCACGGCGAGACGAGTTGATGCTGATTCGCAGCAGTCAGTTGTCATCGCCCGTCTCTTCGGCGGGTATCCAGGAAACTCGTGAGACTCTTAGAGAAATCCGTGCGAAATCCGGACCGGTTGCATTGGGTGAGCTGCGGCGAGCAGCTGTCGAAGCGGCAGAGCAAGGTGTTTACCCGCAGCGACAGATCATCGTGGTGGGTGACTTCGCCAGTGATACACTTGATGATGCTTCGATGGGTGCGGTGTCGAGTCTTTCAGGAAATCTCCAAGAGATGTCAATGCGTCCGGCAATTGGTTTTCTTAAGGTCGGAGAGCAAACTCAGCAGCTGGCTAATCTTTCCGTCGATACGATTGAATCGAATGCAGCAGCGGTCGTTGCTGGACGAGGAGGAAGCTTTAGTGCCACGGTTCGCAACGCCAGCGACCTACCTCTTCGAGACGTTCGGCTGACGTGGTATCTGGACAATGTTCAAGTTGGGCAGTCCTTGGTAACTATAGCGCCTAGGTCGACGACCGTTTCGAAGTTAACACACCGTATTGATCAGGTCGGAGTACAAGTGCTCACGGTTTCCGTTGAGCATGCTGACGCTCTTCTGGAAGATAATCGGCGATCGCTTGCTCTGGATGTGATTGACGAGATCAATGTGCTACTTGTGGATGGAGACCCTGTTCAAAAAGCTCTGGAGAGCGAAACTGACTATCTTGCCATCGCGCTCAGTCCCTTTGCATTTGGTGGCGAGGACCAACCTGATGCAGTGAGAACGAAGGTTTGTTTGAGGCAGCAACTGCAAAACGCTTTGACGAAAGAGCAACCGGATCTTCTAGCTTTGGCGAATGTGTCGAAGCTCACTAAGCAAGAGCGAGCACAATTGTCTGAATTCGTCGTTGGGGGTGGTACTCTTGTGATCTTTGATGGTGATAAGGTCGATCCTTCGGGGTACAACGCTCGATGGACGAGCGATGCGGGCTCTTGGCAGTTGCCAGCTGTGCTTGGAGAAATTGCGGGTGATCCTGTGGGTGAGAATCGACGGCAACAACCCGCCGGTGCTCATCATTCCATCTACGAACCTTGGGAATCGATACGAACCGGGAATGAGCAACCTTTCGCAGACGTAGAGATTTTTGCTTATCGGAAATTTAGCCTGCTGCGTGATCCAAGTGTGATTTCCAATGATCGGAACACAGCGGAGGAATCCGCGACACCCAACTCGCTGAATTCCAGTGATGTGGGGCAAGGACTCGGTACCGATGAAACTTTGCAGTCCGGTGCCGGAAATCTGGAGATGGGTGCACCCATCACTTTGTGGAGTCTGGGGAACGGAGACCCTGTTGCTGTGCTTGCCCGAAGAGGGTCTGGCAAGGTCGTGCAATTCTCGATTCCCTGTGACACAGAATGGACCTCATTGCCACTTCGTTTAGTATTTCTACCGATGATCCAACAGCTTGTTTTGGATCTGGCCGGCAATCAAGAGCAGGTAAATGTCGATGTGGGTGATGGTTTAGCGATTGCAACTAAATCATTGGAGCCCCAGTTGCTTAGCGAGAACCAGAGGGTCTATGAATCAACTTTGCCCGAACCGAATACCACGCTTCAAAATGATGACAAAAGTGACTTTCAATAAGGT
>JAAXIK010000029.1:17196-20538 GCA_012270385.1 Rubripirellula sp. | reverse complement strand
ATGAATTTCTTAAGTGCTTCGAGGACGAGGTCCGGGCTGGCTTCACTTCAAAGGGGCGCGATTTGCTTGGGTGGCAATCCCACTTTTTCGAGATGACTCGCGAGTCGCTTCCATACGGTTTCCCGTTTTTTTCCCTCACTTAGATAAAGCTCGGTTACAGCTTCCTGCGCTTTCTGAAGGCCGATGGCATCTCGATTCTGGTAGTAATTCTTGATGATCTTTTCTTGGTAGCGACTGCGTTCTTGGGGCATATTCTGATGGCCTGAGTGGATTGTTGGGTCGGTTGTTTACGGTGAGCCAAGGCGATAAGGGTGAACTTTATCTGTGCGAGGGCAGAGAAAACCCGCTAACCCGATTATCGTCATCTCGGGCAATCAACTATAGTGTGTGAGGATCTTTTCGGAGGCGGAGTCCTCCTGTCGTTTTTCATGGGTGGATTTATGACCGAGAGTCGACCTACTGTCTGTCGGGGTGTGCGCGGCGCCACGACTGCTCGAGCGGATAATCGAGATGAAATTCTAACGGCCACACGCCAAATGGTGGCTCTAATGATTCGTCGGAACGGAATCGAAGCATCTGATGTCGCCAGCGTGACCTTCACCGTGACAAAAGATTTGGGAGCCGAATTTCCCGCATTGGCCGCTCGACAACTGGGGTGGATTGATGTTCCCCTACTATGTTCTTACGAGATCTCGGTACCTGGGTCGCTTCCGCAGTGCATTCGCGTGTTAGTGCATTGGAATACGGATAAGACTCAAAAAGAAATCCAACATGTGTACCTTCACGGCGCCAAGAGGTTGAGGCCAGATCTCAGTCAACTTCCTCCCGTCGATTACGAGGAATTGGAACAGTGGATTCGGGAAAATTTAAGCGAGGGGTAGAGTGAGCCGAGCCTCTTTTCTGTGGAATACCGATGTCGATCTTGGACTTTCCCAACTTCTTTACGTACTCGCCTCCGGAGACAAATCCGTCGATCCCGCAAGCGAGGATTTGTTGGCTAACCCGGTGCAGAGGATCAGCGAGTGTCTACTCAATGCGGCAGTGGATATCGGTCAGTTTTGGAGACAGCTACGAGAAAACACCTCAAAGTCGGGAAATCTATTGACCTCACCCGGGCCTGCCTTGGTTCATGCTGGATGTTCAGAATTGCTGTTGGAGGGTGTGCAGCGGCGGATCAGTGGGTTGCTCACTGATGCGAGGCACGATTTCAATGAATTACATCCGAGGCTTAGCGAACAGATTGATCTGCGTTCACGTCCGCTGAGAGACCGCTGGGAGACATGTGGTTATGGGCTTGTGCGCAGGATTGAAAGGCGTTTCTGGGGTGACGAAGGCTCAGCTGAGTCCTGGGGGACGGGCCAGATCCAACTCACCATGATTCAACCCGCACGGGGAGGTGACGGAGGCGCAGACTTATCAGCCAAGAAAGTCTGGATGGAAGCCGTTCTCACGGACGTGGATTTGCATATACCAGAGGTTCTGCGTTTAACTTGGTTGGTGACGAGTCTTTTGATGGAGAGGTCACTTGAGTCACTCGACCTCTCTGAGGATTCCCGAGAAGCTTACCGTCTGGCGCTTCTCATTTTAGTTTTGAATGTCGCGGTCGAGTTTGATCTGATCAGTGGGGAGTTGCCTCCTGTTTCTCACGCAATGAAAGTCTGGCGTGTTGGCCATCAAGATAAGGCGGACACTCTTGCAACTTGGTGGGATGAATACGGTGCAGGGAGAGCTACCTTGGTCACCAACATCCCTCATCTCACCACCGTGCTTGATTGATCTTTTTTCCCATGGGGGGCGAAGAGGCCAGCAGCGAACAGGGTCGCATCTTAATATTTGATCTGTATAGAACGGCACAGGAATCGCATCCAAGAACCCGCTTGCTTCGTCAGATCAACTAGCCGTGGAATTGGGTCTCTCTCGACAAGTTCCTGTTCCGTCAACGATGCCAATAAGATGAAATCGGTTCGTTTCAAATCTTCGATGCAGGGATGATCCTTGGGCACACCTCGAGGCCCCTGTTTAAGTTGATCTCCAGCAATTTCAAACTCGGCGTTCTGCTGGAACTGCTTTTTTATACGATTCCAGGATGCCGGTCGGTTGATAATTTCCTGACGTATGAGCGATAGCGTTTCTCGATCGGGTTTCCAGCAGCCAAAACCCATGAAGCAGGTTCTCGGTTCCAGGTGCAAATAGATCCCCGGTGAGTGGAGGTCCGATTCGACGCGATGTCGTAAAGAGATTCCCACATTGGTTTTGTAGGGTCGCTTGTCTTTTGAAAAGCGAGTATCTCGGTAGAACCGCATGATGGAGCCACGATGCGGTTTGGCTTCCACGGAAATCTGTGCCGCTACCTTTCTCAGTGGCTTCGAAAGTTGCTCGCATAGTTGCACGCAGGGTTCAAGAACCTGCTCGGTGTAACGATGCTTATGCTCAGCGAACCAGGGGCGATTGTTGTTACTCTGCAGATCCGCCAGGAAGTCAAAAAGTTCATAGGAAATCGGTGATAAGTTTGACATGTGCTGGAGTAGTGAGTCGGTGGTGATGTGATGACCTGGTGGAAGGTCCAGTATTTACAATCTCCCGTTAAGTTTCCGGCGTTTCCACCTTGTGAATAGTACCCGGAGAGCAATCGTCCGAACGGTTGCGGTGTTGTGTGTGCGATTAGGACGTTTGGAGGGGTTCAACAACGATTTTGTCTTGTTTGCGGGGCTGACGACTTCGATTTGTGCTCACAATGGGTTGAGCTGTAGCATAATGGTGTTAGTTTGCTAGACGGCGAGTTCAATCCGGACGTCTCCGTAATTTCGTGAAATGGGTACCTTCAAAGCACATTGAGAATCAGACGAGGGCGAGGGCATTTTGTTTCCCCACGGTTTCTTCCGAATTTGCGCTGCTTCTCCCAAGGTGGAGGTTGCTGATCCTGCAGCGAACTTGCAACACATCTGTGATGTGTTGGCGAGGACCGATGCGGATGTCGTTCTGCTGCCGGAGCTATGTTTGACCGGTTACACCTGTGGGGATCTCTTCCTGACCGACAGCTTGATCCAGTCTGCAAAAGCAACGCTAGGTGAATTGGCCAACCGAACCAGGGATTTAGATTCCTTAGTCGTCGTTGGATTGCCTCTGATGGTTGGCGACTCGCTCATGAACGTTGCCGCCGTCGTCTGGGGTGGTAGGGTGCATGGTGTAGTTCCCAAATCCTACCTGCCCACCTATCACGAGTTTTATGAGTCGAGACATTTTTTGGCAGCGAGTTCTGCAGATCCAGATTGCATTCGACTCCATGATCGTTCCGTTCCGTTTGGAACCGAGATCGTCTTTCATTTTAGCGCGTCTCTAAAA
>JAAXIK010000029.1:16206-17186 GCA_012270385.1 Rubripirellula sp. | reverse complement strand
CCCTTTCTCTACGAGTGTTGATTCATCCCTTGCCGGTGCGAACGTTCTGCTCAATCTCTCTTCGAGTAATGAAACCATTGGCAAGGCGGATTGGAGACGTGATTTAGTCAAAGTGCAGTCGGGGAGATGCCTGGCAGCTTACGCCTATGCTTCTTCGGGTGCGGGAGAATCCACTTCGGATTTAGTTTTTGGAAGCCATTCCCTCATCGCCGAAAACGGCCGTGTGTTGGGTGAGTCGCGTCGGGTGGGAGATGGACTTCATCCTGTCTATTTCGAAACGACGGATGTCACTTGCGATGTCGACTTACAGCAATTGGCCCGTGAACGGAGCGCAATCGGAACGTTTGGAGATGCGAGGCAAAAAGAAAAAATTCAGTTCCGTTCCATTGAGATCGCTAACGAACAGAGTTTCCACCTGAGGAAAGCAGACGGGGCTTCCCGAGCGAGCACTGCTAAGGCTTCCAGTCCTAAGGTTAGCCGCACAGCGGGTAACCTCACTGACCGAAAACTGCTTCGGGAAATCGATCCGCATCCATTCGTTCCGTCGAATCCTCAAGAGTTAGATTCCCGCTGTTCTGAAATTCTAGCGATACAGGTTGCAGGTTTGGCGAAGCGACTGACACGCTTGCCAGATTCAGCGGATCTTGCGATTGGCGTTTCCGGGGGACTCGATAGCACCTTGGCATTGATTGTTGGGGTGCAAGCCTGTGATGCTGTTGGATGGCCACGAGACCGAATCAAAGCCATGATGATGCGTGGTTTCGGAACCACTCAGCATACTGCGTTGAGTGCTGAAAAATTGGTGGGAGAACTGTCCGTTACGCCAGAGCGAATCGACATTCGCCCTCAGTGCGTCGAAGCGTTTCGCGCGATGAATCATCAGCCCTTCGGACTTTCTCTGGACGATCCCATCGATATCGAGGCGTTCCAACTACAACTCACTCAGTTACCCGATGATGCCTCCGACCTTGTGTTTGAGA
>JAAXIK010000029.1:0-16196 GCA_012270385.1 Rubripirellula sp. | reverse complement strand
ACTTCGTACAATGCTGTTGATGTCACGAGGATTTGTTATCGGTACGGGTGACATGAGCGAACAGGCTTTAGGGTGGTCAACGTATAACGCCGACCATATGTCGATGTATAATGTGAATACCTCGGTGCCCAAGTCTTTAGTTCAATTTTTGGTGCGGTACTTTGCTAAAAGACATCCTGAAAGCAGTCTCGAAAAAGTTCTGAACCGAATAGCCGACACACCGATATCACCTGAATTGCTCCCGCCGAGTGAGAGTGGTCAGATCAGACAGAGTACCGAATCCACGGTCGGTCCCTATGAGTTACATGACTTTTTCCTCTACCATTTCATCCGGCATGGCTGTTCTCGAGACAAAATAGAATACTTGGCTCGGAATGCAGAGTTTGATCTGGAATACTCCGAGCAGGTCATCAGAGAGACCCTTGATCTATTCATTTCCAGGTTCTTTGCCAACCAGTTCAAGCGAAACTGTGTTCCCGATGGACCCAAGATTGGTTCAGTTAGTCTCTCGCCACGCGGTGACTGGCGTATGCCGAGCGATGCCAATCGAGATGCCTTCTAACATTTTAAAAAGAGGGCCCCTTCACCACGGAGACAGGCTAGCGTTTGTGGGATGAAGAGACTCGCGATCCTTCCCTTGAAATTCGCCCTGAGGTGAATTTTGATGTCTTTGTTTGGAGGAGTTTAGGAGTGTCCGAGTTTGCAGTGGGACATATCAAGGTTACCTCCAGATACCACAGCCACAACGGTTTGCCCGTGAAACTGATTGGCATATCGGTTAGCCGCCGCAAGGGTAACAGCGCCGGAAGGTTCAGCAACCATCCTTGCTTCAAGGACCATCTGTCGAGTCGCTTGTATGATCTCCTCTTCATCGACGAGGAGTATTCCATCCACTAGCGATTGGATGATCGGGAAAGTGATCTTTCCCACAGCGGTTCTCAATCCATCAGCGACGGTGTCATAACGTGTTGGATTCTGGATAGCTCCTGTTTCGAGACTTCGGAATGCATCGTCCGCGTTGGTTGGCTCGCATCCCCAGACTCTAATTTTAGGATTCAGTGTTTTGGCTGCAACGAGTATACCCGCGAGGAGACCGCCTCCTCCGATAGGAGCCAGAATGGAATCGGCGTCCTTGACCTGCTCGAGTATTTCCAGCCCCACTGTACCCTGTCCCGCTATCACATCGGGGTCATCGTACGCATGAATAAGATGAGCGTGTGTTTGATCAATGATTTCTTGTGTCGCTTGTTCTCTAGCCCGACTACTGGGTTCGCAGAATACAGGTGAAACACCGTATGCCATCACCGCGTTGATTTTTCTTTCGGACGTGTCACGGGGCATCACGATGGTTGCCTTGATGTCGTTCGCGGTGGCGGCAGAGGCGAGAGCTGCAGCGTGATTTCCGGAGGAATGTGCGATGACGCCCTGCGACCCTAAAGAGCCGGTGAGCGATAAGATTGCGTTGGTCGCACCACGCAGTTTGAATGAACCGCCTCGTTGAAGGTTCTCTGCCTTGAGGCGTAGGTCAAAGTTAAGCTTCTTTGAAAGTTGGTCCAACTCGACAACGGGTGTATGACTTATTTTCCTGCTGATTCTGGAGTGCGCCTCCTGAATCTGATCGAGATTAACGGCGTAGCGGTTCATTATGGATTAGGGGTTTGTCGTAGAGCGGCGGCATTGATGGCGATAAGAATCGATCGCGAACACGATGTGAGCGACTGGCGATGAAAGTCCAGTGTTTGCTTGTTGAAGGGTTGCGTTCGGTTATTGAAAGGCAATCGAATCGACTTTATGATTCTATCAGCGTCAAGTTGATTTGGCAGGCGGGGATCCATTTTCGGCAACGTTGGCGAACGATGGTGTCTACGATCACAAGTTGGAGTTGGAGATGGAGATAATGAGATACGTCCTAGGTATAGTAGCGCTGTTGAACTCGCTGATCGTTGCATCGCAAATCAATGTGAGTGCTGAGGATTCGACTCGACCCAATATCCTCTTTGTCTTTTCAGATGATCATGCGCCACATGCGATTGGTGCCTACGAAGGTTGGCTTGCGTCGGTTGACCCCACGCCGAATATTGATGCTCTAGCGAAACAGGGGATGTTATTCCGCAATAGTTTTTGCACCAATTCAATTTGTGGTCCCAGTCGCGCTGTGATCCAGACCGGAAAACATAGCCATAAAAACGGCTTCATGAATAACGGGAATACCTTTGATTGGAATCAACAGACCTTCCCAAAGCTGTTGCAGGAGGTGGGGTATACCACTGCGATTTATGGGAAATCTCATCTCAAGGGGAATCCACAGGGATTCAATGACTGGCAGGTGTTGCCAGGTCAGGGTCTGTATTACAACCCTGATTTGATCACCGCTGATGGCAGGGTCCGAGTGGAGGGCCACTGCACGGATATTGTTACCGACCTCGCTGTCGATTGGCTGCGTGAGGGACGCGATAAGGAAAAGCCGTTTATGTTAATGGTTCAGCATAAAGCGCCACACCGGAACTGGATGCCTGCACCACGACATCTCGATCTCTATGCGGATATTGACCTCCCTGAGCCCAAAACGCTGTTCGATAAGTGGGAAGACAATGCTCCGCCCGCGAGATTTCAAGAGTTGGAAATTGATCGACACATGCACCTTCAATTTGACCTTTTTGTTGATCTTTCACCCGCTTTTGATGGTCAATCCATCAAGGGACGTGTGGACAAATCGGCATGGGCCAATATGAAGCGAATGAGTGAACAACAACTCAAAGTTTGGCGTGATGCATACGGGCCCAGGGATGCTGAATTTCATGCCGCCAATCTTTCAGGAGATGATTTGGTCCGATGGAAATACCAGCGTTACGAAAAGAACTATCTTCGATGTATTCGAGGAGTGGATGAGAGTGTTCGTACCTTGATGTCGACGCTCGAAGAACTTGGGCTAAGCGAGAATACTGTGGTCATCTATTCTTCGGATCAGGGTTTTTACGTCGGTGATCATGGTTGGTACGACAAACGCTGGATGTATGAAGAGTCGCTGAAGATGCCCTTGATCGTTAAATGGCCCGGAGTCACCAAGGAGGATTCTATTGACGAGCATCTTGTTCAGAACCTTGATTATGCTCAGACGTTCCTTGAGATGGCGGGTGCGGATCAACCTGAGGATATGCAGGGTATGTCGTTAGTTCCTCTTCTTCGTGGCCAGGATCCTGAAGACTGGCGAGAGAGTATCTACTATCACTATTATGAGTACCCCAGTGTTCATATGGTCCCTCGGCATAATGGAATTCGGGATGAACGGTATAAACTGATTCATTTCTATGAGTTTGACGAATGGGAATTCTACGATTTGGAGGAAGATCCTGACGAACTACAGAATCGGTATGGAGATCCCATCTACGCTAGTCGGATAGAGGAATCTAAAAAGAGGCTGGAGCAACTGAGGATAGAGTATGGAGACGAAAGCGTATCCGGAGTCAAGCCAAAGGAATGGCAGAATAAAGTACGGGGTTTAACTCCTTAGATCCGATTCGCGGACCCCCGGGTCGGTAGACCTAGGGGGGAACGGACGGCTGCGGAGACTTTAAGGTTTGGCCCTGAGTCTAGGCCTGAAGTGACGGATTTCGAATCCGCCGGTTAGAGCCCTAGGGCAAAGCTTTCGTTGCTCAATAGAGCCGTTTTATTACCTGATAGGTACACTTTCACAGGTGTACGATCCCATGGGAATGAGGATGCCTGCATAACCGGAACAGGTGTATCGACAGGTACAGCCGTCAAGTTCAACGGCGTTGTCAAAGTCAGGCGGTAGATTTTCTCAAAACTACGCATCCCGCAAACTCTCAGGGTCGATAGTTGCTCGTGAACACTTCATTGTAGAGGTGTTCGGTCGCTGGCGCCGCCACACGCCGATCGACCTGCAAGGCGTAGATATCGCGTTGTCAGAGATCGGTGACGAGCTAAGGCTTGAAAGCTGGTCTTTGGCCGCTCGGACGTGTTGCGGCTCAGGCGTTGCAGTAACCTTCCTGAAACCTTTTTCCATGGAGAATTCACGATGCGTCGTGTAATCGTTCCAGCTCTTTTGGCAATCGCTTTGGTCGCCACGAGCTCAGCCAACGCAAATGCGTTCGGCATTTTCAATATTTGTAAAACTGATGCTTGCGATACTTGCGAGCCAGTTTGTGGTGCAGAAGTTGAGCCAACTTGCGGTTGCGAAGAGCCAGTTGAGCCTGTCTGCGGTGCAGAAGTTGTTGACACTTGCGACGGAGCTGCTTGCGGCGGACGTATCAAGGGTCTTTTCGCACGAATGATGGCTAAGCACAGCGCTTTCGATAGCTGCGAGCAAGTTTGCGGTGCAGAAGAATAGCCCAGCTGCGGCTTCGAAGAGCCGGTTGAGCCAACCTGCGGTTGCGAGCAGTAAGCTACTGACACCTGAAAACAACGTAGAAATTGGAGACAGTTTTATTCAGGCGGGTAATTCGCTTTCGACCTAAACCAATGCCAGGTAACAGGTCAAACTTTTTACACTGATCCCAATGTTTCGCGTTGCCTTCAAATAAATTATCCCTGGAGAGTTTAGCTCTCCGGGGATTTTTTTTCATCCTGTTGGAATGGCTCCAACTGCATGTCCACATCAGAGTAGATACGATTGAACTCCCGGATAAAATCCTCTTGACGGTTCATCGGGAGACGAACCCTGCCGACACACCTTTGTTGGATGTTCAATTTAGCTCCGTGTAGTACAACTTGTCGGATGCTGCTGCTTCTTGCGGTCATGTTCTCCACCGGTAGTTTGTGGGGGGTGAGATTTGTGAAGGCATCTGCCTTCAAATGACGCATCACTGATTTTTTTATGACTCTTCTTTGGCGTCAGTCGAGGTGCAGGAACGCCAGGAGACGGAGGGGTGTGGAAAGCCTAATTTTTTGTCGACTACATTCAATGGTGTTTCGCCATTGAGGTACCTCTGAAGGTTATGGCAGGCAAGATCGGTTGTGTCGTCCACGCGCCTCGCAGATGGAGCGGCAGCATGGGGGCGAATCATGACTCGAGGGTCATCCCCGCGTTTGCTTTCTGGTGCCAAAGGCTCCACCTCAGTCACATCTAGCCCAGCTCCGGCAAGACGTCCGGATGCAAGTGCGTCAATCAACGCATCCTCCTGAACCACTGCTCCTCTCGCCACATTAATCAGGTAGCTACTAGGCTTCATCAGGTCAAACTTGGATTTGTCGAACAAGCCGTGAGTATTTTCATTCAGGGGTAGGGTGAGGATGATCACATCACTCACAGCCAAAAGGGTGTCGAGTGAATCAGCTGGCATTAAGCGGTGGACTTCAGGTGGTGGATCCCTGGGGTAATAGTCGGTTGCTCAAACAGTAACCTCCCAGGGGCTAAGTGTTTTAGCCAACATCCTCCCATTGCCACCCATCCCCACGATGCCAACAGTTTTTCCTCGAAGATCATCGGTAGGTAATCGGATAAATTCGCGTTTTGCTTCGGCGCGAAAGAATCGCGGCATGCCTCGGAGCAGACCGGTCAGTAAGGCAAAGGTTTGCTCTGCCACCTGCGGAGCAAAGAGCCCCGAAGCGCTAGAGACGACGATGTCAGATACCACCACGCCCGGCACCAGGCAGTGATCGAGTCCGGCTGCGGAGGATTGGATCCATTTTAAATTGCCGGCATCAAGCACCCGATCCCAATTGACCGGGACCTTTGCGTGTCCAATGAAAATATCTGCGGAGGGAAGTAATTCATCGATTCTTTCTTGTCCAGCGTTGACAATCTCGGCATCCGGGGCCGCATCTTGTATCTGTTTTAGATGGCGATTTTCAACGGGATAGCAGATAACAATACGCATGGCGGGTAGTTCTGTTGCTCGTTTGATTTACGACAGTTCCTGTTGCTCTGATCCTAACGCGCTTCCGGATCTGGGGCGATAGATATTGTCTGACACTCCTTGTCTGTCAGTAATTTCCAGAGAGCCTTGTCTGAATAGAGTGAGATTCGCGTTGGTTGAATACGGTGAGGCTGGGTTGAGCATGGAGAGGAACCGGTTTAACTCACATCCATCTGTTTTCTGGAGGGGCGAAGGTTCAAACTATGGTAGATTGTTGAGGCCGGTTTGATATTGAAGATCAACCCTTTTGTTTGCGGGAGTACAGGATGCCCTTGGGCACTCGAAGATTAGGAGTTGTGTTCTTGTTCTTGGTCAAGCTCTGCTTTTCCGGGATCATCCTTAGTCCGTTGTGTGCCTCTGAGGATGCCTCAGAACAGGATGCCTCAGAACAGGGGGCTCTCGTTACGGAAACCCAATTCAGCGAATCCGAAATACTGTATGTCAAGCACATCCAGTCCATCCTCTTGGAGAAATGTCTCGGCTGCCACGGAGTGGAGGGACGGGACATCGAAGGAGGTTTTGATGTTCGTTCGTTGCAATCTTTGATGTTGGGTGGGGATAGCGGTGAACCCTCAATCGTTATCGGAAAGCCGCAGAGCAGTCCAATCTATTTAGCGGCTTCGCGTGACAGCGTGAATTGGTCCGCGATGCCTCCGAAGGATGCCGAGCGATTGGGAAGCGAAGATCTCGAGCTTCTTGCACGTTGGATCGAGACGGGAGCTCATTGGCCCACCGCAGAGCGCGTAAAAAAAATCGAATCGACTTATCAAGAAGCCTGGTCAAGCGAGGAGGGTATCAAGTTCCCCACTTCCGGAGGTTTGACAGATGAATGGACCAATCGAAAGTACTTGAAAAAGGATCTTTGGGCCTATCAATCGATCGCGACGGTAGCGGATGCAACTGCATCGGAACCGCAATCCTCCGTCCATCCTGTGCCGACACGTAAGGATGGATCACATTCTGAGATCGATCGATTACTTTCTCAGCGTAGACCAAAAGGATTGTCTATCGCGGGAAGAGCGGATCGCCGAACTCTGCTTCGGCGATTGTCGTACGATTTAACCGGGCTGCCGCCGACGTTTGAAGAGGTTCAAGCTTTTTGCATGGATACTCGATCTGATGAAACCGTCTACGGTGAGGCGGTGGATCGTCTCTTGAAATCCGAGCATTATGGTGAACGGATGGCTCAGCATTGGTTGGATGTTGTTCGCTATGCGGATTCATCTGGCTTTGCTAACGACTTTGAACGGGGCAATGCGTGGCGATATCGCGACTACGTGGTGCGAAGCTTCAACCATGATAAAGCGTACGACCAGTTCATTATTGAACAGATCGCCGGCGATGAACTGGTAGCTGAGGGGGATGAGTCCCTTTCCCAATCCGAAGCCATGATCGCTCTTGGCTTTCTAAGGATGGGGCCTTGGGAGTTGACAGGGATGGAAGTCTTCAGGGTAGCGAGGCAGCGGTTTCTCGATGACGTGACCAATAGTGTGGGGGAGGTGTTTCTTGGTCATTCTCTGCAGTGTGCCCGCTGTCACGATCACAAATTCGATCCGATTCCAACACGAGATTACTACTCTGTCCAGGCAGTGTTTGCAACGACGCAGCAAACCGAACGTCAGGCTGCGTTTTCTCCGTTTGAGAATCAAGAGGGTTTTGAAGAACAGCGGTATTTGAGGCAAAAAGAGCAGCAACACGCGAAGGTTTTGCGAGGGATCGATGAGATCCTTTTGGACAATGCTTTGACCTGGTATCAGAACCTCAATCCGATGCGCGGTGAAGCTTTTGAGAAATGGAAGCAAGAGGTTTCGCGAATTCAAGAACGCGATGGGCTCGGCAATGTCTTCAGCGCCGCACGAAACGCGATGAAGAAAGCAAAGTTTGATCAGGATGAATATCCACCTCGGCATGTTGGATTCACCCCTCAACAATTCGGCGCAGAACGCGTTGCCCGAAAAGGTATCCAGCGGCTTCAATGGGAGTTTGACAGGTATCAACCCTACGCGTTGTCGGTCTACAGTGGTAAGACAAGGAAGATCAACGGCGTGTACGCGCCAACACGGCTTCCCGCGGATCCGTTGGATATTGGCACGCTAGAGGAGACGCATGTTCTCACAGGGGGTGATGCCTTCACTCGTGGAGACCGGGTAAAGCCGGGTGTTCTCAGTGCGGCGTCAGGTGGGAAGCAGGTCGAAATTACCGAGGAGATTCAGGGGAGGCGACTTGCTTTTGCCAAGTGGATCGCAAGCGATAAGAATCCTCTTACTGCTCGGGTCATGGTGAATCGTGTTTGGCAGTGGCACTTTGGCACCCCATTGGCCGGTAATCCAAATAATTTTGGAGCGAAAGGCAAAAAACCCACGCACCCAGAATTATTAGATTGGCTGGCTGCGTTCTTGATCCAAAACGATTGGTCAATTAAAGAACTGCATCGAGAAATACTTCGGTCGGATGCTTATTGCCGCTCAGCTGAACACCCCAACGTCGAGACGCTCGAGGAAGTGGATCCAGAGGGCCTGAGTTTTTCGGTGTTTAGGACTCGACGACTCACGGCGGAGGAGTGGAGAGACTCCATGTTATGTGCGTCAGGGGAAATGAATCGGAGTGTCGGTGGGATTCCATGTCGCCCGCAAATCAATCAGGAAGTCGCATTGCAACCGCGACAGGTGATGGGGGCGTTTGCGGCTGCGTGGGTGCCTAATCCTAAGCCTCAGCAACGTCATCGGAGATCTTTATATGTGCTTCGTCTAAGAGGTTTAATGGATCCAATGCTAGAAGTTTTTAACGCACCGTCACCAGATTTTTCATGCGAGCAACGTGATGCCTCAACCATCACCCCCCAAGTTTTCACGCTTCTGAATAGTGATGAGACTTATCGAAGAGGTTTGGTGTTTGCAAATCGTGTTTTGGAACTGGCTAACACAGATCGCGATGCGATAAGAATTTGTTTTCAATTGGCGTACGGGCGTCTGCCCGGTCAGGAGGAGGAAGATGATCTTTTGCAGCACTGGAAACAGCTAGAGTCATCGGAGGAAATCATGGATGTTCATGAGATTCTCGGGCCCCCACCACTTGAGGTGATCCGAGAGGCAGTGGAAGAGAACACCGGTGGGAGATTTCGTTTCATCGAACGTTTGAATTCTAATGCCGACTATGTCCCTGACTTGAGCCAGCAGCTGGGCACCAAGCGGATGCAGAGTTTAGCGGAACTGTGCATCGTGCTTCTCAATTCAAACGAATTTGTGTACGTGTACTAGACATTATTGATCGGAGCCCGCCACGGGGGGCAGAAGTTTTGAAATGTGTCGAGAGGCGAGTCAAAAGTAAAGGTGCTCGGCATTCCGAATCGAATGCCTTTTATTATTTATTTTCAAAGAGGGTTGGGTTTTGATCACGCGAGCCTTAGAGTGTCCAATCGCATTGAACCACCGCGTTTGCTGGAGTCTTAGGAGACGCAGTGCTCAGACGCAATTCGTTCTAGTCGTTCTGATGTTCTTGGTGGCCTTTAACCGTGACGCAAAAGGTGAATCAGGGAGCAGTGCAGAGAGACCCAACGTCGTTGTCATTTTGGTGGATGACCAAGGCTATTATGATCTTGGGTGTTACGGTGCCACCGAGGTGAAAACTCCTCACATCGATCAGTTGGCATCCGACGGGATTCGATTCACAGACTATTACGCTGCCGCCCCGATCTGTAGTCCTTCGCGAGCAGGGTTACTGACGGGCTGTTATCCACGGCGGGTTGGTAATCATATTTGGGTCCATCGAGCGGACTCCCAAATGGGGATTCACCCTGATGAGGTGACACTTGCCGAGCTGTTTAATAGCCATGGATACGCCACCTCTTGTATTGGTAAGTGGCACCTTGGGTTCAAGGCTCCGCTTCTACCAGGCAATCAAGGCTTCGATCATTATTTTGGGTTGCTCCATAATCTTGATCCGGTCGAGGTGGTTTATTTTGAAGAGTCCGGAGGCGTTCCGCTGGTCAGAAATCATGAGGTGATTGAACGCCCCGCAGACCCCGCCAAGCTGACGCGAGCCTATACCGACGAGGCGATTCGCTTCATTGAAAAGCAGGGAGATCATCCATTTTTCCTGTATTTGCCCCACACGATGTTACATCACCCTCTTGGGGTGAGTGAACCTTTTCGGGGTAGTTCAGATTGGGGTGAATACGGAGATGCCATTCAGGAGTTGGATCACCATTTTGGGAGACTGATGGACTGTCTGGTTCGGAACAAGTTAGATCAAAAGACTCTGATTATTTTTGCGTCTGATAATGGGAGAGGCCCGGGGCGTAACGCAACGCAACCGATCCGAGGGCGTAAATTGACCACCTATGAAGGCGGTATACGTGTTCCGGCCATTTGCTGGGGCCCCGGGCTGGGTGTATCGCGGGGTCTGGTGAATTCGGAGGTTGTGCGGGCGATGGACTGGTTCCCCACCGCAGCAACAATGGCGGGGATCGAATTACCCGAGGAGATGGTGATTGACGGACGGGATCTTGCACCGATGATCAAAGGTGAAAGTCGTGTGGTGCCCGCTCCCGGATTGAAACAATCGCTGAATGGTACTGTACCTTTGCGTCGCAGTTGGGATCCGCCATATGAATGGGATCAGCTGATCAAACGCCACGAGTACAATGATGCTTTCTTTTACCACGGCAGTGAAGGAACCCTGGCTGGGGTGAGATGGAAACAATGGAAGTTGGTGCTCACACCCAGTCTGCAGTTATTTGACTTGCAAACGGATCCTGGAGAATCGGTGCCGGTTCGCAATGGTGAAATGCTTCGGAAACTTCGGGGCATGGCAATTTTATTTCAGCAGGAGATGATGCGAGACAGTCGCCCGCCCGGAATCGCTTCACCTAAAGCGGATTCCGGCCAGACCACTATCTCGACGACGGTCCTTGATGAGATCCAACAAGAGTTGGACGTCACCTACCAGACAGTCGGCGACCATAATTTAAAAATGGATCTATTTCGACCCAAAAGAGCATGGGGACGACTCCCTGCGATCGTATGCATCCATGGGGGTGGATGGCACCGCGGTGCCAAGGAACATCATCGTTTGGTAGCTCAACAGTTAGCGCATCACGGTTTTGTCACTTGTTCCATTAATTATCGTTTAAGTGGAGAGGCACAGTTCCCAGCTGCAATACAGGACTGCAAGGCCGCCGTGCAATTTCTTCGGGATCAATCTGACCATTATGGGATTGATGGGGGACGAATCGGTGCGATTGGGCTTTCCGCAGGCGGACATCTCGCTGCACTTCTGGGTACATCCGCAGGGGTTAAGGAGCTCGAAGCGGAGGGTGCCTTTGAATCGTCGAGTAGTGCAGTGCAAGCTGTCGTTGCTATGGGAGCGCAGACCGATTTGCTTTCCGTTCGCGTGAAGGGGATATCGGGCGACGAAGATCGTGGTTTGATTTGGCGGAAGTTTCTTGGTGGCTCACAGACAGAGCAGATGGCACAGTATCGTCTCGCTTCCCCTCTGTCTCATCTTGACGCGGATGATCCAGCGATTTGGTTGATCACTGGAGAGAATGATGATCCAAGTACCCGCGGAGTCGAATTACGTGCTCAGTTGGATCACTTGGGGATTCAGACCGGCCTGACTGTGATTCCCGGTGCGCCGCATGGTTTCCTGGGGAAGCAAGTATGGTTTGATCAAATGATTTCGGATGCCGTTGAGTTTTTTCGAAACACGCTCCGCGCTGACATAGAGTGAGTTATCTTCGCATGAGCCCTTTCCAAATGAGTACCATGATGGCTCATATGCCGTTACGGGGTACCGTCCAACTGGCTACAAGAATTTTTTTGGTAATGGTAGTTCTGCTCGGGAGTGTGAATCTCAGGGGAGCTGAGCGAAGAGCAGAAAAGGATCGTCCGAATGTTCTTTTTCTTGCTGTGGACGATATGAATGATTGGATCAGTTGTCTTGAAAGCGTACCTCAGGCGATTACTCCCAATCTCAATCGTCTAGCAAAGCGTGGTGTGAACTTTACCAACGCGCATACCGCAGGGGTTTTCTGCGCACCCAGCCGCGCGGCAATCTTTAGTGGTCAATACGCATCGACTACCGGATGTTATCGGACAGCGACCTATTTCTTTGACCATCCAGAAATTGAGTCGTTGCAAACCAGTTTTGCGAAGTCGGGATACGCAACGTACGCCGCGGGGAAGCTTTTCCATCATCCTGCTGGGATGATCGACCAAAGAAATTGGACGGAGTTTTACTTACGCAGTGAGACTCAGCGCCGAACGGGTTGGCCGATGGATTCATGGTCACAGGGCACGCCTTTTCCTGAGCCGTTTCCCTACAGCCCTTTCAACAAGGGGCAGGAGATCACCGGGGGTTTATTTTTGGAGTGGGCGCCAATTCCCAATGACCGTGAGGCAGAGCTTGCTGACACCATTCGTACCGATTGGGTAGTCGATCAACTCGCTCAGGATCACGCCGAGCCCTTCTTTTTAGCCTTGGGGCTCTACACGCCGCATTTCCCCAATTACTGTCCACAAAAGTATTTTGATCTCTACCGTGAAAGTGATATCAAACTACCCCCTTACCTTGATGGCGACCTGGACGACCTCCCCGAGAAAATTCGGAAGATCAAGACAGCCAGATCACGCATCCACCAAAAGCTTGAGTCCATGGGTGCCGTCAAAGAGGCGATCCATGGGTATCTTGCTTGCATCAGTTATGCGGATGCGATGATGGGTAGGGTTTTGGATGCTCTCGAAGCCAGTGATTATGCGGACAATACGATCGTTGTCTTCTGGAGTGATCATGGTTATCACCATGGGGAAAAAGGGGATTGGGGGAAACACACCCTTTGGGAGAGAACCTCGAACGTCCCCTTGATTTGGGCCGGACCAAAGATCTCACAAGGTATGGAAATTGATTCCACGGTGAGTCTTATTGATCTCTATCCAACGCTGGTTGATCTTTGTGGACTTGAGCAACCCCGGCAAAGGTTGGAAGGAGTGTCACTTGCTACGGCGCTCCAGGATCCGAGCCAAGCTGAGGATAGGAACGTATTCCTGCCCCATATGAATCCGGGTGAGTACGCCATCATTAATAAAGATTGGCGATACATTCGTTATGGTGAGGATGGAGAAGAGTTATATCGTGTAAGTGATGATCCCAATGAGTGGGAAAATGTAGCTGAACGTCCCGAGTTGGAAGAGGTGAAACGTGAGTTGCAGCGTATAGCCCCAGTTGAGTTCGCACCTGCGGGCACAGCGTTGAACGCGAGGCGTGATCTGAGACTCGAAGACGATAACTTTGAATGGAAACTTGGAGAGGGTAATTACGTGCCGTCACCCAAGCATCTCCCCTACACCAAGACGAATTCAGCAGATTCCAAACCCACGGATACGTCGAATTGGACTGGGGAACAAAAGCTTAAGAACATTGCGATGCGGCGGAATGTACTCTTTGTCATTTGCGATGATCTGAATACTCATGTTTCCACGAGCGGTTATGGACAAGCGATTACACCCTCACTCGATCGGCTGGCGTCTCAAGGGATGACTTTTGATCGAGCTTATTGTCAGTACCCTGTGTGCGGTCCATCGCGTGCATCCTTGTTAAGTGGACTCTATCCCGAGGTTAGTGGTGTACTTGATAACGACGCTAATTTGTTGGAGCTTCATCCTGAACTGGTCACTATGCCAGAGTTCTTCAAGCGGGCGGGGTATTGGACGGCGAGTACCGGTAAAGTGTTTCACAACGCTCGCCTCGACCCAGGAGAGAGGGTGTGGAGTGAGGTAACCCGGTTTGAGAATGATGAGCTGCCAATAGTGGCTGCGGCCAGGAAGGCTTTCGAAGCTGAAAATGGTGCGATTACTTTAGGATCGAATCGCCGAAAGTGGAGAGAGATTTCCAAGGAAATAGCTGCTCCCCTGAATGCTCAAACTCCACCTGGTTTTGGTATAAGCGGATTGGAGGATGAGCAGCATAAAGATGGGAAAAACGCGAATCAGGTGATGGAGTGGTTAAGGAAGAAACCCTTTGGCGAAAAGCCTTTTTTCATCTCACTTGGACTACAAAAGCCGCACGTTCCTTTTCTAGCGCCAGAACAGTACTTTGATCTCCACCCACAGTCGGGCGTTACGTTCTCCACCGATCCGAGCGACTTGTGGGATCGTTTGCCGAGTTCAGCGATTTCAAAACGCTACGAGGCGTTTGGGTTTGAACTTGGTGTTGAACAGACGGCGCGACGTCAGCGATACATGCAGGCCTACCACGCATGTGTCTCATTCATCGACCGTCAGCTCGGTCGCGTATTGAATACGCTCGAGAGCGAAGGTTACTGGGATGACACCGTGATCGTCTTCACTTCCGATCATGGTTATCATCTAGGAGATCACTTCCTCTGGGGAAAGGTAACGCTTTTTGATATTGGGACACGTGTTCCTCTAATCATCCGCGTCCCCGAGATGACCGCCGAGAACACACATTCTCAGGCGATGGTTGAATTGATAGACCTCTACCCAACGCTAGCGGATATTTCAGGGCTGACCATACCGAGTCATCTGCAGGGGCGATCCCTAAGGCCATTGCTCGGTCATCCGGAGCGATTGGGACAGAAACGGAGTGCCTACACCGTGGTTCGAAGAGGTTCCAAACTGGGTTACGCCATACGCGACCAACGTTGGCGTTATACCCAGTGGCCGGATGGCGAGGAGCTATATCATCTACCGAATGATCCCTCCGAAAGGAACAACCTCATTAGAAAGCCGCACGTGCAGGAGCGGTTAGAAGAGTATCGAGCATCTTTGGCCAACAAGAGGCTATCCCTTGGGGGCGAATTAGAATGAGACCACCTACTGAGGGAGTCATCAGCCACATGAATAGGAAGGGGCAAGATTCTATGGATAAGTTAGACCGTCGGAGCTGGTCCATGTCGATCGGTTCGACTTTGGGAATGATTGCTTTTTCATCGATGTTGCGAGATGTGGGGTTTTTGCAAGCTTACGAGGGTGATGAAGTTGGCTCAGGGTCAACCTCGTTGGCTGGAGAGGAATTGCGGGATGGCGAGCGTGCTGCCGCGCATTTTCCGGTGAAAGCCAAGCGTTGTATCTTTCTCATGATGGAGGGAGGGCCGTCGCACATCGATACCTTTGATCCGAAGCCAAAATTGGATCAGCTACACCTATCGGAATTTACTCGAGGTGGTGAGCAGAAGTCCGCGATGGAAAGCGGGAGTCGATATTACGTCCGAAGCCCTTTCTCCTTTGCGAAGCATGGAGAGAGCGGTGCGACGATGGCTGATAATTGGACCCACCTTCAGTCGGTCGCTGACGATCTATGCTTCTATCGCGGCTGCCAAGTCGATAGCGTCAATCATCCCACCGCTATGTACCAAATGAATTGTGGAAATCAATTTGGAGGGGATCCCGGGATTGGTGCATGGGTCAACTATGGGCTTGGCACAATGAACCAAGATCTTCCCGGTTTTATTGTGTTGCCCGAGGTATCATTTCCGCAGGGTGGGGCTGCAAACTGGAGTAACGGATACCTTCCTACTGCTTTTCAGGGTACACCTCTTCGCCCGAAGGGTTCACCGATTCTCGATCTCGAACCGCCAGCGGGGGTGACCAGAGATCGGCAACGATTGAATTTGGATTTATTAAATCGTCTCAATCAGCGCCACTTGCTCCAAAACCCTCAGCATGATGAGTTACAAGCGCGTTTAGAGAGCTACGAACTCGCTTACCGCATGCAAAGTGCAATCCCTGATGCTCTGGACATTTCAGGGGAGAGCGAACTTACCTTGGGTCAGTATGGGATAGGTCAAGATGCTACCGATTCGTTCGGTCGGAAATGTCTCTTGGCGAGGAAGTTAGTGGAAAAGGGTGTTCGTTTCGTGCAACTCTATAACGCCTCGTGGGACAGTCATGACTATATCGAGAGGGCGCACGGAAATCTCGTCCGAGGTGTCGACCAGCCAATTGCTGCACTCATCAAAGATTTGAAACAACGAGGCATGCTAGAGAGCACGTTGGTGGTCTGGTGCGGTGAGTTTGGAAGAACTCCTGATAATGGGGTTCGTGGCGGAATCGCTTATGGGCGTGATCATAACCCCAATGCAATGACAATTTGGATGGCCGGCGGTGGGTGTAAAGCCGGGCACACCATTGGTGCCACAGATGAAACCGGTATGGAGGCAGTTGAAGAGGTGCACCACGTCCGAGATTTTCATGTGACACTTCTACGCTTGTTAGGTTTGGATGATAATCTCTTGACCTACTACCACGCCGGCCGAAACAAGCAATTGAGTCAGGTTGGGGGCAAAGTCAGTGAAATTAT
>JAAXIK010000079.1:359-4140 GCA_012270385.1 Rubripirellula sp. | reverse complement strand
TACCTTTGGCAGATTTTCCTGTACAAATGTCATCGCTCTGATAGTAGGGAGGACCGCGTCGATCGTCTTCGACATAACGAACTTGCAATGGACCAACCAATGGCCGATCAAACTTAAACTCGAGAAATGGGATCCCGCCACCGCGTGAGTCATTCAATGATGGCTCGGTGTCACCTGGCCACTTGCGATCAAAAACAATTTTCTGTTTTTCTTTTTCCTGCCCAGATGGATCCGGCAGCGGTTTCGCCGACTCAAGCATCGCATCATAATGCTCGCCTTCATGGTAAATCGGCAGCGGATTATGTGCCTGACTGTCCATGCAGAGACTATAGGGAAGCCGTCGCACCAGATCCTTGTCCCAGTCGTAAAGAACTTCTTTGAAATTTTCAGAGACATGCTTGGCCAGTAACGCTCCCTTCACAACCGAACTCTTCAAGTTCTGTTTGTCAAAGACAATCCGCCCCAAGTGTGGATCCGAATTCTCCCAATCCGGTTCATTGTTTTTGTGTTGATGGTTCACAATTGGCAATTCAAACTGGTTCTGAATCACGTCATGGACGAGCGGATATCGAGCTGCGTTTCCAACCACATACAAACGATCAATGTGGCTTCCCGGCGGCAGTTCCGGCATTCTCATCGCTGAAGCGGTCTCCGATCCCTCTGCTGGAGGTCGAAGCAATCGCTCACGCACCATCAGATTCGTATTCTTGACGATTTGCTCCAACGTCCCGCGAATTTGAGCGTCAATGAACTCCACACGCTTTACAATATTTTGCGACAGTTCTTCATCCACAGCGGCACGGAGATTGTAGGAAGCATCACCCTGTGCCAGATCCCAGCGGATGCCCCACTCCTCCTTGATCTCGGGGAATCGGGCTGGATGCGATACAGACGCATCGTCTGCGTCAGACCTCTGTCTTACGATCTCGTCAGAAACCCACCTTTTGACCTCCTCAGCATAGGTCCAGAACTCACGAGTTAATTCCCTCGCGTTGATACTTTCGCGGGAATACACATCGCTGCGGTCAAAACTCGTGGGTACTACACGATCGATCTCATCAAAGTTCTGCTCATACCTCTGCAAGAATGCTGCGGGATCACTGAAAATATCCCGCAGGGCTTCCGAATCGGTTACTTCTTTGGCAATGCTGGCCTTCAAGAACCGGAAAACGGCAATGGTAATGTTGTCACCACCAAACAAACGCTCGCCGGTTCGGCCCAGCACATGAATCCGCATCACCCAAGAGGTGCTCTCGTCGGCTTCTGCGTGGTAGGAACTAGCCACCTTTTCAAGACGACAATGAACCAGTCCGACGTCGGTTGTACCGCCACCAAAGTCGGTAACGCAGACGTTGACTCCGTTTGGATACAGATAATTGAACGCCTCGATACGTCCCGTGCAATTGAAGAAATCACGGTAAAGAAAATAAAAGGCGGCCGCGGTTGCCTCATCAAGAAACAAGGGTCTGGGCAGCGTCTGCATTTCGTCGTACCGGCTGTAGCCAAGAGCACGATCAAACGACTTCAACAGCACCCTTTGCAAACGTTTTACTTCACCACTCGAATAGGTCGATGGGTAGGTTACGGCGAGACTCCCAGGACGGGTTCGATGCTCAAAAAAAGACTCTTTGAGCATTGTTGACAACAACAATTCCGAAGGTAGATCTCTGGGTATTTCGGCGTTTTGGTGGTTGAAGGAAATCGCGAGTGTGCCTGCGTCCATGTTGGCACTGATCCAACGCTTGGGACCGAGAATCAGGCCCTCTGGCCGCTTATCCGTGATGGCATTTTTCCCGGACTTCCAATCACACTTCGCAATTGCATCCTCATCCGCGGTGGCACTGTAGTCACGCACTAACACTGCACTTTCGATCGTAGGATCACTGTTAGCAGCGGCGCTTCGCACATTGGAACCGCGTGCAGAAGGATCTAGCCGAGTTGTGGCTAGAGTTTCTGCAGCACGATGTGTTTTATTGGCAACACAGATTGCACTTGAACTATTCCCAAAATCTATTGCGGTGTAGCCCGTGAAGTAATCAAGCTCATCCAGCTTGGCCAGGTTGAGCACCATCCAGCCTTCCCAGAATCGTCCGGCCTGCCCGGTTCCCGGGGCTGGTATCTCTGCAATGCGGATTTTTGGTTTGAGAACAAATTGAGAATTCAAAAGTTCCTTGTCGTCATAGCCATCAACCTTGCTTGAAACGACTGATGAGATCATTTCACAGTTTTCAAAACAAGGCACCGTATCATCATCTACGCGAGCATCAATCCAATTCAGAAAAGTGGGACTATCAGTGTTCACCTTCAATGAAAACTTGACCGCACTGGAACGTCCCAATATCGCCGTACCAAAATGCTGAAAATTGAGAAACTTCCTCAGCCTGTCAGCCTGCGCCGCCGTTTCACCGGCGAGGAACTGCGAATTCATCGTCTGTTCCATGATTTGCCGATAGACTTCAGGGTCATCTGAAAAATTACTGGGCTGAGTTTCGGACGTGCTTGCTCTGGAAGCACCATCGCCACGGCTGCGTCGGCTCGTCTTTCTGGAAGCAGAGCTTGCAGCACCGGGCCGTTCGGGGCTTGATACGGACAGATTGAGATCAAGAAATTCTCGCAACCCCAACGCGCGTTCCTGTTGATCAACTTGACTGAAAAAGCCAGGGATACTCTGCAAGAATGGTGAGATGGTGCGAAAAACCACTGTCACGGCACATGACGCGGCTTTGGACTCAACTCCAAATTGAGCAAGCATGTCCAATAACGCAATTTCTCGACTGAGCCGTACGTCACCTACAGAATGACTGATATTTTCGTTGAAGCTGATTTCGATTTGTGGTGGCATGTTTGATATTTATTTTTTGTGTACAGAATTCAACAAATCAGGACTCGTCCATTCCCAAAATTTCACAAAGCTCGCCGAAGAAGCTGTCATCCGCAAATGTCTGCGGCTCATTTGTATTTCCCAGCAGCCTCCAATTCTTTGCCAATTCCTTGCAATCCACCTCGAGACAATTGTGAATCCGCTGCAAAAGTGTGTAACAAACGGACTCAAGCTTGCGTTCCATGATGAGCCGATAATCTTCAGGGCGAATCGAACCATCTTGAAGAAATCCATCATCGGCGAGCTGCCGCAGATCGCGAAGCATCGCACTTTGGATGGCACCATCCTGAGGTTTCTTTCGCAATCGCTCGACAAGAGCCAACCCCCGGCGTTCCAACTCAGATATCGGTGCGAACCCGGGCAGTGACTCGCCACTTGGATCAGAACTCAAAATTGCATTCGCACACGCTTTTTCTGCCAGGTATTGTGCTGCACCCTGATAAGTGAGTTTAATCGCTGAATCCGGAGCATCGAAAAGTGCCTTGCTTCCCACCGCAAGGAGCTGGTGCGAAACCAGCTGATGATGCTCCAGCAGATCAGACTGTTCAGGCATTGCCTCGCTAAGCCCAAGAAGCGTATTCCACATTTCATCAAAAAGTGGCTCCATTGCTTTCTGATAGAAAGCGTTGTCGCTGCTGATCCCACGACACAGACTTTTCACAATCCCTGACCACGCTGCAATCTTCTTCGCGCTTTCGACATCGATCTCATTGTGTGTCTTGGCAAGCATGACCAGCGAGGCCATTGCTTCACCTACATCGTCCAACTCCTGACGCGCTTTTTTGACTTCCGCATCACGCACATGTAGCGCGATGGTCTCACGGCAGATATTCCTCAACTCGCCAATTCCACCATCAGCCACCAGCCAAACAAAATGACGAAACAGAATTTGATATAAAG
>JAAXIK010000079.1:0-349 GCA_012270385.1 Rubripirellula sp. | reverse complement strand
CGTTGCGTCTCATCAAATTGTTCCATCAATTCATATTTGCCTCCGATTTCTGTCTTAACGGAAAGCATGCGAATACACTTGGCATTCATTTCATGCCGATTCACTGTATCGAGTATCGTCGCAAATGTTGTATCGGCCTCGTTCTCCGAAGATTTGGATCCCGCCGTATTGCGAATTTCATCCATGACCGACACCACCAGCCACGCACGCTCAGAGATATTGCCCACACGGGCTTTCAGTTCTTCCAGAAGTGGTGTAATCACAACACCATTGATCAGTGCCGGGTTTGTAAAAACAACCATACCGGCGAGAGTGCGAATGTAGCTACAGGTCAGTTCCTCATCTTCAA
>JAAXIK010000153.1:2755-4142 GCA_012270385.1 Rubripirellula sp. | reverse complement strand
CCCATCAACTTGATGTTCATCCGCATATCCCCATTCAGGATATGGCTAAATTCGTGCGCTATGACTCCTTGCAGTTCGCTGCGATTTAGCTTCGAGATACAACCGCGTGTCACACCGAGGACGGCATCCTTGGGGGAATATCCCGCTGCAAAAGCGTTGATCCCATCTTCATTCATCAGGAAAACCGGTGGTACGGGAACGCCTGATGCGATTGCCATCTCTTCGACAATATTCATCAATTTCCTCTCATCGCCCTTAGCAGACGACGGTGAAATACGTTTTCCACCAAGGCTTTCTGCAACCAGTTTTCCTCCCCCTCGGCGAAGCTCAAAAATCTTGAACAAGGATCCGCCGAATATGAGCACTGCCGAGCCCAATCCCACATAGCACGAATATTCAAAGGAGGGTCGGCTATACCAAGCAGGATTGGCCAATAAGACCGATCTGGGTGTGATAAATGTTTCCGTCACATACCAAGTTACTGCTGACAGCGCGCCGACGATCGTGATGACCGCAGCCACGAACAAAATCACCAGTTTGGACGTATTCTTCTTGGCGTCGGCCTGACGCTGATAGAAAGATGTAGCCATTTATTTAAAAGGAAACCTTAGGAGCTTCAGCGATTGCTTCACTATCAAATTCAAGTAAGGTCGCGTCATTGGCGTGCCCGAACGTCCCTGCAACGGCCACAGGCGGGAAGGTTTGTTTGTAAGTGTTGTATTCAGTAACGGAGTCGTTGTAGGCTTGCCTAGCAAACGAAACTTTATTTTCAGTTGTTGTGATCTCTTCGGTCAGTTGAGCCATATTTTGATTGGCTTTGAGATCAGGGTAAGCTTCAGACAGGGCGAACAATCGGCCGAGTGCACCGGTGAGTCCCTGTTCGGCGCCTGCCAGAGCTTGAATTGCGGCTGCATTACTGGGGTCGGCCGCCGCGTTCTGCAGTCCTGACATCGCCTGGTTCCTGGCTTGAATGACTGCCTCAAGTGTTTCTCTCTCGTGAGACATGTATCCTTTGACGGTCTCAACCAGATTCGGGATCAGATCGTATCGTCGCTTTAATTGCACTTCAATTTGTGCGAATGCGTTTTCGTAGCGGTTTTTGAGCCTCACCAGGTTGTTGTATATCCCGATGACGTAGAAGACGATGATGGCTCCAAAAACTAGGAATCCAACGAGTAGAACAATCAAAACTGAGCCCATGGGGAATCTCCAAGTAGTGGGAGAAGTCGAGAATCTGGACACAGCATATCACATCCGGAAATATCTGGCACTCGGAATCGCTTTTGTGCCTTAAAATCAGAAATCACAATGTGGTTTATCGAAATGGCGTGGACGCTTTCCCCGATTAAAATGAAAGTAACGCTTTAGGAGCGCACTTTTGTTGTTT
>JAAXIK010000153.1:0-2745 GCA_012270385.1 Rubripirellula sp. | reverse complement strand
CTATCTCTTTAGGTTCTCATTTTTTTTTGTTTGTCCGTTTTTTTTGTGGTATTTTAAGATGGCGGCGAAAAAGCGAAGTTGGCAAGAGAAATTACATGATGCGAAGGGGCATCCAACCGTGGCAGAGATCACACCGGCAATGAGTCAACGTTGGGGGCAGGGCAGGTTTGTGATTCCGGCACCCATTGAAGTTGACGAGCTGATGCGGAAAGTCCGGAAAGGCCAAGTCACAACCATTGATCATCTTAGGGCTCAACTCGCCAAAAAACATGAGGTCGATATCGCTTGCCCATTGACCACCGGAATCTTTGCATGGATCGCAGCGCATGCAGCAGACGAAATGGAGACGCAGGGCAAAAAGAGAATCACTCCTTATTGGAGAGTTCTCAAGAAAGGATACGAGCTCAATCCAAAGTATCCGGGTGGTATCGAAAATTTGCAGAGAAGGCTAGAAGCAGAGGGTCACGAGGTCACGCAGCGCGGAAAGCGATTCTTTCTAAGGGCTCCATGATTTCTTTGCACCCTTCGCGGTTACTCTATCAAGCACACAACCCACCGTGTCATAACTCAGCTTCGTTTTGTGTTACCACATCCTGTATGCTTCACTCAATCCTGTCTGTGGCCAATTCACCTGGCATTGGGTTGTCTGAATATCGCGCACCCGTTGATCACTAGAAAAATTTTGAACTGCCAATGACAAAAATTCTCGTTCTGTATCACTCAAGCACTGACAATACCAAGCAGATGGCACAGTTCATCGCGGAGGGGGCAGGTCAATTGACCGGTGCCGAGGTGAGGTTGCGCAGTATCGAGGAAGCTAATCACGAGGATCTGGATTGGTGTGAAGGAATGGCTTTAGGTTCGCCAACCCACTACGGCTGCGTTAGTTGGCAAATGAAACAGTGGTGGGACGAACAACCCATCGAGAATTGGGGGATGCGTGATGGAAAAATTGGGTGTGTTTTTTCGTCCGCAGGAGCTTGGGGAGGAGGTCAGGAGTGGACCTGTATGTCCCTGCTGTCGATCCTGATCAATTACGGATTCTTGGTATTCGGGCTAACCGATTACACCGGTGAACGTTTCTCGGCACACTACGGAGCGATCGCTGCTGGCCCACCGGAGGAGGATCGCCCACAGCAAGCCTGTCGACGCTTGGGGCTGCGTCTCGCAGAGTGGACATCAACCATGATTCACGGTAATCCAAATTCTCATCCATTAAACCAAAACTATGAGCGTTTTCAGGACCTTGGGGAGTAATCGATGGAGTATCATAAGGAGCTCGAGCGCTCACTGACTTGGTTCGAGCAGAAAACAAAAAAATACAATCTCAATTGAACTCAATACGAATACCCTACTTATAGGATTGAAATGTCACACAAGCTCAATCGACGCCGATTCTTGAAACAATCTTCTGCTGTTGCGGGAGTTGGATTTTTCGCTGCAACGCAAACAACCTCCGAAGCTCAGCAGTCTCCTAATGAACGTCCTGTTTTTGCAACGATTGGTCTGCGTAATCAGGGTTGGACAATCACCAATAAATCGATCAAGTTTGCTGACTTCGCTGCTTTTGCCGACGTGGATGCGAATGTCTTGAGCCACAACCTCAATCGACTGAAAGATCGGACAGGTAAAACGGCTGAGGGATATTCGGATTACCGAAAAATCATCGATCGAGATGACATTGATGCCGTCATGATCGCGACCCCAGATCACTGGCACACCAAAGTTGCTGTCGAAGCGATGTTGTCAGGCAAAGATGTCTATTGTGAAAAGCCTTTGACCCTGACCATCGAAGAAGGCAAGTTGATTGAAAAGGTCGTCAAGAAAACCGGGCAGATTTGCCAAGTAGGCACGATGCAGAGAACGGAGAATAGCCAAAGATTCCTGCAAGCCATCGCGCTGATTCGAGATGGCCGTATCGGCAAGGTCAAAAAGGTGACTTGTGGGATTGGTGGTGCAACGGCATCACCTGTTCTTCCTGTGGTAGATGTGCCAGAAGGCTTGGACTGGGATCAATGGTTAGGCCCTGCACCCAAAGTTCCCTACCGAGCACTTCCGGAAATGCGTACAGGTTATGGAGGTGGCGTACCGCTTTACACCAACTGCCACTACGCATGGCGTAATTGGTACGAGTATTCGGGCGGCCAGATGAACGACTGGGGTGCTCATCACGTCGATATCGCCACTTGGGCTTTGGGAGCGGATAAGACGGGTCCGAGTAAGATCACACCCGTGAGTTACTCATTGCCTGTCGAATACAAAGGCGGTAATCCGTTGGTCTCCGATCAATACAATTCGCCAACAAAGTTCGAGATCCAAGCGGACATGCCCGGGGGTATTCCACTGGTCATCACCAGTGAGGGTGACAACGGGATTCTCTTCGAAGGCACAAAGGGTAGATTCTTTGTCAATCGGGGCAAGATTGTTGGAAAGCCAGTTGAAGATCTGGCTCAGAATCCGCTTCCCGATGGAGCGATTGAAGATGTCTATGGTGGACCAGTTAGCGAGAATCATACCGCGAACCTGATCGCCGCGATGAAATCCCGAACGCAGCCCATTTCGGACGTTTGGTCACATAACAGGATGTTGGAAACCTGTCACCTTGCCAACATTGCAATCCGATTGGGACGTGAATTGAATTGGGATCCTAATGAACGCAAAGTGATTGGTGATGCAGAAGCCAATACTTTCTTGGGTCGAGAGAGCCGCAAAGGTTACGAGATTGAAATGTAATCGATTGAGATT
>JAAXIK010000431.1:2601-4144 GCA_012270385.1 Rubripirellula sp. | reverse complement strand
TCCTTGGCCAATTATCGACTCGCTCGCGTTCGAGCTGGTCGGCTTCGGTATACAGCGAAACTCGCCTTTGAGAAGGCGTTTTCCACTGTTTCCAATCCAGAGCGGGTTCGAAGATCGCTCGCATTCGATAGTAATCGGCTTGGCTGATAGGATCGTATCGATGGTCATGGCAGCGAGCACAACCGACCGTGAGTCCAAGAAAAGCAGAACTCATGATTTGGATCGTATCGGCAATATTCTGATTCGCAGCCTCGGCCCGATCCACTCCTCCGCTGGAGGTGCCATCCGGTGCCATTCGAAGAAAACCGGTAGCAGCGAGCTTAGCGATAGATTCAGGATGTAGATCCTCATTGAGAGATTGGCTTACCAATTCATCACCAGCGATCTGTTCGCGCACGAAATCATCAACCGGCTTATCCGAATTGAAACTTTCAATCACATAATCTCGGTAGAAATAAGCAAACTCTCGTTCAATATCTTTTTCCGTGTAGCCATCCGAATCCGCGTACCCGGCCACATCCAGCCAGTGACGCCCCCAGCGTTCACCGTACTCCGGAGAGCTTAACAAACGACCTACCAGTCTCCCATACGCTCCTGGCCGGTCATCTTCGAGATACCTCTGCACCATCTCTCTTGAGGGTGGTAATCCCAATAAATCGAAGGACAACCTGCGAACCATCGTTACAGGATCTGCCTTATCCGAAAAAGAGAGTTCTTTCTGCTTTAGTCCACGCAATATAAATAGGTCGATTGGATTACATACCTTTTTAAGTTGGTCTTTCACCTCTCCGGTTCCGAATATCTCAACCGAGGGTATCTCCGGTCGCCGAATCGGTTGGAAGGCCCAGAAGCTCCGTTCCTCCTGTGTGAAGTAGTCTCCCTCGTCCAAAGTCTCCGGCACCGGTCGCGCCGTTTGTGCGCCGAGATTTAACCATTGATTGATGATGGCTATCTCGTCGACCGAAACCATCTCTTCGCCCGGTGGCATTTCCCCCGACTCGATTCTCTCCAGCAGCGGTGAGTGCGCTGCATCACCAGGTAGAATCGCTGCGCCGGAATCCCCTCCCTCCAGCAAGAAATGTCGTAGACGAACGTCCAAATTCGCTTCCATGACTCCCGCCTCACCGTGACAGTGAAAGCAGTGCTGCTTCAGGATTGGACGTACATCTTTTTCGAAGGTCAGAGGTCGGTCCGACTGTTTGACCGGTTCTGCTGCAAGACAGGTCGACGCCATTATCCACAAAGCTAACTGCGGGACGAACCAAGGAATTAGACGAAGATGACCGCGCGGAGTCGTAAAGCTGCTCATCATGATTTGTCGCCGATTCATCAATAACAGTCCGAATTTCCCTATCGTTCGATCCCGAGTTCAACTTGGGATCCGCCCTCCGTGCTCAATGCTGGCCTACTCTCGTGCAGCCGAGGAAATTTGCCCGCGTGCATCCAATTACTCCAACCTGGGGTGAATGGAGACAATAAAGAGTAAAAAATAGTATACATCAAGGATGTTACTATGCGGCGAGTAAACGTTCCTCGAATGTTG
>JAAXIK010000431.1:0-2591 GCA_012270385.1 Rubripirellula sp. | reverse complement strand
AAGGAATTAGACGAAGCGGACCGCGCGGCCTCGTAAAGCTGCGCATCATGATCCGGCGCTGATTCATCCATAACAGTCCGCAGTTCCCTATCGTTCGATCCCAATGCTTAACTTGGGATCTGCCCTCCATGCTCAAGGACGATTCGTACTCATTCAACGGAGGAAATTTGCCCGCATGCATCCAATTACTCCAACATGGGGTGAATGGAGCCCATAAAGCGTCTAAACTAGTATACAGCAAGGATGTGACGATGCGGCGAGGAAACTTTCCGCGTTTGTTGCTCGCACTCGATCATGCGTCAACACAATGAAACGCTGCGAGACTCGGAAGCACTCTTTGCCTGCTCAACTTCATCACCAACAAGCGATCCGGATTGACAGTTTTTAGAACTAAAGAACTATGAAAAGTATTGTATACGGCTGTTTATTTTCTCTCGGCCTAATCCTTCTGGCTGCAAAACCACAAACGGCCCAAGCTCAGGCTAAATCCATCAAAGAGATTGATTGGGTTTCTCAAACCCCCGCTCCTCATTGGATCTGGGACGCAAAGGGGTCTTCAGATGGGCAGGTAATCTACCTGCGAAAGGACCTCGAAATCGCTGGCCCCGTTCAATCAGCGAAGCTTTATACCACCTGCGACAACCGCATGCAGTTATGGATGAATGGTAAAGAAGTCCACACCTCAAATGCATGGGAGAGTCCGTTACTGGCGGATGTCACCAAACTGGTGGCTACCGGCCAAAACACAATCGCTGTTCGAGCACAGAATGATGGCGGAGTTGCCGCTTTCGTTTTCAAATTAGTGATTGATCATGGAAACAAGAAAAAGACCACGATCATTTCCGACGAGACATGGAGTTCATCGAGCAAAGCGCCTTCAGCAAAATGGTTTACCACCAACCAAGCGGGAGACAATTGGTCCGGAAAGCTGACCAAGGTGAATCGATTCGGCGCTGGACCTTGGGGCATTCCGGGAAAAGGTGGAAGCCGTAGCGGAGGCGCTGGAGTGATCGCAGCAGAAGACATTGTATTACCCGAGGGGTTCACTGCGGAACTGGTTCACGAAGTGGATGCGGCACAACACGGTTCTTGGGTAGCACTTTCCACCATGGGTGATGGGAGGTTGATCGCCTGTGATCAAGCAGGCAAGGGAGCTGTGCTGATTGAAGTCAAAGAATCGAACGACGGCCCTTCCGCAATGATTGAGCCAATCGAAGTGAACTACCCTGGAAAAAAAGAGAAACTCAGTGGCGCCCAAGGTTTATTGTGGGCCTTTGATTCTCTCTGGTTCCATAAAAACGGCGGCAACCTTTACCGCGTTACCGACACGGATGGAGACGGAAAGCTGGATACAGCGAGTGTTGTGCCGAGCCAAACCGGTGGTGGGGAACATGGTAATCATGCCGTGATTCTTACGGAGGATGGTCAAGGCATCTACATGGATGGAGGGAATCATGCCCCACTTGGTCCCCTGACCGGCTCGACGGTCAGCAATTGGCAAGAGGATCTATTACTTCCGAGAATGTGGGACGCAAACGGGCACGCAAGAGGCCGGCTTGCACCCGGCGGTTGGGTAACCCGACTCGACCCCAAAACACTCGAACAAGAATTAGTCTGCATTGGTTTTCGCAACCAGTATGACATTGCTTTGAATTCTCTGGGCGATCTCTTCACCTACGATGCTGACATGGAATGGGACATGGGTTCGCCTTGGTACCGCCCAACTCGTATTTGCCAAGTGGTCAGTGGTGGTGACTATGGATGGCGAAGTGGAACGGGAAAATGGCCCACCTACTACGAAGACAGCTTACCACCCGTGGTGGAGATTGGCCCCGGATCACCAACCGGCGTCGCTTCGGGAACAGGCGCTAAATTCCCAAGCAAATACCAAAATGCGATTTATGCTTTGGATTGGACTTTTGGCACCATTTACGCCATTCACATGGAACCCAACGGTGCAGGATATCGCGGCACCAGTGAGCCGTTTGCGACAGGTGCTCCCCTACCGGTTACCGATGCGATTGTGGGTCAGGATGGTCATTTCTATTTCACGATTGGGGGTCGAGGTACTAAGTCTGCCTTGTACCGCATTCGATACACGGGCGACGAGTCCACTGCTCCGATGCCGAAACCGACTCTTTCAGAGGCCACACTCGTCGCAAGAGCGCAACGCAAAGCACTGGAAAAATTCCACGGCAAAGAAATGAACGGCGCCGAGTTAACTCGAGCGGTATCACTTGGCTTGGAAAGCCTAGGATCTGAAGATCGTTTCCTGAGAGCTGCGGCTCGCGTTGCCTTAGAATCCCAACCCACCGAGAGTTGGTCCACTCAGGTGCTACAGTCCGATTCGGCTCAAATCCGTATCACTGGCGCGGTCGCGTTGGCTCGAGTTGGCGAACCCGAACTACAAAGCACAGTGGTCGAGAGTTTGAATGCTCTTGATCTATCTAAACTCACGCGTCAACAACAACTGGGCTGGTTCCGCGCACAGGGCTTGGCCATGCTGCGACTTGGAAAACCCAACTCCGAACAGCGTGAAATCATCATCGGAAAGGTCCACAAACTTTTCCCAAGTACAGACGGTGATATCA
>JAAXIK010000037.1 GCA_012270385.1 Rubripirellula sp. | reverse complement strand
AACGTGGCTAGGGGTGGAAGAGGGGCTTGCTGAATACGAGGATTTCGACCGTGCTATCTATCGCCAATGGAGACGATTTTGGCCGTATGGCTCAGGCATGTTTACCGATTTATTTGTCCACCGAACCACTACCATGCTGAAAGGCACAGGCTTGCGATTTCCGGGCAGGGTGGTCGGCGCGGGCGGGTTATACCTCGAATACGCCGGAAGGGACGTACCCGACGTCGCAACTGTCGCGGCTGAATTTCCAGAAGGTGTACAGGGTTTGGTGACCGCAACGATGGCATGCCAAAACACCCCCATCCGACAATTGATTCGAGGACATCACGGCTCATTTGTGCTCGGCACTGGCGAGCAATTTGATGGCTTTGACTTCATTCCAGAGCGACCACAGGTAACGCGTAATAGCCAGCTGAAAGAAGAACGCATCGCGACCGAATCGGTTGAAGATACCACCCTAAGCCATTTCAAAAATTGGATCGATGCGATGGTGTCCGATGACCCCTCGCTCTGCAACAACGACCCAGAACTCGGAGCTGCCGCAATCACAACGGTAATTCTGGGAGCGAAGAGTTACCGTGAAGGGAAAGTATTTCATTTTGATGACCAAACTCTAACCATCAAGGATGGTGACTCACAATGGGCAAAGTCCTGGGAAGCGAGATCGAAGCGACGCGATAAACCCATGCACATCAAAGGCTGGGCTGCGGGTGATCGAGGAAGCACCCTAGAAGAACCGGATTACATGAAACTCGCCGGGCCATGGAAGGACGGGAAAGAGCCAGGCTCTTAAAGGTCGATACCTGATGGATGGAATATCCACACCAGGCGATTGGGAGTGGATGAGTGGAGATTCGAAGCACCAACCTTACACCCGCCTCAAAGGGGCGGCGTTAGGGTTAGCAAATACTCTCGCCAATGTTCTGGCATGTTTACAAATTCAACATCCTCTTTATACCGATTGTACTTTCCACCGAATTTCATCATCACCTTGTTGCCGCGGTGCATGGCAACAAGTAAGTAGGTAAAGTCGATACCTCGAAAAGTTTCGCGTTCATAAAATTGAAATAACGAAGCTGGCATCCCCTGTACGCCAATTCGCTGAGCGATTAATTCTGAACCGAGTGCCTCATCTAGACCTTGGATATTTGGCACTACCGCTTCGTCATACACTGCAGGTGGACTTGTAAAGCGATCCCATGCCGGATCCGTTAACAATGCGAAGATAAAATGGCAACCATCCTCTCCTGAATAACGAATGACGGTCTGTCCCTCTTCACCTGTCTCTTCGGAAACCTTGGCATAATCGACGGGTAACTTGAAGGTGTAACCGAAGTGTTCGACACTCTGGTCGGTAGGCGGAGGCGCTTCGACTGCCGCACGCACCTCTTCTTTCTCCTGAAGCTGAGCTTGCCTTTTACTCGTAAAAAGATCCACACCGAGAACAAGCATCACCAAGCAAGCTAAAGCAACAAAACTAGCAACGGCAACCACTATGATCCCAAGATTGCTAACTACGGGCTCAGGAGTGGGTCGTTGATAGTAAGGATCGTGCGGCATCTTGTTATCTGAGCGAGTGACTTCATTTCAGAGAAATAGTAGATAGGCATCCGGAAAAAAGTAGCACAACCGGAGCCAACTCGTAGAAAGAAAACCAAGTGAATCATGCGAGAATTCAAAAAACCATAAAAGCCAACCGGTCAAAGTGTATCCATATCGCGTTTCCCCATTGGATTTGAAGCGACTATACTTTGTTCCATCAATGGTAGAGCTTGTAAGAGTTGTTCTCAACAATCTATCTCTATTGATTCTCCGCCAGTCCCTTCCCAATCGCTGTCTCCAAGGTGATCAGCCCATACGGCCCAGTCCAAATCCGCTGACCCACTCCATGTTCTGAAAGCGAAATACGTAATTTCGACGGATGAACCAGTGATAGCATTCAGAGCCTCTCGATGAATAAGATTGCTTACTACCCCGGTTTTGAACTCTTACTTGCTGGATTGCTGTTTGTTTTTTGCAGTCCCATAAAAACCGATGCGAAACAGAAAACTGGCAAGCGTTCACCTGCCGGTCAACGTCCAAACATTGTTTTTATTCTCGCGGATGACATGGGCTGGAACCAACCAAGCTTCAATGGTGGCAAAGCTGAATTGAGTCCCAACCTCAGTAGGTTAGCTCAAGAAGGAATGCGATTGAATGAGTTTTACACGCACAGCGTTTGCGCTCCCACTCGCGCGGCTTTTCTTACGGGCAGATATGCTTTCAGAACATGGAGCGATTGGCGCTCGGAGGATTTTGGAAAGCCGAGTTATCTCGAAAAACTTGGTCTTCAACTAGCCTTTAATGAACGAGGTGAGGCAACTCGCCGAATCCACGCGTTGGACACTAGTGAGCGGACCATTGCAGAGGCCCTGAGAGAAGCGGGTTATTACACAGCAATCTTGGGTAAATGGCACCTTGGAGAATGGTTACCTGAGCACCTGCCGATGGGGCAGGGCTTTGATTACCAGTACGGACATTACGCGTGGGGCATCGATTACTACAACAAAACGATCGTACACAATGCACCGGCGCGTTTTGCTGTCTATGATTGGCACAGGAATCAGAGTCCTGTAGACGAAACGGGATATGCGACAGATCTGATTGCGGAGGAGGCTGTCGAATTGATCACGAGCCGTAAAGAAAACGAGCAGCCATTTTTTCTCTATGTTGCGTTCAACGCTGTGCATGGACCTCTTAATCCTCCGCCAGGCTTCGAAGGCGACACCAACGATCCTCTGGCCATTCGAGATGCAATGCTCCAAAATCTCGATCAAGCGGTAGGGAAAATTGACGCTGCAATCAACGACAGCGGGTTGCGAGACAATACTCTGTTTATCTTCACTAATGATAATGGACCGGTTCTCGAAGAAATGAGTCACCCCTATCGCGGGACGAAAAATACAACGTTTGAAGGAGGAGTACGGCAACCCGCAATTCTTCGTTGGCCGGGCTTTACCTCACCATCGACGACCAAAGATGGTCTCATGTTTATCTCTGACTTTTTCCCAACCTTCATCTCACTGGCGGGTGGCAAACATCAGCAGGAGCGACCGATTGATGGGATTGATATGACCTCAATGCTGTTTGGAACAGCGAAAAGTTCACGAAAGGAGATTGTTTTTGATGTGACCGGAAGTGTGCGAGTCCCCACACTGAGACGTGGTCGCTTTAAATTGATGGGTGATGCTCTCTACAATATGAAATCGGATCCCTACGAAACCAAGGACGTCGCCTCCGAGCATCCAAACGTGGTCAGACGACTTACCGCCAGGCTCAACGCTGTGGGACAAGAAAGACCCCCCTTGGGTGATAAACCTTTGCTGATGGATCCTCCACTACATTACGTTTATTGCTTCAATGAACAGGACGAAATACCGGAGTGGTTGAGTACAAAGGTTGATGAGATCCGGTCCAAGCAGCCGACGGAATGGGCACCCGGTGAGACTCCTTGGCCGAAAGCACCAAAAGGTGTAACGGCCAGTAAAATGGATGGACTCAAGGATGAGTCAACCAGCGCGAAATAAACGCATCACGCTGGCTGAGACTCACCCTACAGCTACCGAAACATTTTCTCAATCCACTTCTGGAATCCCATCTTCGAGCAGTCCGCTAGGAACAGAAGATGGAACAACCCAGAGCAATCGTTCCTGCAGATCGGGGGCGGTTAAGCTGTCCAGAAATGCGATTAACAAACGGATTTGTTTCGGTGAGAGGCTTCGATTTTGATCGTCGTCCTCATCCTCCTCGTCTTCCTCTCTATCATCGGACTCAAGATCCTCCTCAAAGCTTTCCAACATCCACTCATCAAGATCTTCATCTTGAACCACGAGATCCCAAAGATCACTTTGAAAGAGCTGTTGATAAGGATCATAGTCATCGAGTGAATCTTCTGGATCCACGTGATGCCGAATGACATCCTCCAGATCCGAGTACGCGCCGTTGTGCATCCATGGACCGGTCGCTGTAACATTCCGGAGGGCAGGGGTACGAAACTTGAATAAATCAGAGGGAGCACCGGTGATCCCAAAGCGCCCGAAATCGAGTCCACTCACAGGATCTTTGCCTGGCCCCAATTGAGGCACTGCAAGATTATGATGTTGTTGATCAGTCAGCAGT
>JAAXIK010000361.1:326-20639 GCA_012270385.1 Rubripirellula sp. | reverse complement strand
TGCGGCTGGTACCCGGGATACTTACCCAAATGCCATTTACCAAACAATCCTGTCCGGTATCCGACGCTCTTCAAAATCTCGGCGACCGTAACTTCTTCAGCACCGAGTGTATCGCCACCAAATCGCGTGTTGTACAAGCCGGTCCTGAGGTAATGTCGACCGGTCATCAGGCCAGCTCGGGTCGGCGCGCATACCGGTGCAGCATAGTAACGCCGAAGTTGAATCCCTTCATTCGCGATTCTGTCCATCGCTGGGGTTTTCAGATGAGGATTACCCGAGATGCTGGTATCCCAATAACCCTGATCATCCGTCATGATCAGAATGAGGTTGGGGTTCTTTTCAGATGAATTGGGTTGAGGATTCGATTGATGACTGTCTCTGTTTTGTGGCTCGGATCCAAATGCAGAGAAGCTTTCGACTTCGATTGAGCAAACTGCGGTGATCAATAGAGTCAACCAGGTGATGGTTGTGTGTTTCATCCTCGCGACGCCCTCAATATTGATCCGTGAGTAGAAAAGAAAGGATTAAAAAAATGATGTAGAATTAAACCTCTTCAAGCTTATGATTCGCATCACCGAATCGATCCAGCTTGACCTCCATTTTCTCCATCATTGACATGAATAGACGGCATAGCTGTCGGTCAGCTCCTGTTCGGTAATCGAGTACCTTGCCGCCTTGAATCTGATTTCCTGCTCGTCCCAATAGCAAAATTGGTAGCTGATCATTATCGTGCCTTGCTCCCGCCATCATACTGGAGCAACTCAGTAACATGGTGTTATCAAGCAGGGTGCGAGAGCCCTCTTGGATACTGTCCAGCCTGTTAGCGATGTAGGCGATCTGCTCCATGAAGAATTGGTTCACCTTAAGCCAGTCTTCGCCATCTGAGTGCGAAAGCAGATGATGGATCATGTAGTCGATTCCATTGCCTGGTTGCTGCACGGAGGGGAGATTGGGGAATCTCAGTGCGCTGTGATCATTGTTCAATTTTAAGGTGGTGACGCGAGTCGTATCGGTTTGGAAACCAAGGACCATGATGTCGCACATGAGCTTCATGTGCTCAGCAATATCTTGCGGTACACCATCGGCAGGCCGCTGAATATTGGCTTTCTCGATTGTGGGACGCCAGCCCTGTAGTTCACCCCTTGTTCTAGCGTTTTGGATACGCGTTTCCACTTCCCGTACTGAATTCAAATATTCATCAAGCTTTTGCCGGTCCGCGGCACTGACTTTTAGGCGAAGGTTTTTAGCATCTTCGTATACTGCATCCAGAACACTCTGGTCAGCAGGTGTAGCTTTATCTTTGAAGAGTCGATCGAAAGCGAGCGCGGGGTAGATTTCCAATGGAGTGGGTGTGGTAGGTGACGTCCACGAAATGTGAGAGCTGTAGAGCATGGAGTAGTTCTTGTGGACGGACGGATTTGATCGTTCACAACCCAACACGAGGCTTGGAACTCGAGTGGATTTTCCATAGCTCTTGGCAATCAATTGATCAAAACTTGTTCCCGATCGAATGACCCCACCTGATGAGATGGGAGCTCCCGATAATACATTGCCCGTTTGCGAACTGTGGATATTCCCCTTTCTCGCCTCCTCATGATACAGCCCACTAATGAAGGTCATTTTTTCACGATGCGCCTGCAGCGGTTGCAGGACTCGACCCAACTGCATTCCTTCCCCCGTGCCTTTCGCCCACCATTCTTTCGAGTGAAAACCATTTCCCGAAAAAATAACACCAAGTCTGACAGGGGCCTCGCTAGAGTCTGAGTGGGAGTTGTCCAAATCCCCCCAGACCTTGGTTGACTCTAGCCAGGGTAAGGCCATGGTCACACCGAGGCCGTGCAGCATCGAACGTCTCGAAAAGGAATGCTTAATCATGGGTTTGTATCCTGTGGAGAAGCTGCGCTGGTGGAAACTGTTCGGATATGAGTAAAGGGTTGACTTTGAACAATGATCACAATTGCATCCTCAATACTATTTTCTCTAGAGGACTTCAATTGATTGACAATCTTCTCGATCAAGGGTCGGTCGGATAGCTGCGTACTTCGACCCAGAGCGTAACCGAGCAGTTTCTTTGCAAACTGCCTCAAGAAATCTTCAGATCGATGATTCACTAAGTAATCCTGAAGGCCATTTAAGCCAGTGATGTTTTCACCACTTGGCAGTACGGTCTGTGTGTTCTGATTCTTCCGATATCTCCCTATCGCATCAAAAGCCTCCAGAGCGAAGCCGTAAGGATCAATTTTCTCGTGGCACCTTGCGCAGTTTTGATCACTACTGTGTTTCTCAATCAGCTCACGTTCGGTGAGTCCATCCGGAGCAGTTTCTGGCAAAACCGGAACGTCTTTAGGAGGTTTAGGTAAACGTTCTCCGAGAAGAGTCTCGCTGATCCAATTGCCCCGAAGGATCGGGCTGGTTCGGGAGGCGCCACTGTATTGACTGAGTGTTGCTGCAAACGCTAACGCACCCCCACGCCCAGAAGATTCTAGCCCCTCAATTTGATGCCAACCCGAATTCGAGACCGTAAGATCGTAATGGTCAGCCAACGCCTGATTGACGAACGTGGTGTCGGACTGGATTAACTCGAGAGGGGATCGCTGATTCTGTAGCAGATAGGTCCAGAATCGAATGACCTCTTCCTGCATGTCCCCTTTCAGATCCGAGAAATTTGGGAAGTGTCTTTCACTTTTCTCGTTTGATGTAGCGAGGTTTCGTACTCCGAGCCACTGACAGCCGAATTCCGTTGCTAGACGTTTTGCCTTGGTATCGCTCAGCATACGGCGGACCTGAGTCTTTAATTGTTCTGGAGCACTTAGACGATTCGATTCTGCAAGCTGATGAAGAGCTTCATCGGGGCAGGATGACCAAAGAAAATAACTCAAGCGGCTCGCAAGTTCCCAATCTGAGAGTTTTCGAATCTGAAACGAGCGAGGACTGCTGTTCGCATTGTTTTCTGAGGTTGAACGAGTGTGGTCTTGGCTACCTTCTTCGACTCGATATAAGAAATCCGGAGCCATTAACAGTCTGGTGAGCAGTTGTCGGAGAGCGGCTTCGTGATCCAGATCTTGGGTCCTAAATCTGGAGTACAGGTCACGGAGTTCTTCCTCCTCGGAGGGTTTTCGCGATCGCCGCCAAATGCTGTCTGTCAGTTCAATCACAGCTGTGAGCTGCAGAGGCTCGAATCTAGCCAAGTCCTCCTCGAACTGATCCACTGCTTGATAGATTGGGTCTCTCATCACCTCAAAGGCGCTGGGGTCAGCATCCTGAGTTGCGTATTGCCACAACTGTTCATAGGCATCACGTTGTTTGTAGGCATGTCGGCTAATGAACTCAAGACGGTTCCAGTGGCGTTCTAATTCATGGGTCTCGGCTTCCGAGAGCATCAATTCCTGAAGAACATCGTCTTCGCGATACATAAGAGTTAGGGTAACGACCTCATCGATGGGGACGATTCGGCTGTAGCAAAGTGCTGCTGGAAAAAGCTTACGAAAATCACTGATGGTCGATTCCATCCGATCCTGTGCTGGTCCATTGGGGTGAATAAGAATGGGCCGACTGGTGACAACGGTCCTCTGGTTTTCTGTCCAGCTTGTGCCAGCGGTTTGTGCAAGGGGTACCAGATTACCGGGCCGTAGTTGAGTCTGTGCAATGATGGGGACGGTGTCGGCCTCGACTTGGACGCTACCCTCATTCTCAGAATTGGTTTCGAGTGAAACGGTGGCTGTAAATTGAGCCGTTTCTGCGATTTCAGAGGGAATCCTATACTTCCGCACTGACGGGGATCTTTGTTTTAATGCGGTAGAGGGGTTTGATGAGACGACTTCCTGCGATGCAAGTTGCAACCATGGAAACGGTCCAGCGAGGCTCTTCAGATGATTGGCTGTTATCGTGTCAGAGGGATTTTTCGGTTTTAGAAGCGAATCGGTAATCTCCCTGAGTTCTTCCTGCCGATTCTCGCCATTCGGCTGAAGGTAAGAGGCGATCCGTGAAGAAGGATGGATAACTGAAACGGCTGAATCCTTACTTTCGCTATCGCTTCGGCAAAAATGCCAGACGTCTGCATTTCCATAGTGATCCGAGAGAGGATTGCCTTCATGGATTCTGTCCACGATTTCAGAAGACAGTGTCCACTTCGGGTCGCTTGCACTTAAGCCCTGGATCTTTAATTCGATTTGCGTGGTGTCGCAAACATGACTCTTATCCTTGGGGGAGATGATGAGTCGAACCAGGTCACCACGTTGAATCTGTAGAGGTTCTTCGATTGAAAACGTCTCTCGATCGCCATTCGCAATGGATCCTCTGGAAAGTTCCGTCATGCCATGGCGATGAAACCAATGAACGGCCCATTCGATGCCGTTACCACAGACAGAATCCACATCGGCGACCCATCCATCGATTTTCATGATTCCGTCCTGGGGACTTTGCCAATCCACGATGGCATCGATCTCCGGTGTCGGGTGCACGGTGACTCCGCGAGCGGGTACACGCAGGGTGGAGAAGCTCAGGTCTTCCTGAGAATGGTTGGCAAGGAGAGTGGGGAGCTCTTTTCCCCAACCACGAATTTCCTTGTAGCCGCCCACGTTTGAAACTTTTTCTAGGAGATGACCTGTAGGTTTTTTCGGAAGAGTAGTCAGTTGCAATAGCTTTATCCAAACCAATGCAACCCTTGAGTCCAAGCCCGCTTGCTGGATGCTTGCTTGGAGTGTCTCTTCAGTTTCATCAAGATGTTTTTCGATTAGAGCAAGATAGCGATGGGTCTGACTCAAGTGCTGATGGCTGATTTCCGTTGCGAGTTGAAAGATCTTTTCTGATCGATCTAGTGGTATCTCAAGCTTATTCTTCGTGACGATCTTTGCATCGTTCCAGACGACTTCATCGCCACGAGTACCGTCGCCTGCACTGTGAACTGCAAGATATAACGTAGTCCTGTTCTCTTGATCGCTAAGCTGGCTTGATAAATCCACGAGAAGACGCTGTTGAGTTGCAAATGGAGACACCGCATTCTGCCAACGGCCGGGGCTATCCCTTTTTCCTATGTGTCCCACTTTTGCAAAGTGCCAGAGGGATTGTTGCCATCGCGCGATCCAATCCAATATCGCGTCCATCTCGGTAACGGTTGACTGACTGAGCTGCTGTTGGAAATCAGCAACAAGGATCGATGGATTTCTGTCGTGGGCAGCTGAACGCAGTTGTTGAAGGTATTTTTCACTTAGTCGAGCATGGATCTCGTGAGTTGATTTTTCCTTCGCGGGTTTCTTGGCATCTGGATTCGATTCCAGTATTTCGATGAAGTAGTCCTTTAAAGGGATGACTCCAGCATCGACAGTATCGAATTGAACACCTTGCAAGTTCTGTGATTGAGATCCCCCGGCTGCTGTGTAGCGACCATAGAGATTGCGTATGGCATCAATTTCTTCTTGCGCCCAGTCCGTTCGAGATGTACTTTCAGAGAATCGGATCCCTTCGGGTAAAAACACAGCACGAGATGCCACATCTTTAGCAGCATCGAGATACTTGTTCAGAAGACCCGGAGACATGACCAGTGCTGATCCAACATTGGTGAATCCTTCACCGGCGGCACCATCGACGGGGAATTCGCGGGTGGGATCGACGTCGCTGAGTCCAGTCAGGTCTCGAATGGTGTAGTTGTATTCGTGGTTAGAAAGTCTCCTCACCACGACGGGGCCCGGATCGCCAGCTTGCTGTAAAGCGATTTCGTTTTCTGTCTCATCGATCCATTCTAGGATCGCTTTCCGTTGTGGTTCGGTGAGTGGTGGTGCACTGGCCGGGGGCATCTCTCTTGTTTTCAGTTGCCAGCGAATTTGTTCGAGTATCTCTGTGTCAGGAATTAGATCGCTTTGGTTTGTCCAGTGGCTCAAATCCAGTTCGCCTTCCCGATCCTCGGAGTTGTGGCAGGTGATGCATCGATCGGCGAGGATTGGCTGGACAGCTTTCCTAAAATCTACTGCAGACAGTTTTGGATTGAATTCTGTGACCCCCAATAGGATCATCAAAGCGATCAATCGTTCTGGTTTTATCATGGTGATGTGGCTTCAGATTCTTGGGGTAAACCTGAAATAGCAGGTGGCTAAACGTTGAAAGAGACGATTTGCTTACTTGCCGAGGCTTGGGCCTTTAGGGGCCATATGGAATCCTTCTCGAAGTCCGATGATTTTGAGGACATTGTAGGAGGGTTTTCCCCCGAGGTGTGACAAACAAAGGGGGAGGCGTCTGCTGAGTACGAATTTCTGGCGGGCCATACGTGAATTCGCATCCAAGCGGGATTGGATTCACGAGTGGATTCAGTGGCATCCCTCCAGTTCTCTTACCGTTCCCGCGCTCGCAGAAAATAAAGCAGATTAACCGTAAAAATCTGCTACTTGCCGGTTTTCTAGCATGTTCTTGGTCAAGTTATGCTCAAATCAGCATGATTCGAAGAGATTAGCCGGATCGATTTTGCTGAGATCGCCTGAATTTGGCGTGTAGTTTTCCGCTTCCGGAAAGTTCACCGACGGCGAAGCAATGATGTTGGCTAGCGCGTGCGGTGGGCCGTTTTGCCCGCCTGTGGTCCTCATGAAGTGTTTAGACCCGCCTCCCTCCTGAATACAGGAAACCGGTTGGATTGGGATTCCTCACAGGATGTGTAGTGGTTGAAAGTTGGAAGGTGTCGGTTCTGAGATGCGAATAGCGATTATCGGATCGGGAATTAGCGGAAATGCGATTGCACGTTTGATGGCAGTCGAGCATCAAGTCGATCTATTTGAATCGGATAATCGTTTAGGTGGACATGCTCACACGATTTCGGTGGAGGCTTACGGGCAACAGGTCGATGCTGATGTTGCTTTTATGGTGTTGAATGAACGCACCTACCCCAACCTCTGTCGAATGTTTTCTCTGCTCGATGTCGAGACTCAAGACAGTGATATGAGTCTGAGTGTTCGGTGTCAGCAATCGGGGTTGGAATATCAGGGGAGCTCACTGAACGGTCTATTTGCTCAACGCAGCAATCTCGTGAGTCCTTCTTTTTATCGAATGCTGGCTCAGATCGTCAGGTTCAATCGCCTCGCGACTCTCTATTGCGATGATGGAGACGACCGGCAGTTGCTGGGTGAATTTCTGGACGAAATTGGCATGGGCACGATGTTTCGTGAGAAGTATCTGTTGCCTATGTCGGCTGCTATCTGGTCAGCGGATCCTGCGTGTCTGGAGTTATTCCCTGCTAAGTTTATTCTTGGTTTCTTCAAGAATCATGGACTGCTGCAGATTCGCGATAGGCCGCAGTGGAAAACAGTTTCGGGGCGATCACGACGCTATGTTGAACCGTTGGTTCAGGACATCTCTGAAAGAGTCCACCTCAATTGCTCTGCTGAAACCGTGAGACGCATTGAGACCAGTACAGGGCAGCTGGAGGTGGAGGTGGAGATTGCTGGTCGATCTCCGCAGCGATTTGATCACGTCATCTTCGCTTGTCATGCGGACCAGGCATTGAAAGTATTATCGGATGCCAGTGATGAAGAGCGAGCAATCCTCGAGTGTTTTCCCTATCAAGCAAATCGCGCGATTCTTCACACGGATCCATCCTGTTTGCCCAAGCGTCAGTCAGCTTGGGCCAGTTGGAATTATCACATACCTCGACAGAAAACTGCATGCGTGAGCGTCACGTATGACTTGAATCGACTGCAGCAGCTCGGTTTAGATGGACCGCTTTGCTTGACATTGAATCCGTCAGATGAGATTCGAGAAGATTGCATTCTGAGGGAGTTCAGCTTCACACATCCCGCTTTTACACTCGATTCCATTGAAGCTCAGCTGCGGCATGCCTCAGTGAGTGGGAAGCGTGGATTGAGTTTCTGTGGAGCTTATTGGGGGTACGGTTTTCACGAAGATGGACTCAAGAGTGCGCTTGCTGTGGGAAAACAGTTTGGGTTGTCTTTGGATGACTTGGCTCGACCCGTCGCCACCGTGAATCGTGAGGGGAGCAAGCAGTCCAATAGGCTCCCATTCGATGCGATTGGTAATGCCTCTCCACTGGCACCTGAGGAGAATTGGGCGTCTTCAGCAGAGATGGTCTCGGAACACAAAGGAACTGTCGATGCATAGTTGCCTTTACCGTGGTCATGTAAGGCATCGTAGAGAAGATCCGGAGCACCAATTCCAGTACTCTTCGTCTTGGGCCTACTTTGATCTTTCTGAGCTGGATCAGGTATTGAGCAAGTGTCGCTTGTTGAGTGGAGGTCGATTCGCGCCCATCAGTTTTCGGCGCGAGGATCACTTCGGCGATTTGAAAACAGGGCTCGATGCATCCGTAAGGGAGAAACTACAGCAGGAGACTGAGATGGAGTTGAGTGGTCCGATTCGGCTTTTGACTCAATTTCGTCACTTTGGATTGTTTTTCAGTCCGTTGAACATCTTCTACTGTTTTGATGAAGATGAAAGAATTCGAGCGATGATTGCAGAAGTCACGAATACTCCCTGGAATCAGAAACATACGTACGTTCTATGGGATGGCAATCGGGTGGATGGCAGCAACAGTCGCTACGCACATCCCAAGGATTTTCATGTCTCACCCTTCATGGGAATGGACGCTGAGTATCACTGGAAAATACCGACACCCTCCGAGGTGTTGAGTTTATCTATCGGCTCCGTCCGGCAGGGAAAGAGAATTTTTCACGCGGATTTGAATCTGCAGCGTGTACCCATGAGTGATCAACAATTGTTCCGTAATGTTTGTCGCTATCCGGTGGCAACATTGCAAATTTTGGGGGCAATTTATGCCCAGGCTTTTCGACTTTGGATGAAGAAATGTCAGTTTTACCCTCACCCTCAACTGCAAACGGAAGCGAATCGGGAATCAGCCTTGAGCTCCCCCACTTTACCGACCTCCGACTCGCCGGTCCGTCAATAATCTCCAGCTTGTTCAGGCGGATTGTTTTCGCTCGCCTCCAGTCCATCCATGGTGGATCTTTGGTGATCCGTGATGCGGGTGGAGTGGCCGAATTTGGCGACACGAACGCGGATTTGCAAGTAACCATCAACGTACACGATGCAAAGTTTTATCGTGCTGTGGCGACGGGCGGGAGCATGGGCGCCGGTGAGTCCTACAGCGACGGTGGATGGGCGTGAAGTCATCTTACCGAACTGATCCAACTGTTTTCGAGGAATCTAGAGTCTTCAAGTCGCTTGGGAGGCATCGTTGAAAATGTACTTACCTTGGCTAGGCGAGTATCTCATCGGCTCAACCGGAATAGTAAGACGGGCAGTCGAAGAAACATTGCGGCACACTACGACTTGTCTAACGATTTCTATGAGTTGTTCCTCGATGAGACGATGACTTATTCAAGCGGGGTATTCAATGATGAGTCGGCTACGATGCGGGATGCGTCCGTTGAAAAGTACGACCGGCTCTGCCGAAAGTTAGATCTTAGTGAACAGGATCACCTACTTGAAATTGGAACCGGTTGGGGCGGCTTTTCAATCCATGCCGCAAAGAATTATGGCTGCCGGATCACCACGACTACCATTTCGGCCGAGCAACATCGCTATGCCAAGGAGCGGATTCAATCCGAAGGTTTAGATGGTCAGATTGAATTATTGAGCAAGGATTATCGAGACCTGAACGGTGTGGATGACACGCTAGTGTCACTTGAGAGGATCGAGGCGGTGGGCCATCAGTATCTCCCGACTTATTTTCAGCAGTGCTCAAATCTTCTCAAGCCCAACGGACTTTTTGCTTTTCAGGCGATCACGATTCCTGATCAGAGATACGACAGCTACCGCCGTTCGGTGGATTTTATTCAAAAGTACGTTTTTCCAGGCGGGTTTTTGCCATCTGTCGGAGCACTCTCCTTGGCGGTTGGAAAGTACACCGACATGCATTGGATTCATTACGAAGACTTTGCAGAGCACTACGCTACCACGCTAAAGAATTGGAGAGAGAAACTCTTCGAAAACGTAGCGGCCGTTCGTGAATTAGGAATGAGTGATTCCTTTTTAAGACTCTGGGAATTCTACCTCTGTTATTGCGAGGGTGGGTTTCGAGAAAAACAGATCGGGGTCGCGCAGGTTGTTTTGGAAAAACCTGAGAACCGCAGACCAGCCTCTTACCCAGGATTGGGCTGCAAATGAGAGCTTGGCTGATCGTTTTCTGCTGCGTCGTGATTACCTGCATGGCGGTCATCACCACCATTGCATCCCTCGATCGAAGTGTCGTGGTGGCGGGTGTAGGGCTGTGGCCTGATCCGTGGTTTGTCGCAACTCTTGCGGATGCTTACTTTGCGTTTCTCACTTTTTATTTGTGGGTGGCGTACAAGGAGACGCGTTGGAGTCGGCGATTGGGATGGTTAATCGCAATTTTGTTACTCGGCAACTTTGCCATGGCAGCATACTTGCTTAGACAGATTTTAGGTACGCGTGCTTACTCGGTTGAGTCTCTGCTTTTGCGAGATTCGACTTCCGCAAAAAACTTTGAAAATGCGAGTGTTTGATGACATTAATTCAAATGGCCGAGAGGCGATGGCTACCGGATCCTGTGATTCGAATGGGTATGAGACGCCTGCTGAAAGAGCGTCTTGAGCAAGAGCATCACCTGACGGGAGGCGATCATGCAGCCGCCGTTGATGCCTTTGCTGAGCGACAACGTCGTAGTGTAGAAACGATCGAAACGCACTTGGCCAATGAGCAGCATTACGAGGTGCCGGCAGATTTCTTCTTGAAAGTCTTGGGTTCGCGACTGAAATACAGCTGCGGTTGGTGGGAAAATGGAGAAGCCACCTTGGACTCATCCGAAGTATCCATGAATGAGCATTCTTGATCTTGGATGTTGTTGGGGATCAATGACATTATGGCTGGCCGAAAATTATCCCAACTGTCGGATTACTGCCCTTTCCAATTCCCAAGGCCAGCGAGAGCACATTGAATCGGTTTGCCGTGAACGCGGTTATCAGAATGTCCAGGTGATTACCGCAGACGTGGGAGAGTTTGATACGGATAGACGCTTTGACCGCGTGGTCTCGGTTGAAATGCTGGAGCATGTAAGGAATCATGAGTCGCTGTTTGCGCGTATCGCCAATTGGTTGAACCCCCAAGGCATCTTCTTCGATCACGTGTTATGTCCTCGTCTACTTGGCTATACGTTTGAGCAGGAGGGTGAGAAGAACTGGATGGGTAGGCACTTTTTCTCCGGCGGCATCATGCCATCGGAAGATCTGTTTGCTCGCTATCAGCAAAGTCTCAAGATTACAGATCAGTGGTGGATCAATGGCAATCATTATGCCAAGACTTCTGAAGCTTGGTTGAAGAAGTTGGATGCATGCCAGGCTGAGGCAGAATCGATTCTCGGGAAAGCCAATCCCAGCGAGAGTGCGAAGGTTTTGGTCCAGAGATGGCGGATGTTCTTCATGGCGTGTGCTGAACTCTTCCGCTTCGATGGAGGCGAGCAGTGGGGTGTTGCACATTATCGATTCGAAGCCAATTCATCAAAAGAAGCTTAGAGATGAATCTAACGGATCTACTTTCGGTAAATGCGCTGCTCGTGCTGTTTCTCACAACGCTGCTTTGGTTGATCAGTGTGCGTTTGAAAAATGTCAGCATCGTTGATCTTTTCTGGGGTACGGGTTTTGTCCTGATTTCTTGGTTATCACTGCTCTACAGCGATTCAGCGGAGAGTCGAGGGATTTGGCTGGCTGTCTTGTGCACACTTTGGGGCCTTCGACTTAGTCTTTACCTGACCATCCGAAATCACGGGAAGCCCGAGGATTATCGATACGCTGCCATGAGAAGTCGTCGGGAGAAAACGTTTTGGTTTTCCAGCCTGTTTATCGTTTTTTGGCTTCAGGGGGGCATCATGTGGATCGTATCCCTTCCTCTGCAGTTAGGAGCGACCTCCTCTAGAGAGATGCATTGGTGGAACTATGCCGGGGTACTGATTTGGTTCATTGGTTTTGTTTTCGAAGCGGTTGGCGATTATCAGTTGTCACGTTTTAAACGCAGTAACACCGGTGTCATGGACCAGGGGCTGTGGAGATATACCCGACATCCTAATTATTTTGGTAACGCGCTCATTTGGTGGGGAATGGGGATTGTTGCTTTTGAAGTCAGTCATTGGTGGATCCTCTTGAGCCCTGTCTTGATGACATTTCTGTTGTTGAAAGTTTCAGGGGTAGCCTTATTGGAAAAGACTCTAACTGCTCGATCACAGGGCTACCGAGATTATGTTGAGCGCACTAGCGCATTCTTTCCCTTGCCTCCTCGTACAACGGTGGACGCACAGAGGTCTTGAAGTTCATTGATCAGCGTCTAATGTTCATCCAATTGGGTTCGACACGGTAAGTGGTGAGGAGATAACAGAGTGGTGATGCCGGAAGAACTGCGTTTGCAAGCTGATTTTCTGCAGCTTTTGGAGAGAGATAATCCACTTTGCGAAATCAGTGAGTGGGTTTGGTCGGAACTGCAGCGAGGCTCAAGGGATCGGAACCATCCATGGAATCTTGGTTGCATCAGCACGGTGGAGCGACAAAATTCAGGGGAATTGTTGCCTCGGTCGAGGACTGTGGTTTTGCGCGGAGTGGATACGCGTTCGCGGACTCTCGATTTCTATACGGATGGGCGATCCGCCAAGGTTTGCTCACTTTTGGATCCCAACGTAACCCCTCGAGTTTGCTGGTTATTTTATCGGCACGAGACCCGGGTCCAAGTTCGCGTCGACGGACGCTGCGAGATCTTGGCTCGTGATCAAGCTGAAGAGTACTGGAAGTCCACTCCCAGCGATTCTCATAAGCTTTACGCTACCAAGGATCCTCCCGGGACTCGCATGGAAAATCAATTGCCGAACGATCCTGAGTACGATTTTGATCGGGCCCAAGATCATTTTTTTGTGGTGAGGACTCGGGTGGAGAATATCGATTTGGTGTCTCTCAGTTCGAAGGGTAATCGAAGACTCACAATCGAATACGAAGACCTTTCTTTGCCGGCTCGCCTCAGTTGGCGAACTCCCTAGTTCGATCGGCGACAGCACTATTGATCCGCTATGGATTTGAGCATAACCCATGCAGGGAAATCACACGAACTTTGTGCGGTTCTGATATTTGACGCGTTGATATTACAGCAAGCGAATGCGAAGGCTGTCAGAGACATGCCCAAAATTTTTTAGAGAGAAAAAAATGCAAACGGATTACCAACACGATTTTGAGAATGTCGAGGACTATCTCCATCATCGGCCACCTTATTTATTGATAGATCGTGTGATCGCAGTGGATAACGATTCCGTGGAGACCGAGAAGCTAATCACCGGTGAGGAATTCTTCTTGCCGGGGCATTTTCCCGGGGTTGCGATCTTCCCAGGAGCCATGATGCAGGAATTGACCACCCAATCAGCAGGCGTGCTGATCGCGGCTCGGCACAATCCGATGCAGGAGTACAATACGCACGATCCAAAGTTCAACCCCTACGCATTGGGAGTGCTCGTGAGGGTAAGCCGAGCCAAGTATCTCGGTTTCGCAAGGCCCGGGGATTTGCTTCGAGCGAAGGTTGTTCTTCGAGAGAGATTCGATTCGGTGTTTGATTTTTCCGCTACACTGAAGGCCGGCGAACAAGTCATCATGAAAAATCAATTTCGGCTCGCTAATATTCCTACGGAGAGGCTCTACGGCGAATCGACCTGATTTTTGATGAATACTGTTCGCAATTTCAGTCGCAAAGACGTCACTGTCTTACACATGTCACTGTATTGTTGAAGAGATGAAATGCATCAGATGAATTCGTGCGTAATCAAGTTAATTGTGCTTCTCCTGCTGCTCAATTGCTTTCCGGGTAGGGTGATTGGCCAAGAGAACGAAGCCATCAGCGATGGCGATCAGGGTTGGGTCGACATGTTTCCTAACTCCACATTGGATGGATGGAGACGAACCAACACGCCACCTGATACCTGGTCCTTTGACGACGGAATGCTGATCTGCAGTGGTAGACCTATCGGTGAGATTCGCACTGCCCGTATGTATCAGAACTTCATGTTGGAGTTAGAGTGGCGTGATATGGTGCCGATAGGAACTGCCGGCATCTTTATCTGGGCAGATGATATTACCGCCAAGGGCGTCCCTTTTCATCGAGGCATTGAGGTTCAGGTTCTAGAAGATGCCTACGGCAACACTCAATCCTACTCCACGCATGGAGATATTTTTCCTATTCACGGTGCGAAGATGACGCCGGTAAATGGACGTGGCGGTAGTCGAGCCTTTCCTGTCGAAAACCGATCCAAACCCAGTCCGCAGTGGAACCATTATCGAATCGAGTGTCGAGACGGTGAGATTTCTTTGGCCGTCAACGGAAAAGAAGTCACCAAAGGAAAAGATTGCTGGCCACGCCGTGGCTACATCTGTTTGGAATCCGAGGGTGGGATTGTCCATTACAAGAACGTTCGGATCAAGGAATTACCCGATACACAGATCAACCCAGCTGACATCGCAATCCAAGATCGTGGATATGAATCGATCTATAGCGGTCTCGATTTGAGGGGCTGGAAGGTTGAAGGGAAAGGAAGCTGGCAAGCCAATGATTGGGTCTTATCTTATCGCGGGAATCCAGTAGATCGATCCCAGCTAACCTTTGAGTCTGCTCAGCGGGCTCGCGGTTTTCTTTTTGACTTTCGATGCAAAGCAAGTCAGAACAGTTTGAATCTTATGGGTCTGACTGGCGATGCATTGAAACTGACCGAAGAACCATTCAAAGCGTTGTTGGCTGGTGGTGGGCAATGGAATCGATTTGAATTAATTGAAACGGAGAACGGTCTCCAAGCAGTTCTGAATGGTCAAGAGGTTGGCCTATCCAAAGAAAGCTCAGCGTCTGAGAAGCTTCATGGAGCTGCCATTACTTTGGACGTTTCGGGAGATACAGATTTCGCTAACCTGTACCTGAAGAATTAATTCCAGTGCGTTAGATCTCCCCACTCTCAAGCCTCGAGCTAATGCGGAATGACTTGGAATTGGGAGAAAACTTGTCCTTTCATGTGCAAATCTCTCTTACCATCAATAGATACGACCCTTCAGATGATCAAGCAGTACCGGCTTCCACTTTTATTTCTTTGTCTTCTCCAATTGGCTGCTGCTCCGGTTCAAGCAGATGTCCGGGTTCCAGGGTTCTACACGAACCACATGGTTCTCCAGCGGGACGTACCGATACGCCTTCGTGGGTGGGCGAAACCTGGTGAGCAGGTGGATATCCAACTGGGAGATGTCAGTGTTTCTGTGAAAGCTGACGCAAGCGGTGTATGGGGTGCGACCCTTCCTGAGCAGGAAGCCAATAGCACCGGTCAAACGCTCGTTTTTAAATCGAGCAACACCATTGTTCTGAAAGATATACTTGTTGGGGAGGTTTGGCTTTGTTCTGGTCAGTCCAACATGGAATGGACGGTCGCAGCGAGTCAGCGAAGTGAAGAGGAGATTGAAGCAGCAAATCACCCTCTGATTCGCCACATTAAAGTTCCTCGACGTCCTTCAAATGATCCGATGGATGATATCGAGGCGATCTGGGAAGTCTGCACTCCGGAGACGGTTGGCCGTTTCACTGCGTGTGGCTACTTTATGGCCAAGCATTTGCAGAGCGAGTTGAATGTGCCCATTGGTTTGATTAACTCATCGTGGGGTGGGACGCGGGTTGAACCATGGACGCCGACTGTTGGTTTTAAGAGCGTTGCCGCACTTGATTCCATTCATAGCTCGGTGACGCAAAGGACTCCTGGTACGCCGAGCTATCAATCTACGCTTGAAGAGTACATCAAGAATACAGGTCGTTGGCTTGAGAAGGCTGAGGTTGCTTTAGAGAATCATACTGCCATTGAAGAGTCACCGGGGTTTCCCGAGGCGCTCAAACCGTTCGAGAGTCATCAGGATCCGACGATGCTCTACAACGGAATGATTCATGCGCTGGTCGGTTATCCGATTCGAGGTGCAATTTGGTACCAAGGTGAATCAAATCATACAGAGGGCATGCTTTACTACGAGAAGAAGAAAGCTCTGATCGGCGGCTGGCGACAGCTCTGGGGACTTGGCGATTTTCCATTCTACTACGTCCAAATCGCTCCTTTTCAATACGGGAATGAGAACCCGAGTATTCTGCCCGAGTTCTGGGAGTCACAAGAGGCGGTGGAGCAATTATCCAATACTGCGATGGTGGTGATCAACGATATTGCAACACTTCAAGATATTCATCCTCCAAACAAGCAAGATGTCGGAAAGCGTCTCGCCTTGTTGGCTTTGAAACGCACTTACGGATTCGAAGATCTGGTTGCGGAAAGACCCATCATGAAAAGCTATGAATTAGATTCCGGAAAGCTTAGCATCACTTTTCAAAATACCGGAGGAGGTTTGAAAACTCGCGACGGGGCACAGCCAAATTCTTTTGAGTTGGTAGGTATCGGTTCACGTGGCTACCATCCGGCGGAGGCGACAATCTCAGGTGACACAATCGTACTTTCAAGTGAAGCAGTGAGCGAACCCGTCGCTTTTCGATTTGCATGGAATAAATTATCGGAGCCGAACTTGATGGGTGCCACCGGTCTACCGGTAGGTGCCTTTCGCGGTGGCAAAGAGCCCGGCTTTCTTGAAATGATTAATATCGAACAGGAGTATCGGCTTGTTTATGATCTCGATTTATCGACCTTGGGTTCCCAAATTCGATATCAGGTAGATGATTCGAATTCCATCAGTGAATTCGATCGCGTTGGATATCTCATTGAGTTGGACTCGCAAGAGAGAGGGCAACAGAAGCTATTCGTATCGATGAATGCCTTTACTACCGATGCAAAGAAAATCGGTATCCCGACGGCTGAAGGTGGAGTGAGTTTTCAGCAAATGGTGAAGGATGTTACCGTCTTTTCTAATGTCTCTGGTTTGGTCATGGATTCAGAGTTTCCGGAGGCAACTTTAGAATTCTGGCCCAATAATTATGCAACGGATAACGAAATGGGAATCCCAGCCGCATCCGGATCGCTTTACGACTTTGGAGATAAACCTGTACCCCCTTTTGATGGATACGGTTCAATGCAGGTGCATATTCCCTCTGTTCGGCAAACTTTGTTTTCGATTAACCACTGGGGTGTCGGCGAAGCTGCGGATCTAGGGATTGGTAATTCGCCCGGGCAGCATCCGGATTGGACGTTCTCTTCCAACGCGAAAGAATATCGAAAGAAACGATTGCGTATTTATGTCCGAGAGACAAATTGAAGCTTCGTTTTAACTGCCTGCTTCAACTGCCGTTCTCTCGACTCATCCATCTGAAAAACGATCCGAATCGATCGGCATAACGGATTGTTGTCGGAGTTGTTGACGGATGACAGAGTTCATCTCAGGTAGCAACAAGATGTCGAAACTGCGGTGGCGTGCAAGGGGAAGTCCCATGCAGAAACTAGGTGGAGTTGTATCTAGATTTTGGAACTGATTGAGTATGCAGCATAGAATGTGCACAGTTCGTGGTTCATGTGCCATCGCAATTCGCTTGCCCTGATTTAGCAATCGCATGATCTTAACGCACGCTGAATCACTCCAAGTACTGTTGCGGCGAATGTCTGTGTCAAAAATTCGCGATCCATTCTTCAGAATAGGGCGTGCAGGTAACTGCAAAGAATCTATTGATTTATCCATGTTTGGAATGCTCGTCAGTAGTCCCAAGCTCATCGCTGTTGAAATGACTTGCATGGGATGATTTTCATAGCGAGCAAATTGCATCCCTGAAAGAAGCAGGATTTTTGTCACAATTTGCCGATTCCCACGATCGCTATATTCGGGGGCACCCATCGTGCTGCGGCTGACAACATGCCACTTATCCCTGATTCGATAATAGGCGAATGCTTCCTTATTTTCGAAACCATTCGGGACTTGAGTGGGTGAGCATTTTGACAAGACTTTCCGAGAGTTCTGATCGAGGAAATCGGGACATGAGGTCAACTGGTAGCCGCTGAGATCAGGCCCACGAAGCGAAGTGAATGTTGCATGAGCAATATTCAACGGTCCTCCGATTGTAGGTAGCATTCCGCTTCGATTGTGTTGACCTGGGGACATCATGAAAGTCTGGACTTCAGCGAATCATCGCTTATTAAAACAGGGTGATGGAATGTAAGTTGGCTTTCGGTCGAATGATTTTTCTCGGTATTGGCTATCGATTGATGAGCCAGCGAAGCGGTTCTAAGATGCCTTTTGGAGTAATGTGGACAGGGATTTTCGAGCGAATACCTGTGGAGTCTGAAACTGCGATCACATTTCCAGCAACGCTTGCAGCAAAAAATTGGTGCTCGTCAAAGGTGTGTTTGCAGTAGTCGGTTAGACGAGGTAAGTGACTCTCTGCAAATTGGTTGAGATGATCTGCCGCGGCTGAACATCCGTCGGTTTTAGTGAAAACAATTGCCACGCGTGGCGTCTGATGTGTTGTGTGCTGTCTGCGATTTTTTGGATTCAACCCATGGTTCCTTGCGATATAGGTTGCGATTTTCAAGGCAAAGAGATCTTCCTCCACACTATTCGTCTGAGCCGCGATCGCATCACAAAGAAGCAAGATTCCAGATGACTTCGACACAATGGTTTGAATCATTGGATAGAAGCCTGGATTCAAGATTTCTGCCGCAATGGCTTCACCCGCAAAGTCGGGGCAGATAAGATCATTAATACGTTGATCCTTCGCCGTTCCGGTGTTTATTTCACAATGAAGCCAATTCCAGCTATCTGCGTCCGCGGGTGTCTTCGGTGGGAACTGGCGTCGCGTCAAAGAATTGATGACGTGCTGCTGAAGATGCACGCTGTACGAACTGCCTGGCAGACCATGAAAATCCTGAGTGCCTTGATGAAGCATATCAAGCAGCATCCCGATGTAGACCGTTTTTCCGGAGTTACTTGCTCCAAGCATGGAAATGAAATTTTTATCCTCCCCACGCGTTGCAACCGTCTGGCTCAGATCGGCTGGAGTGTCACAGTCGGGACAAAAGGTATTCGTTTCCGTGAGTCTTCGTTGACAGCATAGGCATTCGAATGCCTTGAGTTTCAGTCGCTGTTGTGGAGATCTAGCAATCATTTCTCATCTCCTTGGGTGTGTCGTAGTTGGCTTCAGGTTCCTCGACCAGGTTCGATGCGGAGAGGCAGCATCGGAAACCGAGGTTCTCTGAGCGACGTGTCAGGGGATGACCCGTTCGAAAGTGGCAGGTCGCATGTGCCGGGAAATAGGTGTCAAACGCCCCTCCTCGCACTTCGGAATGCACGGGGAAATCTTCGAATTGAATACGATCCGCAATGGATGGGGAGTATTGTGAATCTACCCATTCCCAAACATTACCAATTAACTGCGCGACACCGTTGACGCTGTTCCCTCCCGGATATTCATCCACGTCACATGGGCCTTTTGACGCCATGTTCCAAAGGTTGGCCTTGCTTGAATCAAAGCCATTTCCCCAAGGGTATTGAGGTTCTACGTTGGGTGCCTCTTTGTGAGACCATGTGCCAGCTCTTTGCCACTGTTCAGAATTGGGTAACTCTTTGCCGATCCACGTCGCATAAGCATGGGCTTCAAACCAACAGATTCCGGTGACCGGGTGCCGGAGCGTTCCCGGTTCCGGTTTCCCAACGGTCCAGCCAGCGGGGCCAATTTGTTCAGTTTGATCAGTGAATCGATGAAGGTATGGCAGAACGCTCTGAGGCCATAGATCCAGATTGTCATATCCCCCCGCATCAACAAATTTTGCATATTGGAGATTCGTGACACAAAAGCGATCGATCAGAAAAGCTGGCACCTCGAAACGCTGTGATCGACCGTCTCGAACTTCAAACCCATTGGGTACTCGCACGATCTCATCGTTAGTGAGCAACGTCGCCCCCTGGGGAACGAGGGCCATCGCTTCACGCAGATACAGCCACGCAATTTTGACAGTAAGGGGATCAAAAGTGATTCGAGACTGTCTGTTCAGTATTGTTGCGTACCTTCCCTCGCGAATGATGCGCCGAGCATCCGGTGGCAGGTCGATGAGATATTGAGAGAGGGATTGATGGCCGCTGCTTTGACGGGACGTCGCGCCATTAGAAATCTTGGAGATCGATTCGGCTATCATGGAAATGAGTGACAACTTTAAACTCCATTGACTTCTAGAGAAACATGACTGTGCTTCGTGGCAAAATAATTATCTAACGGGAACGTTGATTCCTCTGTGCCTGAATCTCCTTCTGGATACGTTTAAATTCCATCTCGCATCTCTCACCGCCTCGGTTGCTCACATTACTGCTCACATTACTGCTCGCTTCTGCCGGTAAGTTTTTGGGATTTTTTGAGCAATCTGAAAGTGGCTCGGTT
>JAAXIK010000361.1:0-316 GCA_012270385.1 Rubripirellula sp. | reverse complement strand
CTCCTTCTGGATACGTTTAAATTCCATCTCGCTTCTCTCACCGCCTCGGTTGCTCACATTACTGCTCGCTTCTGCCGGTATGTTTTTGGGATTTTTTGAGCTATCTGAAAGTGGCTCGGTTGTTACTTTCCCAAGGTCAACAGCGTCAGGTGTATGGGCTTCTAGATCTCGTCGAGCTTTCTCCAAGTCGGCCCAAGATTTGGCGAGCCAGAGAGCTCTTTCTTCTATCTCGGCCTGATCTCTTGTTTTTCTCTCCTCCCAATCGGCAACCTGCCTGGCGAAGTGATCATGCGACGGGGTGGAACGCGTTGAGGGG
>JAAXIK010000119.1 GCA_012270385.1 Rubripirellula sp. | reverse complement strand
TCAGGCCTGCTCAGAAAGAAGCACTCGATAAACTGGCCGAGCAAGGTAGAGGTGAGCGGCCCGACTTTGGCAACTTTCGGGAAATGAGTGAGGAAGAGCGTCGCGAAGCATTCGAGAAAATGCGTACGCAGGCCGAGGAGCGAGCCAAGGAAATGATGGGCCAGCTGGAAGAGGTACTTCTCCCACAACAGCTGGAGCGACTCCAGCAGATTTCCCTTCAGATTCGTGGCGTTCAGGCCTTGGAAGATCCCGAAGTCGCCAAGAAGTTAGGTATCACTGAAGAGCAGAAAACCAAGCTTGCAGAAGCACGCCAGGCACAAGGCGAAAAGATGCGAGAAAAGATGCGAGAAATGTTCCAAGGTGGTGGTGGCCCTCAGGGTGACCTTCGCGAATCGATGATGAAGATGCGTGAGGAAATGGAAAAAGACATTCTGTCCGTTCTCACAACGAGTCAACAAGAAAAATTCGAAGAGATGAAGGGTGAGAAGTTCGAAATGCCCCAAATGATGGGTCGTGGCGGTCGTGGTGGATTCGGTCAGGGTGGCCAGCGAGGCCAAGGTGGGCCGGTCGGCCAGCGTGTGCCCGCGCGTGCTAAGGGAGGCCGACGCGGTGGCGATCGACCTCAATCCGACTTCTAAGCTTCCATTTGTGATATGCGGCGAAACGCTCCGCCGCTATTTTCGGAGGCAGGGGCTACTTCTTAGCTCCTGCCTCTCTTTCTGCGCAGTCAGACGTTTTACTGTCATTAAGCCAGTGCGGATTGCGAATGAGTGATTTGGATGTCAGATCGATCGCTCCCCGATGCTGATTCACAATTTCTGCAGCACGCTCTCCCAACGCAATCCGATACGCAGAGTCCGATAAGCAGCGTTCTACGAACTTCTTAAGTGCTTGCTTGTCTTTCACTCGGCATGCTGCATCGGCATTCAGAAGTGTGTTGGCGATCTGTTTGAAATTTCGGGTATCGGGTCCGAAGGATACCGCCGTCCCATATCCTGCGGGTTCCAGCATGTTCTGACCGCCTCTTGTGCCAAAGCTACCCCCCACGGTCGCGATCTGTGCTGTGCCCCACCAATTGCGAAGCTCACCGATGGTATCAATCAAGACGATGCAGGACTGTTCCCAGTACTCCTGAGGATCTTGCGAGTTGGAGCGGCGATGCAACCGCAGTCCCTTGGACAAAATGAGTTTCGCCACTTCATCGAATCGTTGTGTATGTCGAGGCACAATGATCAACCGTAGATTTGGATGTCTCGGAGCGATGGACTGGAATATATCGATCGCCATCTCCTCCTCATCTGCTTGCGTACTACCAACCAACCATACGGTGTGTTGATCGGTTTGGCCCGTCCACGTCTGACAGTCGATGACTTCTTGGGTATCACGACGAGACGGTGCGTTATCAAACTTCAGTGACCCCGTCACTTCTAAGTGGGTTCGTGGGGTACCACAAGCGACAAAATGTTCGAGAACCTCACTGTCTTGGCAGCCAACCCAATGGAGTTGTGCAAACAGTGGCCGCGTCAATCTCGGGAAGGACTGGTATCGCTTTGCACTACGTTGACTCAGGCGAGCATTGATCACCTTCACTTGACACTGCTTTTGATTGGCAAATCGGATCAAGTTGGGCCATAGCTCCAGTTCAACAAGGACCAGCTCATTGACCTGCAAATTTTGAAGTGTTCGCCGAACGGACCATGTGAAGTCCAGCGGGCAGAAGAATACTCGATCTGCTCCGAAGAGCTTGACTGCCAAATCGTATCCAGTGTCCGTGGAGGCGCTGACGACAAATGGCATGGATTCCTCTTTCTCCAGCCTTTTGATCAGGCCGGGTAGGAGGTTGACTTCTCCGACGCTTACCGCATGAAACCAGCGACGGTTTTTCTTCATGAGAGGGTCAGAGGGATCACCAGCTGCTGGAAAAAGCTGTCTCGCTTTTTTTGGGGATAGGCCTAGCAGTTTTTCTGAAACGCCTCGGCGATAGCGGCCACCATGAAGGCAACGCCAAAGCACAATCGGACTAATCAAAATTAGCCCTGTCAGGTAGATGAAGTTAGCGAGCATTCAAAATGAATCCTTCCACTTCAATGTCGCCAAGTATCGAGCTACCGAGCGATTCATCTTTGCCTAGGATCCTGCGAACTGTGATTTAGACATTTCTCAGCATGCAGCAATTTTTATATTTCTTTCCACTTCCGCATGGGCATGGGTCATTTCTTCCCACACGTGGCCCACGATTGCGGATGGTCGCCGGCTTTTGCGGCTCGCTAGACTGGCTTGACGAATTGGTGGATGTATTTGAGTTTGTCGCTCCTGCAGAAGAAGGACTCTCAGGCGGAGCAACCTCATCATGACGAGCCTGACCCTCGACCCACGTGCTTCGAATGAAAGCTTCGTTCAACGAAGATTCCATTCTAAAGATCAGGTCGGTCACACGTTCACCAATCGACTCCCAAACCTTTTCAAACAAACGCATCCCTTCGCGTTTGTACTCGACCTTCGGATCCATTTGTGCATAGCCTTTGAGGCCAACACTACTACGTAAGTGATCCATTGTGAGGAGATGATTCTTCCAAGCTTCATCAACGATTTGAAGAAGAACCTGCCGTTCCATTCGCCGCATTTCTGGGTAGAAGCGATCGTCCACCGCGCCGTCGACTGCGAGTGACAGCTCTTGGCGATTCATTCGCGATAGATCTTCTTTGGCGATCTGATGTGAAAAGGATTCATCGAGCCATTTGATGAGTGCATCGAGGCTTTCATCATTGGAAGCAACAGCAGCCGTCGTTTCCGCTCCTGCGTCTCCAAAGAGAGTTTCGACCTTATTTCGAGCTGCTTCATAACCGCTTTGAGCGGATTGATTCGCTTCGCGACTAAACTGAACCAGTTGCTGCTTCAGTTCTTCGCGATTCATTTTGACATCCTCGATGCTCAGGCTTACATCGAAGCGTCGTGCGACCCATTCCACCAGTCCCTCCCGGTCGAGCGAAGCTTGAGCACCTTGTTTTGTAGTGAATCGAGAAAGACCGGTTAGGATTGGATATTCAGCTTCTTTGAGGCTGTATGCGTCTTCTGCGCGTTTTGCCAACGCATCGGTCACACCCTGCAAGTCCTCAACATCCTTAAATTCATCAGCTTGAGTCTCGATCCCAAACTTGTGTTGCATCCACGCGCTGAGTGTCTTGAGACCGAAATCAGCCTCGAGCATCACAGCACCCTCTTTCAGATCCACTTTTTCGATCCGAGCATGTGCGACCCGGATCAGTTCATTGATCAGGTCATCACGATCAAGACGTTTGAGTTGATGCTCTTGGAAATTGCTGCCTTGGCGAGTGTTAGACCAATTGGTGAGAGCTTTCCAGTTCCACTCCTCCTCCATCCCTTCAGGTAGGTTCTCTTCGACAATCTCTGCGACGGCAACCTCAACCTGACGTTCCGCTTGATTATGTGCGTATGAGCTTGCCATCTCGAAGTCCATGGTGAGGAAATCGCGTGGTTCAAGCTGACAGTCAAGCATGCCACCGGCGTAAGCCGCGAAGGATTCAACCGCGTATTTTGGATCGAGGAACGTTTCGACAAACTTGCTGATCTGTCCCCGAATCAAATCAAGAATCATGCTTCGTGAGCTGTGGCCATCTAGTAGATTTTGCCGGTAACGGTAAATTCGCTTTCGTTGCTCGTCCATGACTTCGTCATAATCGAGAAGGCTTTTGCGAATCTCATAATTCCGCTCTTCGACCTTCTTTTGTGCACTGGCGATGCGGCCCGTCACGACTCGTGACTCGATCGCTTCACCCTCTTTCATACCGAGTCGTTCCATCATGCTTTTGACGAAGTCTCCCGCGAAGATTCGCATCAAATCGTCTTCGAGAGATAGGAAGAATCGGCTAGACCCTGGATCGCCTTGACGTCCGCATCGACCACGCAGCTGCAAGTCAATTCGACGGGATTCGTGCCTTTCCGTTCCCAAGACGGCAAGACCACCGATGGATCGAACCAATTCACCTTCGGCTTTCATTCCCTCACGTTCATCGATCTCGTTGACTAACGCGTTCCACTCTTCATCGGGGACCTCAAGCCGGGTGGGGTATTTGTTTTGACGCTGTGCCCAGGCCATTGTCTCGGGGTTACCGCCGAGAATGATGTCGGTACCGCGACCTGCCATGT
>JAAXIK010000144.1 GCA_012270385.1 Rubripirellula sp. | reverse complement strand
GTTCGGTGATAGTCTGCCAACGATCCATCGCTACCCGCCAAGCCGGTTCCTGATCAAGAGAATCGACTCGTCGGCAACTGAGATCGATGACGATGCGATTCTTTCCAACCACTTTGACCAGCTGCTTCAGTTTTTCCTCAGACAATTTTCCATTCGAATCAAAGATCCAAGAGGTCACAATCACGTGACTCGCACCCGCATCGATCCACTCCATTGCGTTGTCGGGGGTGATACCTCCACCAATTTGCAAACCGGATGGATACGCTGCCAATGCCTCTTTGGCGGCCTGATCATTGCCGGGGCCTAATTTGATCACGTGCCCGCCCGTGAGTCGATCTTCTCGATATCGAGTTGCAAACCACGTAGAGGGACGGCTGGAAACGAAATTCTCCTGTGGGCCACTACTATCATCCTTGAGCGTACCCCCCACGATCTGCTTGACTTCACCTTGGTGCAGATCAATACAGGGTCGGAAACGCGACATCTCTTCACCTCTTTCGTGTCTACCTGAAAAGCTAACCCGTGCCGATTTTTCCCAATTCCGACTTGTCAAAATTTAAGACGTAATCCTCCTGCCGAGAACCTCTCCGCCATCCAATACACCCCAGAAAGTTCGGTATACTACGTCTGTGTCGATTAGTTCGTGTTGATCTGGTGCCCGAAACCATTCTGAGAGATAGTGTTCCAGAGAGGACTGGAACGCAGAACACTTGGAGAAAACGCCTCAATCGAGGTCAAACAGAAGCTTCGGGTTCGCACTAGCCATAGAGCAATAATTCCCGCAGTGGAACGATCTTTGGCACGGGTGAATGCGTACGGACAATCTTAATCCCTTCATCGGATGGGGTTCGAAAACCACCTGACAATCACGTCATCGCCTCGCCATTGCGAAAAACAGCTCCTCAGCCACCATTGAAATGCTTCACCTAACCTAAAGACAAAACGCTGCGAATGCTTCCTGAAGAGCAGATCTCTCCCGAACTCAATGACCTTTTGCGATCCATCAGGAAGCAAATTCGTCGATTCGTGGTGATGGATGCGTTTTTGGCAATTCTTGGACTCTTTTCAGCGGCATTCTGGCTGGGATATCTGATCGACTACACACCTGTTCGTTTTGGCGGAACGGAGATGCCGCACTTGGCACGTCTGTTGTTTCTTTGCGTGTCAGCCGCCATGCTGTGTGTGCTAGTCGCAAAATCACTCATAGGACGACTCAAGCGTCCGCTCCCTGATGCGAGCCTGGCCCTGCTAATTGAAAGGCTGCATCCCGAATTGGGTGGGCGGCTCACCACAGCGGTGGAACTTCTCGGAAGCGACAGGGAGATTGAAGATTATTCGCAATCTCTGCTTGCACAGGTGCATCAACAAGCGCGGTCACTGATCACCGGCGTGGATCCCAATCGCCTGTTTCGTCGAGAAACCCTTGTCAGAAAATCGCTAGTCACGGGTCCGCTGCTTGCTGCCACCCTCGGCCTGCTCCTCTTCGCCCCCACCACATTCGCACTGGCGGCGAAGAGACTAACGCTGCTCTCCGACAACCCGTGGCCCCGACGCGCAGACATTACCATGGTGGGAATCGAATTACCCGCTGTCCTTGCGTCAGGGGATCTCTCCGAGAAAACAGAACTCATCGAATTCGAGGAACAGGTAGCTCGATTGCCGGTAGGCAGCAGCTCAACTTTACGGATCAAAGCGGATGCAACTGCTGCAGAGCTGCCCAACCTTTGCACTGTCTATTATCAGACGGATTCAGGTGGACGTGGACAATCCAACATGCGACGCGTTGGACGAATCGTGGATGGATTCCAACACTTTGTGCTCGACGGCCCCCCACTCACGGATCTCAACGAATCGTTGACACTCAGCGTGCGAGGCTTGGACGATCGCATCGATGACTATCGACTTGAGGCCGTTACCCCACCTACCATCTCCGAGACCATGATTTCCGTCAGCTATCCTTCGTACCTCAAACAGGGGTCGGGAGATCGGATGGACTGGGCTCGCCCTTATCAGACGGGAATTCGAGTCGAGGAAGGCAGTGATGTGGAACTCACCATCCAAAGCACGAGTGAGCTCGGATCGCTTGATCTGTGGATCCAATCGAGTCTGAATCAAGGTGAAAGCCGGCCGATGAAAATCGCTTCTGATGGGCTTTCAGCGACATTGAATCTAGACAAATTTCAAGTCCCCGCGACTGTCAGCATTGTCCCAAAGGACATCTCTGACATTTCCGCCCAGGCTCCCTACCGGTACTTCATCGGTGTGATCAAGGATGAACCGCCAGCGATTCGCATGACCCTCCAAGGCATTGGAAATGCGGTCACTGCGAATGCAAAGATTCCTTTAACAACAGAAATCAGCGACGACTACGGTGCGTACCAATCCGCCATCGCACTCGAACCTTCTGTCGATCTCGAGCTCGAACCCCGTGCAACGAAACCTGATGGGGCTCAAGAGGACAAACTCGGGGAGACCCCAACAGACCCGACCAACGACGCAGCCCCTCGCACAACGAAGCTTCCCCTACCTGACGGTTCTGGCAAGACGGAACTGATCGCGGATTTAAGAGAACTGGTGGCGGCCAATCAAATCCCGGAACTCACCCCCGGCAAACAAATTGACCTGCTCGGTGAAACCAATGACCGATATGACCTTGGCATCAGCCATGTGTCGCGAACCGAAGTAGTCCGTTTACCGATTGTCACACCCGAGCAGTTGCTCGCCTTACTCGAGCGTCGGGAACTTGCGCTTAGAAGCCGCCTTGAGCAGACATTGGATGAATCCCGTAAATTGCGCGACAATCTCCAGCAGTTCGCAAAGCCACAAAATTTAGAGCCAACACAAACGGAGACTGAGTCAACGGAGAACCGACAAACTCAAGTCAGAAAGCTGCGTGTCCAGCAAGCGATACTACAACTTGAGAAGACTAAGGAAGAACTCGCCGGCATAGCAACTTCTCTCGACGACATCCTACTCGAAATGCAGAACAACAGTGTGGATTCTGTTGAACGACAAAATCGATTAGGGAATGGGGTTAGAGACCCCATTCAGAATGTAATCGATACCACCCTGGAAGAACTTCAGCGCAACCTCAAAACACTCAGTCAGGTCGTTGATGATTCGATCAAAATGCAAGAGCCTGCGATGACTGCTGTTTCCAAGTGCGAAGATCTAATTTTGGAACTGACCGCCATCTTGGATAAAATGCTGGATCTGGAGAGCTACAATGAAATCCTCGACTTGGTGCGTGGTTTGATTGACGACCAGACCGAACTCATGGAAGACACCAAGAGCGAGCGGAAGAAAAAAGTTCTGGACCTGTTCAAGTAGTCTCAAGAATGTAAGTCAGGCGAGTTGAACTGAAATCACTGAATCTCACTTCGAGCAAGTCATGTTCCTGATTCCTCAAACCAAATTGACCAAGTATTGTCTCGTGTTGGCCTGCTGCCTAACTCTCGAGTTCAACTGGATTGGCAACAGCTCTGTCGGCCAGGATCCGTCAGGACCAGCATCTACCTCCCGCACTACACTGAGTGATCTACAAACCAGTGTCGCTGCTCGATTTGAGAAATTACAGGAATTACTCCTCCGCCTCGCGGAGATGGAAGCGGTCGAGAACCCGGAGAGAGCCGCACTTCTTAGACGTGCAGCCCGACAGTCAAGCGATCAATTTATTCTGGAGAAGCTGAAAACCGCTTCGGAATCTTTGGAGACCGAAGAGTTCCAAAAAGCGGTAGAGAATCAAGAAGCTGCCGCCAAGGAACTTGGCAGTCTATTGACGTTGCTGATGAGTGAAGATCGTTCGGAGAGAATCCGGGCGGAAAAGGATCGAGTTCAGCAAATGGTGAAGGATCTTAAACGCACACTCAACAACCAGCGTAGTGTCAGAGCGAGAACAGAAAATGGTGCCGACCTCGAGCAATTAGAGAAAGAGCAAAAATCGGTTACCGAACGAGGCAAAGAACTCAGCGAGCAGATGGAAGCCGGTGAATCGGAAGATTTGGAAACCGAATCCCCTGCCGCAACGGAACAGGAGAGCGGCGAACAAGAGAACAGTGAATCCTCGAGTGACAGTGAATCCTCCAGCAACAGCGATACCCAGACGGAACAAGGTGAGGAGAATCAGGGCAAGACACAGGAAACCGACTCGGAGCGAGGCGAGAATTCACCAGAGGAGT
>JAAXIK010000126.1 GCA_012270385.1 Rubripirellula sp. | reverse complement strand
TGAGGAATCACGACTATTTTCGAACCCAGTGCATTACTTGTTTTTTTATTTAACCTCGCTGGATCAAGCTTTCTTACCTTGTCGCAAATTGAATCGCAAAATGAATTTGTTGGTCTTGTTTTGAGACGCGTTCTGAAAGGCACGTTGTCCTGGTAGCCATACACGTTGATTTTGTTGTGAGGTGATTTCTCTGGAGATCAACGATTCCTCATTTCAGTATTGGATTCGTTTTTTATGGGGATGCATATAAGGCTTTAAAGAGCCCTTGAGTGGTTGGGTCGGCTTCGGGCAAAGGAAACGGCACGCTGGGTGCGAAGGAACCCTTTTGCGTTTCAGTGCAATTTCTCTTTTACGAGTGACTAAATGTTTCAACTCTCTCCAACGCCAAAGGCTCTGGCAATCCTCTCAATGATCGCCTTTGGAATCGCAAGCCAGAAAGAAGCAACGGCGGCACCTCCTGATTTAAAGAACCTCTACTTCGCCGAACAAGAACGTAGTCATTGCGACCATCTCGTTGTCGCAGTCTTAGAGGAGGCACCCCCTTACGCGAAAAGTAAAGAAGGACATGTCGTCTCCATGTTCCCACCAGGGAAGGATGGTCGGCGGACCGATGAAGGTGTCGGCAACGGCATGCGTAGCGTGAAGAGGCCCAAAGCTGCAAAAGCCGATGTGGCTCCGTGCGAGCAATTCCGTGCTTCCAGTACGGAACCTTACCGGTGTAATGCTTCGGGGATTGGCCTGATTTTCGGGACCTCTGATGACCAACCGGGCATGATGGAACATCAAGAGGGTTACAGTTACTACACTTATCAGACCTCCTACGGCATGCGGGCGGTCACCTTCATTTCGATGGGAGCCGATTCCAAGCAGGTTTTGGCCATCGCTAAAGGTTGGAAACAGAGCACCGACAATCCTCAGGGTCGTGATCCGAATTCATCGGGTTCCCTGGACCTCAATCCTTATGCTGAGGTTGGCGACGTCCATACCCGTACTCTGGACTATCTACCACCCGATCTTAATCTGACATGGATGACCCTAAGGCAGGGCAATGATACAGTAGTTCGCAAGAGGCCTGGACGAAGGAGTTACGGTGATATCACGCTTAAACGCTCCTCCCAGGCCACTCCCTCTGATGAATTGATCTACATCAACAGTTGTCTGTTCATGGCACAGGTTTATGGAATCTCTGCTGACCAGTTTCTGCTACCCGACAGTTCGTTCATCGACGGTGAGAGCATTGCTGACGATGGGTACCGTTACTTTCAAGACGTCTGCAAGCAGGCATCCACCACAGCATCGGTAGCAAGTGCTTTCCAGCGACTGGAAGAGACCCTCCTGTGGAGTCCCAGTTTCGATATGTTGAATCGATCTCTGGATCGCCAAGTGATCGAAACGCTTGAATCGCGTCAATTGAACGACGACGAAAGATCGTTGATTCTTGGTTCACTTTCGCTTGCTAAAGGAACCGTCGCCTACTGGAATGCTCAGGATGATATTTTCGATGGAGACATTATTGAACGCGGTAACGGAAGATTCTGGGCAGATGTTGGAGGATTTGTTGCTGGCTTTACAGGTGCCCTCGTTTACAACAACAACAACGGCGGCGGCAGTGACGTCAATCCTTTCACAGCGGGTACGTCGACCGGTGCTTTCGCGTCCTCACTCTGCAAGAAGAAGGAGGAGACGGGGAATTAGCCAACCCCACGCTCCGTTTCTGTGAATCAGATTGCAGAAATCTCATTGCACAAGTCAGATTGAATTCGGGGCGTTATAGCCGAAACTGAGAAAAGGCCGGCGGAGAAATTTCCGACGGCCTTTCTCGCGATCGCAGTACCCCCTAGCAGATTCGAACTACTGTTTCTGGACTGAGAATCCAGCGTCCTGGGCCTCTAGACGAAGGGGGCCTTTTGCACTGTTGTATTGTTACTTTAGAGCAATGTATAGCAAGCAAATGCTACGTAGGGATTTGTGAAATACAAGGGAGGGGGTGGGGTTGTATCGGTGGCAAGTCGAGAGATCGAGCTAGATTGAGTCGGATGCAGAGACCTTGGGTAGAAAATCACAACTCATCTAGCCTCGAATGCTTTTGATTCGGATCAGGTGAACCCCAGTTCCAACTGTGATTTTTCGACGTCCAACAACCTTTGTTTTAGCTCGATTCCCCATCGATAGCCTCCGAGTCCGCCATCCGATCGGATGATTCGGTGACAGGGAATGAAGTAGGCGATCTTGTTAGCGCCACAGGCATTAGCGACCGCCCTAGTCGCCGAGGGTCTTCCAAGGTGATTGGCGAGTTCTTGATAGGTCCAGGTTTCTCCCCTTGGAACAGTCAGTAGCAACTTCCAAACTTGAATTTGAAAAGGAGTTCCGTCCAACATCAGCGGTACGTCTTCGTTCCAACCAAGCTGGAGTAGATTGTTGAGGGCTTTGAGGAGAGATTGCTTGATACCCTTGGGATATTCCTGAAGTTTCTTCTCGAACTCGAAAAGTTCACTCTTTTTGTTCCTACGTCGGGTTGGCCCGGTGGCAGAACCCTTCGTAAATGGCTTGAGCCGAGTTTCGACGATGCCTCGCTCACCGATTTTTACAAAGGCGATGCCGATGGCGGTTTGGATCTGAAATGTGGAAGGCAAAGGATCTAAACTCGTTACCTAGGCTAAAACACAATGTCTGGCTGCAGTTCGATGAGCCCCGCTATTACTCACCGTCTTGACTTAAGGATCACTTGCAGGCAAGCAGCATTTTCTCAACGGCCTCGGTACCAATCATCCCTATCTCGATTCCTGCATCAGCGGCTTTGGGCGTGCACCCCACGATCTTGGCCTCAAGTAGGTCATCAGGCTCAACGAGAGGACAAGCGGGTGTCCCCTTCGCGATAGCGATCGCTTGGTCGAACTCCGCAGGCGTTTCCAGATCGTAGATTCCGCAGCCCACGATTCCGAACTTTGTAATGATGGAGCAATATTGTCCACCCTCCCAACGATGGCTGAATCCGTTTGCGGATCCGTTGGCGAATTGCATCACTTTGGTGGAACTACTTGGGAGAGGTTCTGGCATTCGAGAAGCTTTTTGAGCAAGCGGAATTGGGCTGTCCGTCGGCGGTGTGGAGGTCGTGCTAGCCGTTTCATCCCAGTAACGCGAAGCCTGGCTTAACGCTACGACGGAGGATAATTTTCGCTGCCTATTTTTCCGCCTTCCCAGAGTTTAACCCATAGGTTTACCCGAGTGGTACCTGCGGCCTGTTTTCAATTCAACCACTTTCAGGCAGAATATTGCGAATGAAACAGCCACGATCCGACGAGGGCGTGACTGTCGGAGCCACAGGTGGCGGCGGAGTGTCCGCTGCCGATTAGTATTCTCACTAAATAATAATGAAGCATGAACCCTATCGAGCGATTTTCCTTTGGCGTTGGTGATCGATTCGCGCATCAAGCGAAAGCGCAACTGCGAGCGTTTGAGATGCTTGCGGAGCAAGGAGTCCGTGTTGCTCCGGTCTGGAATAAGTCAAATCGAGAACACAGCTTTGTGGGTTCCGTCCCGCAGAGCGTTTTTGACGCGGCCAAAATTGCGATTGATGAAATGGGCTGGGAAACGCCTTGGTACGTTGATGCGGATCACATTCAACTCCAAACCGTTGATGCTTACCTCACCTGTTCTGACTTCTTTACGATTGATGTGGCAGACTCTATCGGCAAAGAGGCAGACGCTGCAACGCTCGATGCATTCATGGAACGTCACCCCGAACTCGTGGGAACACTGGCAATCGAGGGAATCGATGAGCCGATGGTGATCAGTGCCGACGATGTCCGCTCCGTCGCGTCCAAGTATCTTCTGGCTGTTAAAGAAGCAGGGGAGATTTATCGCCACATTGCGGCGGCAAAAGGCGAAAAGGGTTTCATTCCTGAAGTCTCCATGGATGAGACCGACGCACCACAGACGCCTCCCGAGTTATTGGTGATTCTTGCCGCACTCGCTGACGAGGGAATTCAGTTGCAAACCATCGCTCCCAAGTTCACCGGGCGTTTCAATAAGGGTGTGGATTATGTTGGCGATTTAGCGCAATTCGAAAAAGAGTTCAATGATGATCTTGCTGTGATCGCTCATGCGGTAAAGACATACGGTCTGCCAGCGAATCTTAAACTGAGTGTGCATAGTGGCAGTGATAACTTCAGCCTCTATC
>JAAXIK010000127.1 GCA_012270385.1 Rubripirellula sp. | reverse complement strand
TCTTTATTCTATAGGAAAGTAGTCACCTCAAAAGATGGACAACCATTAGGTGCTTCTAGATTATAAATCAATTTCATAATTATATTTGACAAGATCACCCTCCCAGCGGATTCCCGTCATGGGATCGCCGAACCCGAACGTAATCAAGGATTCACTGATTTCCACCGGGCCATCGCCACCAAACTGACTGACTTCCCAACTTCCCTGGAGATTCTTCCAGTTCGCTCCAGCCTCTTTGGTGGTGCGTGCAGAGTTGCGTTTCAAATTGAAGAGCTTTCTGACTAGTCCAGTGCGCTGTGCATCCTCATCTGCAATTGAGATGGAGGGAGAAAAGAGAATGATTATGAGCATCGCGGTTGTCGATAATGAAAACAGTCCGCCATATGTCTTTGAGTTCACGATTGCTACCTGAAGTAAACGTGGAGGGTTGGATTGGAGGCAGGAAATGAAAGTTATTGTTTCGGGTTTCTTACCACTTGGCTGAAGCACAGCATTCAACGTTTCGATGCTGAGTGATCAGCGAAAGCCGCCATGGATGAAGGAAGCTTCTTCAAGCTTTGCTTGCATCTCTGTGCGAGTGAGGTAAATCCTACACCATAGGTGATCAAACGATGCAGCCGGTCACAAAGATTAGCGTTCTTGGGGTCAGGTTGGCAATCATTGTGCTGGCTTTTTACTGGTTATTCATGTTTGCCGGCACGCATCTGGAGGCTAGCCAACTTGAGGTGGCCAATCGGATTGGGCCAGAAGTCAGCGACAAAGTAAAGCATTTTGCCGCTTTTTTCCTCCTAGGTACGCTGTTGTGCTACGTCACTAACTCAGCTGCTTGGATGAAGCGATTTATCTCCATTGGTGTCTTGGGGATGCTCTACGCGGGAATCGATGAGTATACCCAACGCTTCGTTCCCGGCCGGTATCCAGACTTTTATGACTTTGTTGCAGACTCCTTGGGTTTATGGTCTGCGATCGCGGCCTACATCTTGGCGAAGCTAATGTTGGGGGATTGGGAGAAACGCTTCCGAAAGCGTTTCCTAGATAGCGAACCGGTGTGAATGGATCCATCCCCGATTCGAGGTTCAGTCTTCCCGGGATCATCACCCTTCTCGTTCTACTGTTCCAACTGCTCTCTTGCTGCATGGATCCGTTGGATCAGGGTTTCGATGGAATCACCGGTCATTGTGAGGTGTCCCATTTTTCGACCGGGTTTTGCTGTCGCTTTCCCATAGAGGTGCAGCGAGACGGAACTGTCTTCGAGTACGTGACACCAAGGTGGAGCTTCACCTTCATTGCTCCATAGATCACCCAATAGATTGGCCATGCAGGCTGCATCACTTCGCAGTTGTGTGGATCCCAGTGGAAGGTTGCAGATCGCTCGGACGTGCTGCTCAAACTGACTGGTCTCGCAACCCTCGATGGTGAGGTGGCCTGAGTTGTGAGGTCGCGGAGCCACCTCATTAATCATGACGGCTCCCTCAGACACAAAGAACTCAACGCAGAGGAGTCCCACGACATCGAGGACATCCGTCGCTGCTTTGGCGGCCTGGATTGCCTGCTCGGCCACGGGGGTAGGAACTCTAGCCGGAGCATCCGAGACGTCGAGGAGATGGTTCCGATGAGCATTCTCGAAGACGGGAAACGCCGTCGTTCTGCCTTCCGGCGTCCGCGCGACGACAACGGAAACTTCGAGGTCGAAGGGAATACATTTTTCGGCTATCCAGAGATCACAGCTTGACCAATCAATTCCTAGTCCATCCTCAGGGCTGTCCACTTTGCATTGACCTTTCCCGTCATAACCACTGGTTGCCGTTTTAACGATCATTGGCCAACCAAGCTCTTCTCCCGCTGCCACCAGCGATGCTTGGTCGTGCACTGACAGAAAAGGAGTAACGGGGAGACCGGCATCTTTCAGAGTGGATTTTTCAATCAGGCGATTCTGAGCCGTCGCGAGGACTTGTGCGGAGGGATAGGTCGGTGCGTGATCACCGCATTGAGCGATCGTTTCCGCGGGAATATTCTCGAATTACAGTGTGATCACATCGCACTGTTCCTAGAAACTCTGAACGTCTTCGGTATCGGTGAGTTCAACAACCAGGGTCTTGTGTGCAACCTGTGCAGCCGGGGCTTCGGAATCCTCACAAAGGATAATCACTCGGAAACCCATGGCTGAAGCCGCAACGGCGAACATTCTTCCAAGCTGTCCACCACCCACCATGCCAATCGTACTGCCGGGTTGAATGACTCGCGTTTCGTCTATCTTCATGGGTCGGTTCTCTGGGATCTCAGCCTAAAGTTCTGCTGAATCCAGCACGGTTTGGGTTTGTTGTTCAATGAATTGATTGAGCCGAGTTTTCAGAGAGGGATCACTCAGCGCGAGGATCCGTGCTGCGTAGAGTCCGGCATTCTTTGCACCCGACGAGCCAATCGACATCGTTGCTACCGGAATACCGCCTGGCATCTGAACAATCGAAAGTAGCGAATCGAGACCTTGAAGTGCGCGACTCTGCACCGGTACACCCACCACGGGAAGGTTGGTTTCCGATGCAACCATTCCTGGCAGGTGAGCTGCACCCCCAGCACCTGCAATGATCACGCGCAAGCCTCGCTGTTCAGCAGATTGTGCATAAGCAATCATTCTGGCGGGTGTGCGGTGGGCTGACACGACCCGTTTTTCGTGAGGTATGTCCAACTCCGCCAGCACGTCCGAGGCAGCTTTCCTTGTCTCCCAATCGTTGCGACTGCCCATGATGACACCCACTAGGGCATCGGTTTGACCAAACTCGTTTGGTGATGTCATCTCTGAATTCCTGTGTTTCGAAGACGAAGGATCCCCCGAGGATCAGTTCTGTGCTCGCCTGTGCAGATTGGAGCGGTTACCCGCCCCTCATTTTTTAGTCGTCAGCAGGCGAGTTGAGAAGATGACGCCCTTGGCCGGGAGGCCTTGCCGTGGAAGGTTTTCAAAGCGTTCTGCAATGTGACCGAGATTTTACCAAGATTTCCTAACTCTCACTTTTTCGAACACGCCACTTCAAAGTAGTTCTAGCTTAACAAAAGCGAGCCGAAACCGATGCTCTCCGTCCTCGAACTGAATCTTGGCGATCCGCTTCGGGCCTCGTCCTGAGACGTCCATGATGACGCCCTCTCCATACTCTTCGTGCCTCACTCGGGAGCCTGGCTGAAAGACGGTTAGCGGCGTACTGCGGTTCTGCATGAGATCCGCAGCGGTTTGCAGTGGATTTTGAAGCGTAGGTTTTGGATCGGTTCGAGCCGAAGGTTTCGCCGATGGTGTATCACTTTTTCCTTCCGAGAATGCTCCCGCTTGAACCGTTGGATCCAATCCGAATTCCTCATGCGAGTCGTCGTTGAGGACTTCTGGGTCCGGAATAAAATCCGATTGTCCGACATGACCTTTGGGCTTGGTTAACAGATTACTCCCTTGTTGTTCTCGCTCTTGGTGTTCCGGCAGGTCCCAGGAATCAGGATAGCTCTGGTCGAGGTCGTCATCGAACCAGTCGCTTTCCGTGTGGCTCTCCACGCGTTTGATTTCCTCTAAAGGTAATTCATGTAGGAAGGGACTTGGGATGACCGGACGTAGTTCCCCTCGGATATTGCGGCGTTTGCAATAACTCAATTCCAAACGCTGCTCTGCTCGGGTGATCCCAACAAACAGTAGTCGCCTCTCCTCCTCGATCTCCCATTCGCTTTCTTTCGAACGCTTGTGCGGAAGAAGTTCGTCCTCGACACCGATGATATAGACGCGTTTAAACTCAAGACCCTTTGCGGCGTGGAGGGTCATGATGGTGACGCGATCGGTGGTTTGTTCAAAAGCATCGGTGTCAGACACTAAAGCCACCTGCTCCAGAAAAGCCTCAAGAGATCCATCCTCCGGATGCTGTCGGTCGAATTCAACTGCGGCGGAGATGAATTCATCCACGTTGGCCATTGGACTTTCCGATTGATCGTCGGAAGCAGTTTTCTCCATGTGTGATTCAATATCAATCTCTTCCTCTAAGTAGTCGTACACATCTACATTGTCATCAGATACCGGAGACGGGGAATACGAAGGCGGGGATGGCCGATTCGGCTGCTGAGGGGTTCGCGTATTGGCGTAAAAAGGCTCTTGACGGGTTTTAAAGTGACCCTGGATATTTTGCTGAATTTTCTGAGGCAAATCACGGAAGAGGCGCTGTATCAATGGCA
>JAAXIK010000275.1 GCA_012270385.1 Rubripirellula sp. | reverse complement strand
GCGGAGTCGAATGGAAAGCTCAAGGGTTTCGATAAGCAACCTAATTCTCAAAATCCGCCGGAGGCCCATTATCGTAGCGAATTGATTTCCATCAGGAATCAAGAATTGGCTAAAATCGAGCAACCGAGTCATCGGTGGCCAGCGAAACGCTGTGAATCGTCTTAGAACCTCCAGCTTACTGGTCGCCCTGATCACGACGAGAACCTCACGCTCCTTCTAGCAACATCATGCAAATCCAACCCTTCCATCTCGCTTTCCCCGTCAACGATATTCACGCCGCCAGAGATTTTTACGGTGGAATACTCGGACTCGAAGAAGGGAGGAGTAGTGAGACTTGGATTGATTTCAATCTATTTGGTCATCAGGTGGTCGCTCACCTTTCAGAATCCTCGGCAGCTATCGAGACTCACAACCCAGTCGACGGACATGATGTTCCGGTTCCACACTTCGGTGTGATTCTGCAGATGAATCAGTGGGAAGCACTTCGAGACCGCTTGGTTAGCAAACAAATCGAGTTTGTCATCGAGCCCTACAAACGCTTCGAAGGAGAGGTGGGAGAACAGGCGACCATGTTTTTCCTCGACCCGTCGGGCAACGCCCTGGAGTTCAAAGCCTTTGCTGATCCATCTCAGATTTTTGCGAAATGATCGATGAAATAGGCGAAGTGGCCACGGGACTGAAGGCTCTGAAGCGGTAGGAAGGTTCGATGGAGCGGTATCCCCATCAACCTCCGACTGCCTTGCTCTGAACGGTGATGAGAAGCTCCTCGCCTCGATGAAAAGACGATCGAGCTATCAATCGCCATCAAAATGAGCAACAATAGCGGCGTTATTGGGAAAAAGCGTTCAACGCTGACCCCCACAAAATCTGTAAAGACTCCCATCAACCGAACCGTAAGGTAAAAGACGTGAGTGGACTGCAAATTTTTCTCTATGCGATCTTGGCACTAGTCGTCGTCGGCGCGATCACTGCAGTGGTCTCCCCAAGACTCTTTGTTCGCACACCCTTCCAAATTCTTTTGGGGATCCTCTATCGGCGAGAAATCGTGGGCCTTGAGAATCTGCCCAAAGAGGGTGGCTGTGTCGTGGTCAGCAACCACATCTCTTGGCTCGATGGGATCCTGATTCTTTGGATGCTACCTCGAAACGTGAGATTTGTTGTCGATGGTGCAAACTTCAAAAGCCGAATCTTGCAATATTTTGCCTCTGCCTTTGACACGATCCTGATGATGCCGAGCCCGAAATCGATCGCTCGAGCTTTGAAAACGGCACGCGAGGCACTGTTAGCATCCGAAGTCGTTGGTATTTTCCCCGAAGGCACCATCACTCGCACAGGTCAACTTCAAACCTTCAAACCAGGTATCCAAAAAATCCTAAAAGGGACAGAGGCTCCCATTGTGCCCATGTGGCTGGAAGGAATGTGGGGGAGTATTTTCAGTTTCTCCGAAGGAAAGTTCTTCTTCAAACGTCCGAAGAATTTACGTCGACAGCTCACGCTTCATATCGGACCCGCGATGGAGACGGACACGCCGCTGGAACAGATCAGAAGCTGCGTCCAAAAACTCGGTGCCGACGCGGCGATCCGACGACGAGATGACTACTCGATTCTTGCGAAGCGTATTATCCGAACTTGGCGTCGCCGAGGTCGCAAGCTTCAAGCAGCTGACTCCTTGGGCACCACTGCAGGAGGCCGTGCGTTATTGACTCGAGTGCTTGTTCTTCGTCGCGCTCTTCGTCGTGAAATCCTCTCTGATGACGAAACACACATCGGCGTTCTGCTTCCACCAAGTGTGGCGGGCGTTGCCGTGAACATTGCACTCGCACTGGATCGAAGGATCAGCGCCAACCTTAATTACACCGTCAGCAGTAATGTGATCAACCACTGCATCAATGATGTGGGAATCAAGCATGTGCTGACGAGTGAAAAGTTCTATGAGAAAATTGACGTCGAAGTCGAAACCGAAGTGGTCAAGCTCGAATCGCTCAAGGACAAAGTGACCACGATGGCCTAACTGATTGGGGTGATCCAGGCCAACCTCTTGCCCGCAGTCATGCTCGACTGGATTTTGGGACTCAACCAAATCAAAAGTGATGATCTGCTTACCGTCATTTTCACGAGTGGATCCACGGGGATGCCCAAAGGCGTCCAGCTCAGTAATGCCAACATCAGTCATAATGTGGAAGCGATTGACCGTGCCGTTAAATTGGGCTCGGAAGACACCGCTCTTGGGATCCTGCCTTTCTTCCACTCCTTCGGCTACTCCGTCACCTTGTGGGCCGTAAATATTTTGGGACCGGCGGGTGTTTACCACTTCAATCCTTTGGATGCCAAACAGGTCGGCAAACTTGCGGAGAAATACAAAGCAAGCGTCCTGCTAGCCACCCCTACCTTTCTTAAAGGCTACATGCGTCGAATTCAACCGGAACAGTTCGCCAACCTGGACGTGGTCGTCGTGGGCGCGGAGAAGATGCCTACGGAACAATTTGAAGCCTTCGAAAAACGCTTCGGAGTGAGGCCGGTTGAAGGCTACGGAACGACGGAACTGAGCCCTCTTGTCTCTGTCAATATTCCCCCATCGCGGTCACAGGCCAAGTATCAGATCGATCGCGAAGAAGGATCCGTCGGAAGACCACTTCCTGCGGTCGCCGCGAAAGTCGTTGAGCCCCAGACAGACCGTGAATTGTTGTCCGGTGAGGATGGGATGCTTCTCATTACCGGTCCCAACGTGATGCAAGGATACGCCAATCGCGAAGAACAAACTCGTGAAGCCATTCAAGACGGATGGTATGTCACAGGTGATATTGCACACATTGATAAACAGGGATTCATACATATCACGGGTCGACTGAAACGCTTCTCGAAAATTGCTGGTGAAATGATTCCACACGGCAAGGTCGAAGAGGAACTTGAAAAGCAACTGGTTCAAGGCGAAGAAGACGATGTGAAGCGAGTGTGTGTTACCGCCGTACCCGATGCAAAGAAGGGAGAAAAATTGGTGGTACTGCAACTCGAATCGGAAAAGACAGCGGATGAATTGAGAAAGGGCCTATCCGACGCAGGATTACCCAACCTTTTCATTCCCGCGGCGGATAGCTTCTACATCGTCGACGAGATACCCATGCTCGGAACTGGAAAGCTTGATCTGGGTGGTGCAAAACAAAAAGCATTGGAACTGACAGGTCTTGCTGAAGCATGATCACCCTGCTTGATGGTCCCTTGGGCACGGAGTTGATTGCCCGAGGGATCTCGCTGGACACGGGTGCTTGGAGTGCGACCGCCATTACGGATGCGCCTGACTTGATCTCCGAGATCCATGCTGAATACGTCGAGGCGGGTGCGTGCGTCCACACTGCCAACACTTTTCGAACCCAACGCCGGTACTGCGGCGAAAGTTGGCGAGACCTCACGCGACAAGCGGTTGAACTGGCCAGGGCTAGGATCCAACTCCAAGCAAAAAAAAGAAAAGCTTCGACGGCCCCTGCGTTAAAACTCGCAGGCAGCATGGGTCCGCTTGCCGATTGCTACCAGCCTCAACGCTCACCCGGTTACCAAAGCGAAATGGAACACCGCGAGATGGCAGATTGGCTCGCGGAGTGCGGATGTGATCTGATCTTTTGCGAAACCTTTGCAAACTCCGAAGAAGCGGTTACTGCAGTCCAGCAAGCGGTGAAAACGGGACTCGAAGTATGGATTGGCCTGACAGCGGGCCCCGACGCCCGATTAATCACTCCCGACTCGATGGCTCGCATGGCGGCCGATTGCGAACAGGCAGGCGCATCGGCGGTGATCGTGGGATGCACTCCTGCTTCTCAATCAGGGAAATTCCTGCAAACCATTGAAGCGATGCATCTACAAGTCGATCTCGGTGTCTCTGCGAATGCAGGCTCGCAGGATGAAAACCTAGGATGGTGTTCGCCCGAAAATTCTCAACAACTCGAAGCTTCCGCCACACATTACGCGAATCTCGCGGAGCAATGGGTGGAGGACGGAGCGAAGATACTCGGTGCATGCTGCGGCTGCGGTCCCGCACATATCAACGCATTGGCATCACGATTCTTGAGCTGAACTCAAGGCAACTTGAGCCGCCGATCGAGTCATCTACTGGGTGTTTCAACTACTGGTTCAGGCAACTACTGGTTCGTTCAACGACAGGGTGGCAGCAATAACGCAAGCGCCTTGTGCGGTAGACCAATCGTAACGGGTGACTCACCATAAAGG
>JAAXIK010000541.1:3425-4221 GCA_012270385.1 Rubripirellula sp. | reverse complement strand
CTGGAGGTACGTTCAGGCCCGCACCACCAGCTGGATCTTCTGAGGTTTCATCCTGTTTAGGTTCGACGATGTTGTCGCGATCCAGAGAAAGTTTGTCATAACTTTCACCTGGAATCACGTAATACCACTTCGCAAAGCGACGATTCAGTTCAACTGCTTTTTCAGTCCCCTCTTCGATCTTCTGCTGATACTCTTCGACTGCTGCCAGTTCCGTCTGATAGGCAGCTTGGGCTGCAGTGAATTCTTCTTGCAGTCGAGCTAACTTCTCTTCATCCGATTCGACCGTCTCCGCTTCTTGCTCGGACGAGTCCTCTTCATCTTGCTCTTGTGTATCTTCCTCGTCTGCAGTTTCCTCCTCTGTGCTTTTCTCTTCCGTTGAGCCATCCGTCTCGGATTCAGGGGCAGCTTCCTCAGTCTCTTCTGCGGCTGCTTCTTCAGCAGCCGCAGCGATCTTTTCTTTTAATTCTTGAATCTCAGCTGGCTCTTGAGGCTCTTCAGGTTTAGTGAGCACATCACCTAAAAGCGTCGCATCGAAGTTAACGCGAACAAATACGTATCTTCCAGGTTTTCCACTTGGTGTCTCTTCCTCACCTTCCTTCTTGTCTTCTGCCGAATCACCAGCAGTTTCCTCATCGGAAGGAGCTTCTTCTCCCTCTTCTTCGGTTGTATCGGATGAGAGTCCAATTTCAAGATCTTCATTCGACCCTGTGAATGCACGACCAAAGTAAAGGCGATAAATAAACCCATCGCTCGCACACACAAACATCTCTCCTTCCCTTGAGATGTTATCTCGGAG
>JAAXIK010000541.1:0-3415 GCA_012270385.1 Rubripirellula sp. | reverse complement strand
TGCTGATCGGTCGATTTGCAGGTCAGGTGTTAGACCTGCTTGCTTGGGACGTAAGCCAGCGTTTTCAAGAGTGGTTAGAGCGGGCAGGGTTTCGGTGACCGCGGCGGTTTTGACCTGTTCCGTCTCCGCGTCAATTCCCTCTAACTCCCAGTCAGCACTGGATGAGTCTCTTGAGAGAACGGATTCGATATTACCGGTAATGGTTCCTTGAATTTCATCAAAGGAGTAGTCGTTAAGATCAAGGCGAACAATATCACCATCTGTGATTTCCAATAGATCGGTATTGACCCAATCACCGAACTTGGTGGTGAGATTGATATCCAGTTCAGCAATGTAGGTCTCCGCTTCGTCAGGGTGTCGGACAAAGTACTGGTTCGTGGAGTCCTCATTTTTCTTGCCCACAATGTAGCTCGCCAACGTGGCTTCATTGGGACCACCAATGGTGATGCGTTTGCCAATCCCCTCAATCTGGTCGATGCTCACGGAATCGGTTTCCGGATCTACCACTCCATACTTAGCATGGTCGGATTCCCATCTTGAGATCATCGCGCCGCGCTTGATGCCGATGATGCTGCTGGCTGTCTTGGCTAGCTGATCTGCTGCATCTGCAGGGTAGTCGTGGTGTGAAGGAATCACCCATTGTCCCGTGTCATCAGATTGCTTGACGCTGAATTGCAAAGGCTTGACTTCCTCGGGATCGATGACCGAAACCGTGAGCGAGGTCGCTGTCGTGGGATCGGTGAATTCTGGATAGAACTCTTGCCCCATCTTTCCGAATTCTTTAATGGCTGCGGGGCGATTCATTGCATCGAACAACCCGGTGATAGCCAAGCAGCCTACGGCCACACCCACGAATGCCATCGTGCGACCGCTTAGATTTGAAGATGGAGTCGAACTCGCTTCTTGTCCTGTTTGGGATGACGCCGAATCTTGCGTTTCCGTAGACATTTCGATCTTCCTGGATAATGAATGACGTTGAATGATGTTTTAAAAAATCGATTTGTGATCAGTTTTTATCGACTCAATAATAGGCGTCGAGCTTCTCCGTTCGACGCGAAAAGGTCTTAAGCTATCCGTGCTGATTGCTTATTCGTCACGACGACGTTTGCTGCTGACCTGTTTCTTTTCGTCTTTGATCTTTGACAAGAAAACTGACAGGCCAACGACAAGGGCAGGGACGGCCGGTAGCCAAACCGCCCAAAGGCGAATGAACGATTCAAGTGATTTGATCTGCGTGTTGGTCTTGGCTCGAATCTTTCGCACTACATCGTTCTTGTTTTGCTCAATCTTGGCTTCGGCAAGATTCAAACGTTGCTGCTCTGCTTCCTGTGCCTGTCGAAGCATCTGGGATTTTGCAATCGGATCAAGATCGGCGTCTTCCTCGATCTCAGTGACACGCTCTTGCAACTGTTTTCTACGGGCTGCCAGCTCTTCTTCTGCGGCCTTGTCTGCATCGAGTTCAGCTTCGTTTGCTTCTTCGTAAAACTCTCGTTTGTTGCCCTCAACTCGCACGAGCGTGCGGTGTTTGGGGCGACGGCTTCTGAGTTCGATGAAAGATTCGTCGCCCGCCAAATCGTCGACGGCATTGAGGACAAACGTAACGTTATCGAAGGAAATATTCAGGTTGCCAAGATTGCGTTCCTCGAAAAAGAAATCGGAGATCATGTCAATGTCGGAGCAGAAGATCGCGTTGACAGGCGTGTCACCGGATTCACTTTTGACCTGAGCTGCCAGAGTATATTTCTTGCTGTCAATTCGGCGTAGTGGATCACGACGCGGATTTGCGGCGGACTGCATGGAAAGGAAATTAAAACCACCGTCGTCGACAAATTCTTCCCAGCGAAGACGACCCGACTCGAGTCCAGTCTGAAGGAGCGGAGTGAAATCGGTGTTGCTCTCTGATGATTTGTTAATGCTCCCTGAGTAGAGCATGATCATCTCTTGCAATCCCGAGGTGATATTAGAATCGGTATTGAACGACTTGGGGTTGCTACCCCCTCGTGTGACAAAAACGTATTCATCCGGTAACAGAGCAAACTCTGGGTGAGGATTACTGACATCAAAGACGACACTGTCATGCCCCCACTGGACCCCCAGTGCACGCATCAATGAAGTCGCTTGCCCATTATCTGCTTTGGGTTCAGGTGGTGGGCTTCCTCCACCCATCATCCCGCCTCCGCCAGCTGAGGGCTTCGGTTGGCGTGGTGCTCCGGTGACACCAAATCCGGTATTGAACGAGAGCGGGAACGGGTCATCAAACACTAACAGTGGGCTACCTGTGTTGGCGTAATTCACCAGATTAGTCATTTCAGGAGCGGTTAGTGAGGAAGGCATTGCCGCGAGGAGAACATCAAAGCCGCTCGGATCGATCGGTGAAGCAGGTGAGACACTTTCCACGTTGTATTGCTTCTTGAGTTCGGAGATGATTCTCCACTCTCGTTGTCCCATCAGGTCAGCATCCGTTTGGAGTACTCCAACGGTATAACGAGAATCGTCGGCAACGGTCTGAACAGAGCGAGTGAGTTCGTATTCGATCGGAAGACCTTTTCCAAAGAATGGAACGACGACCTTGTCATAACTACTGATCACTACTGCACCGAGATAGACCTGTTGCTCGCCACGCCGTCCGTCTTCTTCGGTGGCGACACGCACTGCATCGATCCCGAATCGTTCCGCTTCTTCTGCTTGAGTGGTGAACGGTTCGACATCCACGTAACGCACCTCAAGATTCGCTCCCCCGAGCTTGTCGAACTGTCGGAGTAACCCAACGAGTCGCTTACGGGTTTCCACATAATCGGAGGGTGTGGAATCCTGTGGTGTAAGGAAAGCTTGAATTTCAATCGGCCGTTCGGATTCGAGTGAGTTGAGAATTCCTCGAGTGGATCCTGAGAGTGAGTAGAGTTTTTCGCTTGTCATATCGAAGCGGCTGCCGGTGTAGCCTGCCCATGCCGTCACACAAGCAACAATGACCCCTATGCTGATCGCGCGGACAGTGAATTGCCCCGCGGCGTTCTTTTCGTCGCCACTTTTCCAGTGACGACGCGACATCATGACCAAGTTCAGGTAAAGCATCACTACGGTGCAACCGACGAAGTAAATCAAGCTGGTCAGAGGAATGATCCCCATGCCCAAGTCGCGAAACTGTTCTTCGAGGCTGAAACCATCGAGGCGATTGCCTAGGCCAATCAATCTGGCGACCTGACCGATGAACACTGGGATGGCGGTGATGAACATTCCCAATACAAATGCACCTGTCATATTGTTGGTGAATTGAGAAGCCAGCATGCCTGCACTCAGCAAAGCAGCACCTGCGATCCAGTAACCGAAGTAGGTGGTCGCAATCAGGCCAATATCCGGGTTGCCCAAGTAGATCAAAACAAGCAGATGGGTCATCGAAAATAACAGAGCTCCCGTA
>JAAXIK010000306.1 GCA_012270385.1 Rubripirellula sp. | reverse complement strand
GAAACACTAAGAGCCTTGCATCTTGCCTAAGCTTGTTTTTTTGCTCAGGTGTTTCATTTTGACAGCTGCGAGTTTGAGGCTGATCTTTTCATTACGTGCGGCAGATCCGGCAAATGCTCTGCATCACCGAGCCAAGAAAAGAAAAGTTGAGGGAGAGAATCTACTTTTTTGCCCGACGCTTAGCTTCAAGTAAACGCTGTGTGTAGTCAGAGCTGTCGCTCTGGTTGGGTTTGGATGTCCCATTTTGTGGGTCGGGTGAGTCCGCCAGCTTCGGTCCAAAGGTCTCTTTCTTATCGATCACCGAAGTTGAGGATTGTGATTCCCCTGCGCCATCAGGAGATTCTTTGTCGCCCAGTTCCAACGAGGTTTCTATTCTTGATCTCATCTCTTTAGAGACCGCTGCCTTCTTTTCCCGCAGTGCTGAGATGTGATTTTCTTGAGTCCGGTCGATCTCAGAATTCTCTCGCTGAGGAAGAAGTTTTGTGAGCCAGCCAAACGGAATGGTTACGCGTCGAACAAAAACGTCGGCAAGGAGAACAAAGCAAGCGACCAAAACAAACCAATGCCAAGCATCTTGAATACTGCGTGCCGGGGCGAGTCCGCTCCGGAATGGATTCTCGTTAACCAAAGTATCAGGGATATTGGTTTCCAAAGCACTGAAAATTTGCCCCGCTTCTCCTCCGGATGGAGTTTGTTCAGCCAGAGAATTCATCAATTCCAAATTGGACTCGCGTATTCGATACTCGGCGCTGTAAGGCACCGAAATTCCAGTACTTAGTGGTGCGTTGCCCGTCCCTGGGATCACGTTGACAAAGTAGCTGCCTGTTTTTGCGATGGGGAAGGTGCCGACGTATCTCCCCGGAGCAGACTGCCGCAGGCGAAGCGGAATGGGATTGAGGTCAGGATCGATCGCGGTTGCTCGAATATCAAGGAAGTTCAAATACTCATCGTCTTTGGTGAGTGCTGTGACCACAACATGAACCTGATCGTCACGAATCGAAGATGAGATACTGAACTGGCTATTTTCCCCCGAGGGACGCATCAGCCAACGAACCAATTGACTGTAAAGTTTTTCGTATCCATCCCAGCTCGTCCAATTCGCTGCCCATCTTGCACCGCCATCAGTGGTGATCACCGCAGATCGACCCAAACCATACGTCCAAGCAGCGGCGATGGTTGCATTCTCTGGAGCATCAGGTTTAGGCGATTGAATGATGACTTGTGCGAGGGGACTATCCTTGGTTTGAGTCAATACAAAGCCGGAAATAGGTGGAAGATTCCGTTCGATTCCCTGCATGGATTCATGGGGAAAGATAATCTCCGGTGAAGCTCCACCTTTGGGTTCGTAGACCAAAGGGCGTGAGACTCTTCTTGCTTCGCGCTGAAAAATTCTAGGTAAAGCTCGACCATCGGAGACGGAGTAGTACTTGCCACCGGTGGCTTCAGCGATTTCCCTCAGTCGCTTACTCTCCGTCAAACCATGGGATGCCACGGCCACGGTGCTGATCGAGATGTCATTATCAATGAACGCTTGAATCGTAGACGGATTGGGCGGACTCGGATCACCATCACTCACAATCACACAATGTTTTATCGCAGCGGGGGTGCGACTGAGGCCGGTGACAGCCATTTTCATCGCCGGATCAAATTGAGGCATGTCACCCGGGGTCATGCGAGCCAGTCTAGAAAGCATTGCTTTGCGATTCTCGCCCACCTCAAGTAAACCGCGATTCTGATCCGTTCCGCCCCAAAGCCATGCATCACCTTGCATCGTCCAATGCAGGACCCCCGCGTAATCGCCTGGCCCTAATTGTTCAATTGCTGCTTTCCCAATTACCTTCTGCCAGTAATTTCCCTGAGCCATTTCGCTCGCATGCATAATTAATGCAAGTGCTCCGGTAGCTTTGATCTTTGAATTCTTTATCTGAAAATCAACAGGCATTGCTTTTTCTAATTCGGTACCGGTCCATCCACCGGCACCAAAAGCTTCGGGGCCTCCAATCATTAGCAGTCCCGCACCAAGCTGCTGTGTGTTGCGCACGAGCATCTCAATTTGTTGATCAGAGAATGAGGTAATCGTATTGCTTTCATCCCCTGAAACTCTGGGCACACCTGCCAAAATCACGGCATCATAGGCTTGTAGCTCTGCTATCGAACCGAAGAGTCGATCACTGGTCTCACTGACCACCTCGATATCCGCATCACGAAGTGATTGAATGAGCAGATCGTAGTCTCCATCCTGAGAGAAATCTTGAATGAGTAAGACACGTCCGCGACCACGAACATAGGTGTAGGCTGTCGCGGAGTTATTTTTTCGAATCGAATCATCCGCCGCGGTATCTGGGATGAATTCTGCTTCGTAGACGTAGGATGCAGGCTGGTCAATTTGATGCTGAATGGGGATGACATTTTTACCTGGAGTGAGCACCAGTGATTCTTCGAGAAGCAGGGACTCCTCTCCACGAACACTTTGTTTGATTCGGATCTTTCCTGAAACAGGTTCCGCATCCTCGTCATCGTTGTATTGGCTCACAACAACTCTTGCCTCAAAAGGTTGTCCCTTTCGAATTTCTCTCGGAAGATCAATCTTTTCAACTAAGACTTCGCTTCGAGCTTCCAAAAGCACAGGTACAACGTCGATTCCGATTCCGGACTGAGCAGCACGAGATGCTACCGCTTTAGCTTGACCTAGGTTTTCATTGCCGTCGGTGATGATCACGATCCTTCGTGATGTATCTTCTGGCATGGAGGCTTGAGCCAGATTTAAAGCCGATTCAAGATTCGTCGCGTCCGTATCGCCTTGCAGGCTAACGAGCTTCCCAATGGCTGGAATGTCATCATCATAGGGTGGGGTTTCCACCGAGGCTTCGGCGCCAAATACGATGATGCCGGCTCGATCCTCCCGGATACGATTCCGGTGCTGTTGCACCGATTTGATGACGTAGTCCAACATCACCTGACGCTTCACAGCAGGGATGCTTTCAGACTGATCTAGGAGATACATCACCGTGAGACGATCATTCGTCCATACCCACTGTACTCCCGCCAGTGCGAGCACAACCAACAGCCAAAGTGAACTTCTTAAACTGAGAACGATCCACTGGCGAGCGCGTCCCAACGCTCGGAGCGGCTGATAGCCGATCCACCACAGAAATGGTAGGAACGCTAGCAGAACAAGATAGATCGGTTGTTCAAAGCCAAGTCGCATTCCGAACATCTTTTTCGATCCAAACTAGGACGGCAGTTCTTCACCCGAGGCATCGTTTCCTGTGATGGTATTCACGTCACCGATCACCGTGTTGCCGTGTAAGCCGGCAAGCCTTTGGCGGCGAGCTACCACCGCGATTAAGATCGCACCAATCAAACCGAAAATAAAGACACTGAGGGTTAATGGGGCTGCGGGGAGTTCACGCGAATCCGGCTCCATATCAGGTGAGACAACAATTCGAATGACGCTGACAAAGTTATTGACGAAGTGACCCACCATGGCGGGAAAAAGTGAACCACTTCTCCACGTCACCCATCCAAGAAATAATCCTAAAGGGAAAACTGCCAGAACGTGCACGAAATCGATGTGAAAAGCGGCGAACAGAAACGAAGCAATGAAAATGCCTATTCCGGGTGGCAAGACTCGAGCAAGTCTCTGCTGGATGTAGCCGCGGAATAGCAGTTCCTCGCAGAAAGCTGGAGTGACCCCAATCATAAAAGCAAGGGGTAGAAAAAATCCAGAAGCACCATGATCGCGAAAGACATCATTCATCTGCTTCAGGGTTTCACTTTCTTCCACAAATTGGCTGAGGACAACTCCGGAAATAATGCCAACCAACGGAGACGCTGCTCCCACTGCTAACCAACTCCATACCGGCCACTCACCTTTGACGAGCCCAAGACGTTCAGTGAAAGGAACGGGAGAAATCGATGCCGCGATGAGACAGGGAAGTACCAAGGCGATCTGAGGGACTACAAGTGATAGGAATAGCCCGATACGAGAGGACTGCACGGCAGACAATGCATTTTGGAGTGCAATTGGAGATTCGAAGAGCTCTGGTGAAACGTCCCCAGTGACCACCACTAATGCGACGGCGGACATCACCCCGCTTACCGCCAAATAGGATGCCAAGGAGATAAGCACCATCAACAAGGGTGACCACCATCGAAGTCGCGTGTTGCGATCCGCTTGCCGAGGGCTATCTTGACTGAAGGACGCGTTGCCTCCAGGGGGCGAATGGAACCCCTCAACATC
>JAAXIK010000251.1:9170-21047 GCA_012270385.1 Rubripirellula sp. | reverse complement strand
GTGCTAGAAAAGCTTGCATCGGAAGCGGATGGGAAATTCACTTTGGTCAAAGCTTAAAAAGAGCAGAATACAGCCGCTGCAGGGGAATTCTCTGTTGGCGGGATTCCTGCTGTTTTTGCTGTGGTGGATGGTCAGATCGTCGACCGTTTTGAAAGAGCCATGCCCGAACCTGCAATCTTGGAATGGCTGGATGGCTTGACTCAGAAAATCGAAATCCAGCAAGTGGTTTCCGCCGCAGATGCTGGCGACCAAGAAGCCCTTGCCCGCTTGGCAGGATTATGGAAAACGCTAGATCAGGATGAAGCGATCTTGCAAATCGGTTTGACACTGATGAAGTATGAATGCTTCGATGAAGTCAGTCAGATACTGGTTCAACTAGAATCTCGAGGTTTTCTAGAACCTGAAGCTGAGCAATTAAAAGCTGCGCTGGCATTGAAAATTCATGGTGAAGTGGATCCTGAAGGGCTACGGGTTTCAGCAGAAGCCAACCCCGAAGATCTAGAGATTCAATTGTCGTTAGCGAGAGCACTCGTCGGATCTGCATCGTATGAAGAGGCTTTTGACATTTGCCTTCACTTGATTGAGGTGGATCGAATGAAAACGGGTGAATCGGCACGTGAATTGATGATCGAGGTCTTTAAAGCGTTGCCACCAGATGAGGGGATTGTGGCTGATTATCGACGTAGGCTTTCCATGCTTCTCTTTTGACCGTCGATTTCATGAAAGCCAAGTATTTTGAAAAAGGTTATTCGTGATCTGACTTGCTCAGGTTAGCATAAAGAGGTGTGTGGTCGATCCAATTTTGCCTCGGGGTGTTTGATTCCTGAAGACGTCATGCGAATTAGTTAGTAGGTAAATCCGTGTGCGTAGCCGGTAGGAAAGTGGAAGTGCTAATTGTTAAGCTTGGCCCAAAAAGGAATAAGATCTGTCGTGGATTCACGTTGGTTGAGTTACTCGTAGTCCTTGCCATTATAGGAATCATGGTCGGATTGTTGCTGCCAGCAGTCCAACAGGCACGCGAGGCCGCTCGACGGACTTCCTGTGTGAATCATCTGAAACAAATAGCTTTGGCTTGTCATAATTACCAGAGCCTATTCCGGAAATTTCCCCCCTCCGCGACGTTAGATCTTTCTGTGACGTCAACTGGGAATAACGGATCATGGGGCGTGCATGGTCGCATCCTCCCTCAACTCGAACAGGGTGCTTTATATGAACGGGTCGATTTGTCGCTGCCGTGGGATAATCAATCGGTTATTGACGGTATCCAAGTGGAGCCTTACTACTGTCCGAGCGACCCGGGCAGTGGATTGATTCGGGTCTTTGATGATGAACGTCCCTCCCTTTACCCAACGAACTACGGTTTCAATTTTGGAACATGGTTCGTCTATGATCCGCAGCGCCGCAAGGGAGGCGATGGCATGTTTTTTCCTGATTCCTTTTTGAGCTTTCGTGACTGTCTCGACGGAGCGGCCAATACTTTGTTGGTCAGCGAGGTTAAAGCGTGGACGCCGTACACTCGGAACGGTGGACCGATATCCATTGAAATGCCCAATTCGATCGAAGAGGCTGAGGCCATCGTTGCGAGCGGTACTCAATTTAAGGAGACCGGACATACCGAGTGGCCTGACGGGAGAGTGCATCACACCGGCATCACGGTAACGCTTACACCGAACCAGAGAGTCAGGTACACGCGCAACGGCATCGTTTATGAGGAGATGGATTACAACTCATGGCAAGAGGGTAAAAATGGCATCGCCGGCAATCCAACCTATGCGATGATCACGTCGAGAAGCCATCACGTGGGTTTAGTTCAGTCCGCATTGGTTGACGGGTCAGTCAGGTCGATTACCGATTCCATTGATCGGAAGGTGTGGCATGCACTGGGTACACGGGCTGGACGTGAAGTGATAGCCGCCGGAGATCTTTAGAGTAGTTTTCTACTGCCACTCCGTTCAGTTCGTTTAGGGTGATTCAATGCAGAATAGGTTTTGTTTACCACGTAGAAACAGTTGTCCGTCACTGACCGCTGGAGACGCATAGGATCTTTCACCCAGTTGATTTTCCGCGATGATTTTTAACTCCTCTCCCACCTCAATGATTTTGGTTACCCCATCATCATCGGTCAGAAAAGCAAGCGATTCGGTTCCAATTAACGAACCGCTGTAGTGGCGTCCCATTCGGCTTTGCCAATAACGCTTTCCCGTTTTTGTGTCGAAGCAATTTGCTGTGCCGCGGTCGTCTGCCACAATCAGAAAGTTTTTGACAACGATGGGGGATGGGACATAGCAACGTACGTTCGTTTCATGCCAGCGTACATGAGTTTCAGATACGTCGCCTCTTCCTGTTGGGTCAACGGAGATGACGTGATGTGTGGGGTAGCCGCCGACAGCAAAAAAGTGACTGCCGTCAAAGACCATGGAAGCCACAAATTGTTCTGTTGGACCCTCCACGTTCCAAATCGGTTTCCCATTCTTTGGATTGAACGCAGCAAGGCAGAGACTACCGCAAAGGACTAGCTGATCCGTCCCATCCACCTCGCGAATCAAAGGCGTGCAGTAGGAACGGGTTTGGTGCCTTCGAGATTGTTTCCATACCAATTCACCCCTTTCACGATTGAGTGCGATGAGATAGGAATCTCCATCATGATCGCCGTTTAGAATCACCAGGTCTTGATATAGAACGGGGTTACTACAGAACCCGTGTGCACTGACAAAGGGGCCGACTCTTTGGATCCAGCGTAGGTTTCCTGCAAAGTCGAATGCCGCAACCAGCATCTGTCCCGGGTAGATGAGTCGCTCACTGCTGACGTTAGGTGCCAAAACTTGTTTGTCACCCACTTCAAGAAAACTCACATAGATAAGTTTGCCATCGGTTGCAGGTGTGCTTGATGCGAAGCTGTTGAGTGCATGCTTGGATTCTAAACGCGAACGCAGCACACTCTGCTGCCACCGAATCCGACCTGTCTTCCGTTCAAGGCAGAGGAGCTGCCGATCACCAGAATCGGGAATGCAGGTGGTGATCAATACGTTGTCGCCCCAAACCACAGGGCTCGAGTGACCCTCTCCGGGGATAGCCGTTTTCCAAGCGATATTTTTGCCGCTTGGTCCATTCCAATCCAATGGAATATGGGTTGCCGTGGACCCATCACCACGTGGACCTCGCCAGCCCGGCCAGTTTTCCCCAAATGCCTGTGATGAAAATAGGGTCCATGAGATGATTAGGACACTCACATAACGAGTGAATCGGCGGGGAATTTGACCGGGCATAAGTTCAGCTTCTTTTATTCAATTCCAATAGAGTGTGCTTACAGTCAGCTAGCTGCGGGGCTTCTTCAATCTCACGGAGGTATTTCGAAATAGCCACACTCCATCAAACACCTGAGGCGTGGATTATATGCCACACCCCTCACGTTATGCGATCGCCCTCCCTGTTGCGGTCTCCCCTGTTCCGATTCTAACGAATAGTTCGGGTATTCCCGGTTGGTTGATGGAATCACCTTCTAGCACTCGCCGTGTGGTGAATTGTTAAAACCGAAAATCCGATCCCAGAGGTAAGACCGTGTCCTTTACGGAACTCACTCCTCTCACAATCGTTTCTTTCCGATGCGCCTACCCACAAGCTCTTTCCTTTTGGTTGCAGCCGTCACGCTGCTGCAGATTTCGACGGCTTTTGCTCAAAGTTCTGCATACTTTCGTAATCAGGTGCCGGTCGCTGGACCAATCCCAGTGCCAGGTTCAGGAAAACAGATTGATTACGTGGGTGACAAGTTCGAAGATCCCGAGTGGAGCTTTGTCCACAATATGCCAAAAAGCTCTAGGGAGCAGAACGAACGAACCTACGGTCCCTTGGCCTACTCCAAGAATCGCCGTTGGTCAGAGGGTCCGGAGCGTGGACAGCCTGATTCGTTGATGATCATTCCGACTCCACCGAATGGTCTACCCGGGAGTGAGCAAGCTCTGCAGATCACGACCATGCACTCTGGCGTCCCCGGTGAGCAATCCTTTGATGTGCAACAAGATGATCTGATCTTGAACGTGTCCACACGCCTCGGTTCGTCGGTCCGAGCAAGTGAAATGCCAAGTTGTGTTGTGAGGCTCTACCTGCCGCATCCTGACATTTGGGAGAACCGTACGGGACCTCATTTCGGAATGCGACTCGGAGTGAGAACGACAGCACAAAAACCACGCCAAGGCTTATTTTCGATTGGAACTTCTCTGCAGAATGAACCCTATTGGCCTGGTATCTGGGTGCATTTTCGCAGCAAAACCTCACCTGGGATTGATCAAGATTCCGTACTTTTGAAGGTGCGTGCCAATGCCTTGGGACACGATTTTCCGGTCAAAAAAATCCCAGCCGAGCAGTTTGGGTGGTGGACTTTTGGAATGTCCGTTAGCCCGGACGGGAGGATTCACTACTTCGCACGGCAAGGAGTGGATGATCTGACTCCGAGTGATTTGATGGTCAGTCAGAAACCTTACGGCTATGAGGCAGAAAGAGTGACCTCCTTCTTTTTCAATATCTGCAATCGAAACGATGGCCGAACTTGGTCCACCCCGTTTGCGATTGATGATCCGCAATTCTTTGTCGTGGATTCAGCACGCATCGATCAGATTGTTGAACGGAAAGTTCAATATCAAATGCGGAAAGCACAGGCTAAGACTGCGACCACTCGTTAGGCAGGCCTCTAGAGTCTCATCGCACTGAACCGCGTTCTCAAATTATTTATGGGACGCGGTTTTTTGTTGATGGTGACCTGAGTTGGGTTTTCAGCGTTTGAACACCAATTTTTGGTCACCGGGTATCTCTTCGCACTTTTTATTTGATCCTAAGCAAGGATGGGATGAACCACATCACCGTGAACATCCGTTAATCGAAAATCCCTTCCTTGGAAACGATACGTGAGGCGTTCATGATCCATCCCCAAGAGGTGTAACAGGGTAGCGTTCAGGTCATGAACGTGCACGGGATCTTTTGCGACATTGAAACCCAGTTCATCCGTTTCACCATGTGTGTACCCTCCTCGAACTCCACCACCTGCCAGCCAGACGCTGAAAGCTCGGTTGTGATGATCTCTACCATCATTGCCACCTTGTACCATTGGGGTTCTTCCAAATTCACCGCCCCAGATCACAATGGTGTCTTCAAGGAGACCCCGTTGCTTTAGGTCGGATACCAACGCCGCGCTAGCTTGATCCGTTGCTTCGGTGTTCTTTTTAATTGCAGCTTTGAGATTCCCATGCTGATCCCACGCTTCGTGGAACAATTGTACGAAACGCACGTCACGCTCTATGAGCCGACGCGCTAGTAGGCAGTTTCTGGCATAGCTCGCTTCATTTGGATCTTGGATACCATAGAGTTCCAACGTCTCTTTGGACTCCTGGGATAGATCCATGAGTTCGGGAGCGCTGGTTTGAAGCTGGTAGGCAAGTTCATAGCTCTGCATGCGTGATGAGATCTCAGGGTCACCAAAGAACTGTGAAGAAGAACGGTTCAATTCCTGTAGTGCATCCAAGCTTTCCCGCTGCGAAATCGAATCGATTCCGGGGGGATTTGAGAGATAGAGCACGGGGTCACCGACGCTACGAAACGGTGTGCCTCCGTAAAGGGTTGGAAGAAACCCACAACCATAGTTACTCGCTCCGCCACTCGTTCCTTTGGCTGAGGTCAGCACGACAAAGCCTGGTAGATTCTGCGATTCACTGCCTAAGCCATACAGCGTCCATGATCCGAAGCTCGGTCTCCCAAATTGTTCAGAACCCGTGTTCATCATGATTTGACCCGGCGCGTGATTGACGGCATCCGTGTGCATGGAACGGATGAGACAAATCTCATCGGCGATCTTTGAAGTGTGGGGAAGCAGCTCACTGAGGACCATCCCACAATCGCCTCGAGGTTTGAAATCATATTTTGGACCCAAGAGAGCAGATTTAGGATCGATAAATGCTGCTCGGTATCCATCAAGCAGTTCCCGGGGTGGGAGTTGGCCGTCTCGTTGGGCTAATTCAGGCTTATGGTCAAAAAGCTCAAGTTGGCTTGGAGCACCCGCGTGGAAGAGATAGATGACGCGTTTCGCCGAAGGTGGAAAGTGAGGCTCTTTGGGTGCCAAGGGGTTCGAGCGATTCTCAGAAAGTACTTTTTCTCCGAAGGCGGATCTGCCATGGAGTAGTGCACCCGCTGCCATCCCGGCAATGCCGAGGCCACACTGCTCAAAGAAGCATCGACGTTTTGTTTCTGCTAATAGGTTAGAAGTGACGGATGTTTTCATCGTACGTGATTCAATTCTTGGAGATGGTTTCATCAAGGTTGAGGAGGACTCGAGCAACAACGGTCCACGCGGCAGCGTCCTGGGGTGTGATATCGGCTGGTAAGTCGGGTAATTGATCTGCATTCCCGGTGGTGATCATTCGAGCATTCAGCCAGCCATCAGCAATCCGTTTTCGTTGCTTCTTCAATAGAAGCATGACGCTTTGTTCTTCTTCGTGAGTGGGAAGTCTGGATACACAAAGTCTGTACGCGTAGCGAGTTCGTTCTAAATCACTTCTGTCAGATTCAGTAAGGATTCGGATTGCTAAGGCTCGTGAGGCTTCGACAAAGATGGTTTCATTGAGTGTCGTGAGCGCAGCCATTGCTGTATTGGAACGAACTCGGCGTACACAAGCGGTATCCGCGTTGGGAGCGTCAAGGCTTGACAGGGAGGGGTCTGGCATCGATCGCTTTCGAAAGCTGTAGACCGCTCTTCGATACCTCTGGGAATCCGTTGCTGGCTTCCAGTAGCTCGGATAAACGTAGTTGTAGTCGAGGACATTCTGGGGTACCGGAGGGATAATGGGCGGCCCACCCATCTCGTGATGGATTAAACCCGATACGCTTAAAGCGATGTCTCGGATGACTTCGGCGTCCGCTCGAAATCGCGGTCCCCGGGTGAAGAAGGCATTCGATGGATCTGCTTCATACGTGGCAGGCTGGATCTTCGATGTCTGCTGGTAGGTGGAACTGTTGAGGATCATGCGCAGCAGATGTTTCCGGCTCCAGCCATGTTCCATCAAATCGACTGCGAGCCAATCAAGAAGCTCTTGTTGAAGAGGAGGTTTGGTTCGTCTTCCAAGATCCTCACTGGTTTCAACCATTCCAACGCCAAAAATCTGCTGCCAGATCCGATTTACAACCACTCGAGCTGTTAAGGGTGATCGTTGATCAGTGAGCCACTTTGCAAATCGTAATCGATCAGGTTCATCAACATCGGATACCATGGGGTGCAGAAATGAAGGGACGTTGGGAGCCACTTCCTCTTGAGGTTGATCCCAATTGCCTCGGTCGAGTCGATGCGTGGGACGCTGTTTAGAACCCTCGCGCTCCCTGAGGTGCATGACGGAAGTTCTTGCTTTGGGATAACCACGCAGCAATTCATCTATTTCTTTGTTGGCTTGGTTGAATTGTGGATTCTGGAGACGCCAAGCTGTAAAGATTGCCGAATTCTGTAGCTGATTTCTTTCCGCTTGATCATGCTGCATCGCCAGAGTGGCATCATGTGCAACGTTAGGAGCTGTTGGAGATTCAGAAGCGGTGATACTGATTCGACAGCACCCGATCATGTCACTCATTCGCATGACCACTTTGATTTCACTGGTCTCCGTGAGTTGTAACGGTTCGGTGAACTGCACGACTGCGGTTGAAGCTGCATTGCGGCGACCTATCCCTCGGTCAGCTTTCCACTGGGTTTCGTCATTTCCATCAACGAGGTAGTCAACCGGCCCGGTTGCCTTTTTGCCATCGTCTTTTTTCTGATCGGGTTCGGAGAAGTCTGCCGTCGCATTGGTAAGTGATTGTTTGGTCCAGTCCCCTTCACTGTTGGGGCGTACAAAGACCTCGAGTTCTCTCACGGCCCAGCCTCCAACTGAATTCCTTCCCGGTCCTCGGAATGGAAGGTCATGATGGGTGAGCACTTCAAGTTGAAGGCCGGTGATCGGATCGAGAAAAGTCGGTTTGGCAATCAGGTAGACGTCTGCACTCGTATGACCGAGCATGAGGATTGAGTCGTCGTCAGGTTCATGTACAGGATGATTTAGGCCACTTACGCTATTCATGTCGTGAAATCGTAGTGGCTCCCATCGAGGCATGGAATCACGTGTTGTTTGAATGAAGGACGCCACGCCGGCTTCCCAATCCGGGCTCTGTTTTCGGATCCCATTTTCGATTTCTTCGACCTTGCTCTCAATTTTTTCGATCGAAATCCTTTGCTCATCAGAATAGACCCAGCTTTTCGGCTCATAACTGTTGTTGAGAAAAGCAAACAGACCGTAGTATTCGGACATGCTAATGGGATCGTACTTGTGACTGTGGCACTGTGCGCACTGTGTTGTCATTCCAAGCACTGCTTTTCCAATGCAGTCGATGCGATCAAACATCTCCACCATTCGGAATTGCTCCGGAATGATTGCTCCTTCTTCGTTAAGCATGCTGTTGCGAAGAAAACCTGTCGCAACGAGTTGTTCTTGTGTGCTGTTCGGTAAAAGATCACCTGCAATCTGTTCAACGATGAATTGATCAAAGGGCATATCTTCATTGATGGCACCGATAACCCAGTCTCGCCATATCCATTGGTCGCGTCGTAGGTCTTTTTCATAGCCGTTGGTGTCGGAATACCTCGCTACATCCATCCAATGCCTCGCCCACTTTTCACCAAATCGTGGGCTCTCCAGAAGTTCGTTGATGACAGTTGCAGCACCCTTGTCAAGAAAAGCTGCTACTTGGGTTGGACTTGGTGGAAGTCCAATGAGATCAAGATAGATTCGTCTACAGAGAGTTTCGTCAGTCGCTGCTGGGGAGCCAGTCAGGCCAAACTCTTGCCTTTTTGCGTCGACAAGATGATCAATTGGGTGACCGGGTTGCTCAGGGTCGAGCTGTTTTTTTGTCGGAGGCACAAACGCCCAATGTTCTTGGTACGGAGCTCCGTTTTTTATCCATCGGCTAAGTAGTTCAATCTCATCTTCGGATAATGCATCATGCTCAGGGCTTGGTGGCATCCTCTCTGATTCATCTTCTGTGATGAGACGACGTATCAGTTCGCTTTTCTGAACTGATTTTGGGACCACTGCGGGAATTCCCGAGTCTCCACCCGCCAAGGCTGACTCCCGTTGATCGAGCCGCAATCCGCCCTCGCGTGTGTTCTCATCCGTCCCATGGCACTGCAAGCATTTTTCTGAGAGCAGTGGCTGGATTTGATCCAGGAAGAGATTTTCCTCACCCAACGCATTATGCATTAAGCTGATCGTGATGAGACTGAATAGCATTTGCCGGCAGTGGACCGAAAGATGCAGGGTGGATTCTGTCCGCCGCCCTTCCATGTCCTCTTGCAGACGTTTCGGGAGTTGTGTTCGATGGTGCTGCATTCTTATCAGTCCAACGTTATCAAATCGAATGGATCAGGAGGAGTCAATTAGAAAGGTTCTGAATCATTCAATTCAGCTTTTCAATTTGGAATGTTGTGCTTTCCGCAGGGGTGTTGTGTCGAGCACAATCTTTCAGCGATTTTGTGGGTCTAGTGCTACTAACCGTTTGCCCCAGTTTAACCGATATTACGGTGAGAAGTTGACAAGGAGAACGTCACTTTTCTTAATCGATAGCTACACCATCAGCGAATTTGGCGATCGCTTCACGCACACATTGGGGCATGGTATTTTGATTCACTCGTGAAGCGTGCCATTAAGGAAGCCGTAAGGATCGAGGCCGTTGGAATGGGTGTCGAGATCCAGGTGATCAATCAAATGCGTCGAGCTTCCGGCTCATGATGGATTACCGAGGCAGTTGGCGGATCGTGGGTCCTCGCTGCACATGCAGTGGTCGGTAGCAATGGTGAATGGGGATGAAGTCTGATGAGAGTGAATCGTTTGAGGGAGTTGCTTGAGTCCGGAAAGCCAACACTTGGAACAAGAGTTTTGTCATCTTGGCCTACCGTTATCGAATTGGTTGGTAAAAGCGAATCATTTGATTACGTGGAGTTCAGTGCAGAATACGCACCCTATGATCATCGAGCTCTTGAAGAGATGGGGCGGGCTATCGATTTGTTTCCGCACCTCACAGGGATGATTAAGGTGGAACAGGAATCGAGAACGCATGCGGCCGTTCGAGCAATTGGTGCTGGCTTTCAAAGTGTTTTATTCGCTGATATTCGAACCGCTGCAGATGCAGAGCAGTGTGTGCGGGCTGTTCGAAGTGAACGGCCCAAGTCCGGAGGTCTGCATGGTGTTAATTTGCAACGCGCAAATCTACTGGAGGCTGGGACCGAAGCATGGGCTGAATCACTTGATCAAGTAGTGATTGTATTAATGATTGAAAAAGTGGAAGCGATGCAAAATCTTGATGCGATACTTAGCGTTGCTGGGGTTGATATGGTTCAGTTCGGTCCCGCTGATTACGCAAACAGTATTGGGGTCACCGGTCAGTTCCATCATCCAGATGTCAAATCTGCAGAAAAAATTTTGATTGAAAAAGCTTTGGAACACGATGTGGCGGTTAGAGCTGAATTGGTCGACTCGCAAGGAGCCGAGGAATACATGAAGATGAATGTCCAACACTTTAATATCGGATTTGATGTTAAAACCCTTTTTGATTGGTATTGCCGTGAAGGAAAGGCAATGAAGCAGTATCTTGGGGATCGGAAGGGATAAGAGGTCGAAGTTTTAGTTGATCGCTGAGTTTGTCTTAGAAGAGGATTTTTGATGAGTAGCAAAATGTCGCGTGTGAGTTTTCTCGTCAACAAAAAAAATCGTGGACCCGTTTTACATTCGTTAGGGCGTCTTGTCGTTTGTCGCCTCTTTGTTGTTCTGTTCTTGGTGATCCAGTTTGAATGGACCACGATCTGGGCACAGGAAATAAGCTCCTTTCTGTCAGCAGCCGATATCGAAAAGGTCGATGTCTATCAAAATCTACAAAAACAGGCTTACGATTCGCTTGATCAGAGACTCATCCAGCTTGCTGGTTTGAAAGACCAGGATGCGATTGGGAAATATCAGGAAAATCATCGCAAGCAGATGATAGAAAGCCTGGGGGGGCTTCCTGATCCAACCCCGCTTCATTCTCGCGTGGTGGGTGTGATTGATTTGAAGGAGTACCGAATTGAAAAGGTCATCTTTGACAGTCGGCCAAGGCATCGGATTACCGCTAATTTCTATTTGCCGAAAGTAGCAACCGCGGAGGCTCCTGTCCCGGGTATTGCTGTGTCGAGTGGTCATAGTCGTACAGCAAAGACTGCTGAATATAACCAGCGTTTTGGTGCGATGTTTGCAACCCATGGTATGGCCGCATTGGTCTTTGATCCCATCGGTCAGGGTGAACGATCCCAAATTCTGACAGCAGATGGTGAGGTTGCTTTCTCGGGAACCACCACGGAACATTTGTTAATGGGTATCGGTTCCATCTTGGTCGGAAGGAGTACAGCCACCTATCGAATTTGGGATGGCATGCGAGCCATTGACTATCTTGTTTCAAGACCCGAAATTCAATCCGACAAAGTTGGTTACACCGGATGCTCAGGAGGAGGTACCTTAACCAGTTATGTCATGGCTCTTGACCCGAGAGTGAAGTGTGCTGCCCCGGCTTGTTACCTCACCACATTCCGCCGCTTGATCGAGACCATCGGTCCGCAGGACGCTGAACAGAATCTTTTTGGTCAACTAATTAACGGTCTAGATCAGCCAGATTACGTTCTGATGCGAGCTCCCAGCCCCACATTGATTAGTTCCACGACGGAAGATTTTTTTGATATTGATGGTAGCTGGATCAACTTTCGCCAGGCAAAGCAGATCTATGGGCGACTCGGTTATTCGGAGCGAGTCGATCTCGTGTAGATCTCAGTGCACCCCGTATCAAAAAAAAAAA
>JAAXIK010000251.1:0-9160 GCA_012270385.1 Rubripirellula sp. | reverse complement strand
ATGAAGCGTTGGTTGCTGGCCGATGATGTTCCAGGTGAGCCGATCGCGCTCCAGTTGCAGGAAGCATCCGCGCTGTCATGCACCGCGACGGGGCAGGTGTTAACTAGCTTTGCAGATGAACTTTCTGTAATCGATCTGAATGGGATCTACAGTGAATCGCTTGAAAAAGTCCAATCTGATCAATGGCATGCTAGTGACGTGACTGAACGGAAGGCAATCGTTCGAAATGCCCTCCAGATGAAATCTGAAAGCGCAAAGTTACTCAATTATGAGCCTCGAGGGATGATGGATTCACCACTTGGGGAATTAGCCTGTGGTTTGTTATCCACTGGGGAGCGAAAGATTCCGATTGCGATCCTCCATTCAAAGCAACCTTCCAATCAATGGTCAATGATTGCACATGACCAAGGCATTGAAGGAGGCATCCGAGCACATTCAACACTGGAAGATGATCTTGGGGAATCACGACATCTTGTCTTTGTTGACTTAGCCGGACAGGGATTCGCTTCATCCGCTAAAGTGGACGGCACGCTCACGGATTGGAAGACGTTTTACCTAGCCTACCTGTTAGGTCAGTCCATGGTGGGTATTCAGACTGATGATCTGCTTTCTGTTTTTCGATATGTGTTTTCACAGCGTGGGTGAAATTCAGGGGTGAATGTGGAGCAACTGGAAGTTGAAATCATCGCATCTGGGAATTCAATTATCCCAGCGCTCCATGCCGCTGCTGTCACAGATCATGATTTTCATCATATACATCTAAGAAAATTACCCCCGAGTTGGAAATCCATCGTGGAGATGGATCAACCAGTTGGAGTTCTTAGTTCAGCGGTGCATGGCGTTCTCCATCATTACGATTGGCCTGATCTAATCGATCTGATTGGGAGAGGAAACGTTCAGATTACTGATTGAGGCATCAAATCTTGCCGAGACCGATTCAGCTTTCAAAGCTCTTGAGGTGAATCTGTTGTTGAATTAGACTCTGGAGCAATTATTAAATAAATGATTTCACTTTTAACCATTGGGTCGCTCGATCTTTCCATGTTCCAATCGCGGAATTCGGTCTCGACCTGGTTCCGTACCCGTGACCGCCATTCTGATAAACGTGTATTTCAGCTGGAATCTTATTGCGTTTCAATTCTGCATAGAACAAAACGGCTCCTAGTGACGTTGACGCATCATCATGTGTGTGAATGAGGAATGTTGGGGGCGTTCTTTCATCAACGGTGATGGGTGCAATCAATTGGTTGCTGGCTTCATCATAAATTCGCCAGGGATAAATCAGGATACCGAAGTTAGGTTTGAAGGGTTGCTGGTCGGTCTCATCGATTGCTGGATACGCCGACTGGTTCGAGGTGAGGTGGATGGATGCGACTTGCCCACCGGCGGAGAATCCGAGCAGTCCAATCTGTGCAGGGTCAATCTTCCATTGCTTCGCTCGCTGACGAATCAGGCGAATCGCACGCTGGCTATCCTGCAGTGGACGTTTCCATGCCCCGTTCCGATCCTCGCTAGTCCGATACCGTAAAACAAATGCCGTGATTCCAAGGTCGTTTAGCCATTTTGCCGCCTCGGATCCCTCTAGGTCCGTAACGACGTAACGAAATCCGCCCCCGGGTAGGATGAGCACTGCTTTCCCATTTGGTTGAGAAGCTGGGAATACATCAAGAGTGGGATAGGAGATTTTTTCGACTCGGGTGATTAAAGGGTTATCGGTCTTACGACTCGGTAAAGTCGTTCCCGCTTCTTTGGTGGTTTCGCCTGGTGCTTTGTACTTCCAAAGCACAATGTTTTCTATCTGGTCAATCGCGTTGGCGGACTTGACTTGAGCGATAACACTCTCGGGAGTTGCTAACAGGGAGTGTACAGCTAGCGTGAGGACACAAATGGATGGGGACGGTATCAAAATTTTCATATGGATTGATTTTGAGGTATTCAAGGAGGCGATCGGGTGATTGTCCACAATGGAAGCGTAACCTGATAAAGGTTTGCATCACTGAGATTGTCTATTCAGGATTTCTTGTAGAGCTTTTACGGTGGGTTCAGAGGGTCTGAAATTGCCGGGTCGCTGTCCTTTAGCGATCGTGAGTGGAGTCCAGCCATCTTCGTTTTTTTGATTCCAAACTGCTATATCAGCTCCCCATTGATCGAGTTTTTGAATGAGGTTGGGCCAACTTTTAAAAGCAGCACCGTGCATCACAGATTTACCCTGATCGTCTACAGCATTGATATCCGCACCCTGATCTAGGAGGTAGCGTGATGTATTGATGGCATCGTCTTCCGAGCCGGCTGATTCGTCTCCATCACTAAGAACACCAATACCGCAAGCTGCAAGCAGTGGTGTGACATGATCATGATTCTTTAAATCGGGGTCGCCACCTTTCTGGACAAGAAGTTGTATCAGCGGAAGGTCACCGGTTTCGGCTGCAAGAAGGATGGGTGTCGCATCGGTGCGATTGAGTCCGCTGCGTCTCGTTGAATGTTTTTTATGACGAATATTGACATCTGCTCCATTCGCGATCAGGAATCTTACGAATTCTAAACTCGATAGTTTGCCTGATCCTGTGGGGGGTGGGTCTCCGTCACCACGAATGGGCTTACGTATCCAAGTGATTGCGTGGAGCGGAGCATAGCCCGTTGCAAGGACGTTCGGGTCAGCACCTTTCAACACCAATTCTTTAGCGAGTTCGAAATGTCCATTTTCAATAGCGAGCATCAAAGCGGTCATGCCCGAGCTAGGTCCCTTCGAAGCTCGCCTCTTGGGACGCATCTGTTGATTCACATCAAAACCTGAATCGATCAGCTTGAATACCGTTTTCGTTTTTCCCTCTCGCGCAGCGAAGAAAAACGCATTGAATCCAGAGGGAAGATTAATGAGTGGATCCGCTCCGAGTTTCAATAGAGTTTCTACTGCTTCAGTTTGGCCTTCAGCGCAAGCCCACATGAGTGCTGTCTGTCCACTCTGCTCTGCCGCGTTGAGCTCCGCTCCATGCTCGGCAAGGTATCTGATGGTCTCCACTGAACCTGTACGTGCTGCGGTCATTAGAACAGTCTCACCGCCCTGAAGGCTGGAATTTGCATCGCCTCCAGCTTCTAGAAGTCGAATTGCGTTAGCGGAATCGCCGGCGCAGCAAGGAATCCAAAGTGCTGGGACGAGGTACCGATTCGTCGCATTGGGATCGGCACCTGCTGCAAGTAAAGCTTCGACTAAGCGATCTTCTCGATGTTGTAGTGCCCAATGTAGAGGCGTCATCCCCAAAGAGTTTTTGGCGTTCACATCGGATCCACTTTCGATCTGCCTCATCGCGTGATCAAACCGCTTTTCCTTCGCGAGTTCGACTAAGGTAGATTCAGATGACTGGATTTGGGTTTCCGCACAAAGATCAATGCAGATCGGCCCAAGCAAGAAGATGAAAGCGGGTAGGATTGGAAAGGGAGAAATCACCATTCGTGATGCCCACGATTCAGGGTTAAAGGTCTTGAGTTTTCAATACGAACGATCCTCAGTACTTTGAAGCGAGTCGTTGGTTCATTTGACAAGGCAACGCTCAATCGATTTGGTTTCCGAGAAAAACTTAGGTCAAATACCTTCAAAAAGGCCTTCAACGGGGCCTTGGCTATCCGCGAAGGATTCACAGTTTGCACCAACCTTATTCAGCAACGTAAGGTGCAGGTTGGCTAATGGGGTAGGGCTATCGAATTGTAAATGGCGGCCACCTCGCATTTGGCCTGCCGCGCCTCCGGCAACCACGATTGGCAAGTTGGTGTGGTCATGCTTGTTGGGATTGCCCATGCCGCTCCCGTAAAGGGAAAGCGAAGGGACTAGTAGTGGTCCTTCTCCCTCGGGTGTTTGCTGCAGCTTTTCGAGGAACTCAGCAAATAAGGAAACGTGAAATTCATTGATCTTTGCAACCTTGGCAATCTTATCTGGATTGTTGCCATGGTGAGTCAAAGGGTGATGCGGTTCACGGATGCCAATTTCAGTGTAGCTGCGATTACTGGTCTCACGTGCAAGTTGGAAAGTAATGACCCTTGTGATGTCTCCTTGGAGTGCTAAGCGTTGCAACTCAAACATTAGCCTTGCATGCTCTCGATAACTTGCTGGAACTCCAACCGGACGATCCAGGTCAATCTCTTCTTGGTCAACGATCTCTGATTCCGCCAGCTCAATCTGGCGTTCAACGGAACGAATGGATTCGAGATACTGATCGACCGTTCTTTTATCCTGCGGTCCAAGAGTGACCCTCAGTGATCGGATTTCTTCGCTGAGTGCATCCAGTAGGCTGGCTCTCTGTCTCAATGACTCTTGTCTCGCTTGGGGCGTTCCACCCTCTCCAAACAGAGATTCAAACACCAGTCGCGGATGTGCTTCGGCCGGCAAGGGAGTGGTGGGTGATGACCAAGACAGGTTGTTTTGATAGACGCAGGCATATCCATTATCACACTGTCCAACGACCTGCAGAAGATCCATGCACAATTCCAGTGATGGGATACGTGTTTGTGATCCGATTGTCTTTGCAGCGATCTGGTCAGCGGTTGTGCCGAGAAAGTAATCAGTGCTTTCGGTGCGTTTCGCCTTTGCTGCACTCAAGAACGAAGCGTTGGAAGTTGCATGTGTCCCGGGGTAGGCGTTCTTGAGTTCCAAGTTGGTGATCGCTGTTACTTGATCTTTGACCTTTTCAAGTGGGCGGAGGATCGGTGAGAGCTCTTCCAGTTTCTCCGTCTTGGGTGGCGTCCATCTTGATATATCGCATCCCATGGGCATGTAAACGTAGCCGATGCGACGCAAGTGATGAGCTGCTGCGGGAGTGGCCGCCGTTGCGGGCATTGCAGGAACCATTGCATCCAGTAAGGGTAGCGCAAGTGTGGCACCTGACCCTTTCAGAAACGTTCTTCTTGGTAGAGCTTTACGTCGTATCATGATTTCGACATTCTCATTTGAAAGATGGGGCTCAATACGAGGGATTCGATAATCGCACTGAATTTGTAATTCTGTTCTGCGGCCCTACTGACGATCTCACGAATGTACCGCGCATCAGACGGCTCGACGCCTCGTCCCAGTGCATAGGTAACTAGTTTTTCAGCGATGCAGTATGCAAGTAGATCAGGCCGTTGGGAGAGATGGTCTTCCAAGTCATCAATCCCCGATAATTCTGATCCATCGGGCAAGCCCCCGGTGGAATCGATGACTAATTCACCCTCAAGGTCTCTCCATCTTCCGATGGCGTCAAAGTGTTGCATCGCGAAACCAATCGGATCGATCAAGCGATGGCAGCTTGCACAGGATTCTGATTCTCGGTGGATTCTAAGCCTCTCCCTAACGCTAAGGTTTTGTGAGATCTGCGCCTCATCAAGGTCGGGAACGTTCTCGGGGGGTGGCGGAGGCGGGGTGCCGAGCAAATTTTCTAGAACCCATTTTCCTCTTAGAACCGGAGAGGTTCGATTTGCGTACGACGACACGCTGAGGATGCTACCGTGTCGCAATAATCCTCCGCGTTGTGAGTCAGTTGGTAATTGGATTTTTCGAAATTGGCTGCCAAAGATTCCAGGGATATCGTAGTGCTTGGCCAGTCTCTCGTTCAGGAAGGTGAAGTTAGCGTCGATTAGGGTTTGAACGGGAAGCCTTTCTCGGATAACGCTGCCTACAAATTCTTCTGTTTCCCGTTTGAATGCCTGTCGCAGATTATCATCAAAATTCGGGTATGCCCTAGCATCAGGAACAAATGATTCTAGGTTCCTAAGGTAGAGCCACTGTCCCGAAAAATTCTCAACAAACGCCGAGAATTTACTGTCATCGATCATTCGATCCATCTGCTGGCACAGGACATCGGGTTGATGAAGTTTTCCATCGTTCGCAAGTTTCAAAAGTGTTTCGTCCGGGACGCTGCTCCACAGGAAAAAGGAAAGTCGAGAGGCAATTTCAAAGTCGCTCAGCCAATAAGGTTAGTGTGATTTTGATTTGGAATCTCGCTCGATTCGAAACAGGAATTCTGGATGGATCAGTAAGTAACTGATTGCAAATTCAATCCCCGCATTGAATCCTCTGTCTGAGGCGACTGAACGATACCTAGTGAGGATCTTATCCAATTCATGGCTCGACATTGTACGTCGCAGTGCTTTCTCGGCTAAGGAACCCAGGATGGCCTTGGCGCAGGCTTCCTGTTCTTCTTCTCTTTTTGGCCATGGTGTGAGTGCTGGATTGGATGGGCTGCTAGGCAAGTCAATCCTTTCTGTCACTCCGTCCTCTTGAAAAGGACCCGTGATAGAGATCTCGTAAATCGCAGGGCTTCGTCTTGGATGTCGATACATATTGTAGGCAACATCGAGTGGTTGTCGCTTCGACTCCAATAGGGTGGTTGGATTTTTGATAAAGGTCGCACCGACTTCATGGGTCCCCGGTTCGATAAAGAGGGTCTTGGTAAGGTGCCGATCAACGTTTTCGTGTGAGGGTTTCGTGTAGTCGTCAGTCGAAGTTGAATTGCCCTTCGGCGGGTAAATACGAAAGGAATCGATTAATGAGCCATCCAAGAGTAAATCTAGGTTGTGCGGACGCTTTAAACCCTCAACGTGTTCATTCCGATCACGTGTGAGGCGAATGACAAAACGGTAGTGACCCGGTCGCGAGAAATAGCGAGAGACTAACACTCCTCCGCGTGTGCCAAGTGGTAGTCCTTCAACGTGTTCTTCTTGAGTTAAATCAGGTCGTGGTCGGATTGTAAAACCTTCTATCCCACTTGCTTTACTGCCGATTGCTAGGCGGCTGATTCGTTGTGCAGCGGAGACGTAGCGTTGCAGTAGGGCGGGCGGTAATTCACCGACTGTTACGTTATCGAATCCATGGCTCATTTCGTCAGCAGGCAAGAATGATTTGGCGTCGATTTTGATTCCAAGTAAATCGCGAATGGCATTCTGGTACTCATACCGCGTGAGCCTTCTGAATGTCGCAGTCCGACCCACGTTTGGATTTTGGTGCGAGAGTTTATCAAGAGTTTCAATCAGCTGTTTGGTGCCCCGTTCAAGGAGATCCTTTGGTGGTTGCTCTGCCTCCGATGGAGGCATTTGCCCCGTCGTTAGCTTTCTAACCACCTTTTCCCAAACGCGAAGGGTGGAGTCATTGGGGGGGAGCGAAAGGTGAAGGAGATTCAAGCCTTGATTTGATGCCGAACCGTCGTGGCAATCCACGCAGTGATTTTTGATAAGCTCCTGGATTGAGTCCAAGTGTCCGAAAGAGAATTCATCCACTTTCCTCTCGTGCTTCGGGCTTGCCGAGTCGCTGCGCTGTTCTGTTTTGGATGCGGATAGAGAAAGGGCGTCATCCTGTTTCACTTGTGCATCCACACCGCCTGCCATCCATGCGAAGATGATCATCGGTATCAGGACATACCTGAGCTTTATGCAGTAGACCAGCACAACGCACCAAAAGAATAGGAACAAACCAGGGGGCGACGGATTCAACCATCGAGTCGAGCAGTTTAGCTCCTTAAGCGATCAGTAGGGGATACTAGGACTTGAAATCCAGAAAAATTGGCTGCGATTTTCGATAATGAGCTGTGGTTTGAGATGCAATCAGCATGGGCCATAATCTGCCTCTTGACCGGAGGTTTCATGTATTCAGTGGTCTGAGTTATCATCTTTCAAAGTTTAGATAGTAAAGCGTCTCTTCTTCTGAGGCCTGCTAGGTAAGTTACCTGAAAGGGAATCTTTCTGTGTTGAATCGATTTTGCTTTTTATCCCATGTGTTCAGATTTTCATCTGCCTATCTGTTGTTGGTGACAGCTTGTCTCAACGTAACCGAGGCCGCTGACTCACCTGTCGCTCCTCATGAGGAGCTTCAGCTGATTCGGTCTGATTTTGGGTTGCCAGATGGTCCTTGCTGGGATGGCAATGGTCTGGTTGTTGCAGATGTAAAGGGGGATTGCGTTTACCGATACCAGCCTAAATTGGATACGTGGAAAGTGCTGGTGCAGAAAAGTGGTCGTGTCAGCGCGACTTTCCACAATCATGGTCGGGTATATCTCTCTGACAATGGGGAGCAGGCCTTGGCATTCGTGGATGGTGGACGAAAGCACCAAATCTCTGCGTTTGCAAATGACAGTAACGGAGAAAAACCGCAAGGGAAGCCCTGTCGACCCAATGACTTGGTTGTTGATTCGCTTGGGGGGATTTATGTCACGATGACTGCGAGAGGTGAAGTCCTCTATGTGAACGGGGAGGGTGAAGTCACCGTAGCGGTCAGCGGCATTGAGACGCCCCAGTGGTGTGTGCTTTCGCCCGATGAGTCGACACTCTATGTCGCATCATTCGTCCCCAAGGAGGTTTTCGCATACGAGGTGCAATCGCCCGGTTCGGTTTCGGATGGAAAGCTGTTTGCTGCCATGGATCAGGGGCCTGAACGCGGAGCTGACGGAATGGCAATCGATCGCGCAGGTAATGTCTACTGTGCTGGCCCAGACGCGATTTGGGTTTGGAATGTTAACGGGAAATTAATTGAGAAGATTAAGTGCCCCAGTAAGCCAATCAATTGTGTTTTCGGTGATCCCGATATGCGATCGCTTTATATCACTTGCATGGACGGTCTCTATCGTCAGAAGATGAGGGTCAGTGGTTGTTCACCGCGCCCCGCTAATTTGGATTTGGTACCTGCTGCGGATGCACCGCGAAAGTTGGTCAACGGTGCACCGAGTACCCGAGTGCCTGAAGGAATCGATGCGGAGTGGAATGTTGCATTCTCGCAGCAGGAGGGCCGTCAGTTGCTTGCGGATCTGTTTTTGCCATCGCGTGGTGAGGCGAAATCCTTGCGACCGGCACTGATCGTGGTTCACGGTGGCGGATGGCATTCTGGTGATAAAACAAAATTTCAAGCAATTTCCATTCAATTGGCCAGTAAGGGATACGTTGTCGCGGCGATTGAGTATCGCTTAGCAGATGAGGCGGCGTTCCCCGCAGCTATTCATGATTGCTTTGCGGCGGTGAAGTATTTGAGGGCGAATGCGGATCGACTAGGCATCGATGGAGATCGTATTGGTGCCGTAGGAGGATCTGCAGGTGGCCATCTGGTGGGCTTGATGGCGTCGGGCAGTGACAACCCTTTTCTTACCAATAGCTCGGAGAGCGACCAGCAGAGCTCAAGTTTGCAGGCTGCAATTGTCATGGCTGGGCC
>JAAXIK010000208.1 GCA_012270385.1 Rubripirellula sp. | reverse complement strand
AATGTAGACATGTGCGATGGACATTAAGTCGTTTTTGCGAACGACATTCTGCAACATCCTCTGCTCTCGTAACCGAGTATCCAGAAGCCAGCCTTGGTGTAGATCGGAGACACGGCTTTCTTTCGGGGCGATCACACGAATGTCAATTGAGTCTCCACGCTTGGCACCTGGGGGGATCAGGGCCACCACACGCACCAATGCCGTATCGTCTTGCTCGAGCCATTGGTTGGGGGAAATCACCTCGTGCCGTTTCATCTCTTCAAGTAGTTGATCTCGGAAAGCGGAGGGATCGGGTGGGCCACCGGTTCCCGCTAGAGCGTTGACAGCGCCAACTCCTTCGATTCTCAGCGGTCTTAAACCCTGCATGACCGTGCCGTCACGAATGAGTTCGGGTGGCGCCGGCGCCCGCATCAACTCGCGAAGTTTTGCTTCGTTCTCTGCTTCCTCGTATCTCTCAGGGAATAACGAATTGCATCCACCAACCCATGAAAGTGTTAGGGCAAGCCCTGAAAGGCAAAAGGTAATTCTCAGTAGTGATTTGGCGGAGGGTGTTGGAGGCTTGCTCATGGGTGCAGTAGACGTCCTGTCAGGGTGCAATTTTCCGAATCTCAGCAACTTTTGCCCATCAAATGACTGCCAAGTGATGGTGTATCTCTTGCAAATGAATGCTTCGATCGCAGGTTTTCGGATCAAAAACTTCCTTTTCCGATCCAATTTCGTGTCGGAGCATGGTGTTGCCACTCCTCCACACCCAAAAATGGATCCGATTCGGCGTGGAACTGCTCATTCACTACCCTCTAAGTAGCGGCTTTTCTGGGTCGGTAGCAAGGGCAAGGGAGTCGCTCGCTGGATTTCTCACTCCCCATAGCACCGATTTTTACAAAAAAGTTATCATCTGGGCGATTTAGACGACTTAGAGGGGTTCGATTGCCGAAAAACACCTCGTGAACCGGATCAGGCTCACGCGGGTGAACAGTTTCCAATACTCTGCAGTGAAGCTCTTGACAGAAAAATTACAGCGGGGATACTCTTCGGTTCGCTCGCTTTCGTCTTGTGAATTTGCATGCATCTCGAGTCTTCGACGCGGTGAAAAGCGTAAGAGACGTCTCCAAGGCGAAGCAATGAGGAGCGCGAGAACCTCGACTACGCCCTGTTGATGGGTGTGGCCCCGATAGTCCATAGTGTGGATCAACCCCACCAGAACGATAATTTTATGCCCACAATTAACCAACTTGTCCGCAAACGCCGGAAACTGAAAAAAAGCCAAAGTAAGTCTCCTGTGCTTGAGAAGTGCCCGCAAAAGCAAGGTGTTTGCTTGCAGGTGCGTACCATGACCCCCAAGAAGCCGAACTCGGCTCTTCGTAAGATTTCTCGTGTGCGATTGAGCAACGGGAAAGAGGTTACGGTTTACATTCCGGGTGAAGGTCACAACTTGCAAGAACACTCGATTGTTCTTGTTCGCGGTGGTCGTGTTCGTGACTTGCCCGGTGTTCGCTACCAAGTCGTTCGTGGATCTCGTGACGCACTCGGTGTAGAAGGGCGTAAGCAGTCCCGAAGTCGCTACGGTGCGAAGAAGTAGTTTTTTAACTGCAGAGGCGTGAAGAGCATCTCAACCGGTGCTCTGCGGGAAGCGAGTGTCGAACGTTGTCGGTACTCTTGAATTTGAATCAATCACACATTGTTTTTGTAAGAAACGAAGATGGGTCGTATTACCTCCAGTCGCTCTCAGTTAAAGGGTGATCCTAAGCACAACTCACTGCTCGCCAGCAAAATCATAAATTGCTTGAAGTTAGACGGCAAGAAGACGACACAACAGAAAGTCTTCTACGATTCGTTCGATGAAATTGACAAGCGCAACGAGGTGGCAGATTCCTCATCAATCGAAGTCTTCGAGTCGGCTGTTGAGAACGTCAAGCCTTACATCGAAGTGAGAAGCAAGCGAGTGGGTGGTGCCAGCTACCAAGTTCCTATGCAAGTGAACCGAGCTCGTCAGCAGAGTTTAGCCATCCGTTGGATTCTTGGTGCGGTACGCGACAAAAAAGGACGTCCAATGCACCTCAAGCTCGCAGATGAATTACTCTCTGCGTACAAGAAAGAGGGTGTTGCATACACCAAGCGAGAAAATACACATCGTATGGCCGACGCGAACAAGGCATTCGCACACTTTGCTTGGTAGAGTCGATCCAATTTTAGATATCGATACCGCGACGTTCCGGCGTCGCGGTTTTTTTTTGCTTTTGCAGACACGCTGCGATATTGACCCGCTGCAATGTTGGTGTGAGGGGCGAAGCTCATGCCTTGCTATTGCAAAGCGGCGCGCTTCGATGAAAGATTGTATTGCAACAGCCGTTTATCGATTAGAAAGTTGAATTGGGTAGATTCGCTGTTCCCTCAATCACTCAAATTAATTCCTCCCGAGTTCTCCGCAGTTTGGATTTCATGGCTACAGACATTTCAAAAATTCGAAACATCGGTGTGATTGCGCATATTGATGCGGGCAAGACAACGGTGACGGAACGAATGTTGTATCTCAGTGGTGCAAAGCATCGAGTGGGGAGAGTGGACCATGGAACCACGGATACGGATGATGATCCCGAGGAACAGGAACGCGGCATCACGATCTTCAGTGCATGTGTGAAATACAATTGGGGTGATTACTCGATTAACCTACTGGACACTCCTGGCCATGTGGATTTCACCGCTGAAGTCGAACGCTGCTTACGCGTGCTGGATGGAGCAGTGGTGGTTTTCTCTGCACGGGAAGGGGTCGAGGCGCAGAGTGAAACCGTCTGGAGGCAAGCGGATCGGTATGAAGTTCCTCGAATTGTCTTCATCAATAAAATGGACCGCGAGGGTGCCAACTTTGAGTCTGTTTTCAATGAGATTGGGCCACGACTTGGGGGCAACCCGGTTGCCATTGAGATCCCATTGGGTCAGGGCCCAACGCATGTTACCGATCCGTTCCGTGGGGTGATTGATCTTATCAATATGAAGCTCTTGGAGTTTGATCCCGAGACTGAAGGTAAGACGATTGAGGAGAAGGAGATACCTGCTGAATTTTTAGATGATGCAATGCTTTGGCGGGAGCAAATGTTGGATGCAATCTATGACATCAGCGAAGAGGCGGCTACGCTCGCGTTGGAGGAGCAGGAAGTTCCTCGTGAACTCATTATTTCAGCGTTGCGGCAAGGATGTATCGACAGGACCATTCAGCCAGTGCTTTGCGGATCTGCGTTACACGGTATTGGTGTGCAACCGCTGATGACCGCTGTGGGAAACTTTCTGCCCAGCCCATTGGATCGACCTCCTGTTGAAGGTGTGGATCCGAAGCGAAAAGAAAAGACTCTGAGCCGGGGGCCAGAGAGCAAGGAACCTTTTTGCGGTCTTGTTTTCAAGATTTTGCCAGCGAAGACTGGCGACAATTACTGGATCCGAATTTACAGCGGTGAACTCAAGCAGAACTCTCGAGTTTTTTGTCCCAATCGAGACAAAAAAGAGAATATCGCTCAGGTCTGGCAGATTCACGCTACCAAGAAGGATCGAAGTGGCCAAATGGAATCGGTTGGAGCAGGTGATATCTGCTGTGTTATTGGTCCACGTTTTGCCATCACCGGTGATACGCTCTGCGACACCAAAGCAAATATTGAACTACCGAGTATCAATTTCGCGGATACCGTTCTGTCCATGGCAATCGAACCGGAGAGTACGGCGGACAAGAAAAAGCTTGAAGAGACGCTCGATATGCTGCGGCGGCAGGATCCAACTTTTCAGGCGAGTGAAAGTAGTGAAACCGGACAAACGCTGATCAGTGGCATGGGTGAGTTGCATCTTGAAGTGATCCAGCATCGTCTGACCCGCGACTTTGGTTTGGACGTCAAGTTCTACAAGCCGCGTGTAAATTACCGAGAGACCATCGGAAGTGCGGCCGAAGTGATTGGTCAATGCAACCGACAGATGGGGGCCACGCAAATGTTCGCTAGGCTCGGACTGAAAGTCTCACCGCTTGAGAACGCATCCGCACCTGCTCTCGTTTTCGATCGCTTGCCGCCTGAGTGTCCGTTACCCAATGCCGTGCGATCCGCTGCAGTAGACGAAATTCGTGAACGTGCCAGTGGCGGTGGACTGCTGGCTGGATTTCCTCTCTCGGGCGTCCGAATTGAAGTCTTTTCAGCGGAGATGCATGAGGAAGGGAGTGATGAGGTCGCTTTTCGAATCGCTGCCGGGGACGCATTTGACAAGGCGATGCAGGAAGCAGGGCCTGTTCTGCTGGAGCCCCTGATGAAGGTTGAGGTCACTACGCCTGAGGACTATATGGGAGAGCTCGTGGGTGACCTGCAGCAGCGGAGAGCGATTATCTCTTCCACCGAGTCTCGCGGCATGATGACCGTGATCACAGCGGATGCACCCCTGAAGGAGCTTTTCGGGTACTCAGGAGCTGTGCGCAGCTTGTCTCAGGGGCGAGCAGGAAGCAGTATGGAGCCTCTGGGCTATCAGCCGGCGCCCAAAGAAGATACTGAATCTTTTCAGTTTTAAAATTCATGCGGAACGTGATGACCATCAAACGGTCCTGCTAATGACCTGATGAGTGGAGACAATTGGATTTTCGTGGGGAAAAGCAGGTCTTTTTGCTCATACCGCTCCAACCCAAGTGAACCGAACGGGTAAACTGAACGAAGAAACGGCGTTGCCCCAGTTTTGACGCTCCCGTACCATTCCACCGGTGTTTAGTATCACGCTGTTTTCATTAAAAACGCTGGCTGACGCTAAGCAAGACTCGTTGAATCTCGCATTGAAGGTATATCAGACAAAGGCTCACGATTTGCTCCTTTGGCGCGACTTATGTTGCTAATTCCCTTGTCTTCTTCAGTGCTGACAAACATCCAGGACATCATGATGGATAATTCCCCACGGAAATACTTTCGCTTGCGATTTTTACTTTTTTTAGTCGCAATCTGCTTCACCCCCCAAGCCATTTTTGCTCAGGACGGCTCAGAGCAGACTTCTGAGGCTACCGCAGAGTTCACCTTGGGTGAACCACCAGCGAGGGATGGGCGAGTGGCGAGACTGATTGCTGCCCTGATGCCACGTAATCATATCTCCGCGAAACGACTGGACGATACCATTAGCGAGAGAGCATTGAAGCTCTACATCAAGTCGCTGGATCCTCTGAAACTGTACTTTTACCAAAGTGACATTGAGGAGTTTGAAGAGGCCAAGCTTGAGATCGATAACATGGTGCAAAATGGCGATCTGGGTCTTGCCTACAAGATTTTTTCGCGATTCATCCAGCGTGTTGACGAGCGAGTTGCTGTAGCAATGGAACTACTCGACGGTGAGTTTGATTTCACCTTGGAAGAGTCGATCGTTACGGATCCGGATGAAACTGAGTATGCGAAATCCCCGCAAGACTCCCGAGATCGCTGGCGTAGACAGATTAAGTACGCGATGCTTGACCTGAGAGATGATGCCGCCGACGAGGAAGCCGCTTCGGATACCGAAGATGGCTCAGACGATTATACCGAGCAACTCCAGCGTCGTTATTCCAGATACGCAAAGCGTTGGAAGCAAACCGATAACGATGATCTTCTAGAGATGTTTCTCACTTCGGTCACCACGGCCTATGACCCTCATTCGACGTACATGTCACCGGGTACTTTGAACGATTTTCAAATCCAAATGAGCTTGAACCTTGATGGTATCGGGGCTCAGTTGAGAGAGAAGGACGGAACGACCGTCGTAACACGCATTATTCCAGGTGGCGCTGCAGCCAAACATGGAAAGCTGAAAACGGACGACGTGATCGTAACTGTCGGTCAGGGTGACGATGGGGAAATGGTAGACGTGGTGGAGATGCCGCTGAGCGATGTTGTCGACTTGATTCGAGGAAAAGCAGGTACTCTTGTCCGCTTGGGCGTGAAGCAGGGCGGGGTCGGAAATGTTGAGGAGTACAAAATTACGAGAGCACGAGTTCAGCTTGAGGAATCTGCTGCTCGAGGGGAGATCATCGAACACCAAGTACCGGGTTCCGACGAAACTCTCAAGATTGGTTACATCAACCTGCCAAGTTTCTACTTGGATATGGACGCCGCTCGCCAGGAAAAAGCTGATTTTCGTAGCAGCACTCGAGATGTCCGCCGCATTCTGATTGATTTTCAAGAGAAAGGTGTCGCGGGACTTGTTCTCGACCTGAGTAAGAATGGCGGTGGTAGCCTTACTGAAGCGATTAACTTAACAGGTCTTTTTATTGATCGTGGACCGGTCGTTCAAGTCAAGAATTCAGATGGTTCGATTCAGCAATATGCAGACGAACAGGGTGGGACAACTTGGGATAAGCCACTTGTGGTGATGACCAGTAAGTTTAGTGCCAGTGCGAGTGAAATTTTTGCTGGTGCAATCAAGGACTACGGGCGTGGGATCGTGGTGGGTGACCCTGCAACGCACGGTAAAGGAACCGTCCAGACTCTAATGGATTTAGGGCAACAACTGTTTGCACATAACCGCGCCAACTACGGTGCTTTGAAAGTCACGCTACAGCAGTTCTATCTTCCCGATGGCCAGAGCACTCAGCGGAAAGGTGTCACTGCAGATATTGTTCTCCCCAGCATCAGCGCGAAGATGGATGTTGCGGAGGGAGACCTGCAATACGCATTGGAGCATGATGTTGTCGCGGGAGCGAAGCACTCGGTTTACAACATGGTGCCCCTCGATCTGCTCGACGAGTTGAGAGTTCAATCCGAGAAGCGGGTTACAGCGAATGAAGAATTCACCGATCTTTTGCGTCGCATCAGTTCTTATGTGGCCCAGAAGGAAGAGGATTCGGTACCCCTCAACGAGTCAGCATTTGTCGCCAGACGCCAAGAATTGGAGTCTCAGAATAAGGATGAAGAACAGGAGTTAGTGGAGCAAATGAATGACGGTGTCGTCTACCGAGATGGTTTTTACAACCGTGAGGTGATGAATATCGTCCATGATTACATCCAAGGGCTTCGAGAGAAAAATCTCGATAACGCTGGCTGAACTGCTCGTCAATGACGGTCTAGGCGAAAAAGAGTTTAACTTTGTTATTAGCCCGCAACCCATTTTAGGTTTGCGGGCTTTCTTATTAGAGGTGACTCAAGGTTTGGCATCTCGTGTGATGTACCACGTAGTTGGGTGGATCAATTGAGATGGGTACTCGTTCGGTTCGAATGGACCTGACCACACATGACCCAAGGCTTGACGTTTTGATTCACCGGCTACTAAGAACCAAATATTTTTTCCAGAGTTGATTGCTGGGGCAGTCAGTGTGTAGCGGTAGGTGTCTAGCTTTTCAACCCAATTGTGAACGAACCATTTCTGCTCCTCGTCTAGAGCTTTCGTTTTCGGAAATAGGGAAGCGGTGTGAGCGTCATCACCGAGCCCGAGAAGAATCAGATCCCATTCCGGCATGGTTTGATTTTCAAAGTGTTTTCGTAGAATCACTTCATGTTCTGCAGCCGTTGTTTCAGGTTCAGAAGGATTAACTTCGACCGGGTGAACTTGGTCAGATAAATGATGGTTCTTTAATAGAGTCTCACGAACCATTCTTTGGTTGCTTTGGTTTGAATCAGCAAGCACGTTCCTTTCGTCACCCCAGAACCAATGGATCTTGTCCCATGGCAGATCCCTTTCAGCCATGAGTTCGTAGATCCGACGGGGCGTCGATCCTCCCGACAGCGAGATTCTCGCTATGCCTTTTTCATCAACGATCTTCAGAATCAAATCAGCAGCGGCTTGAGCTACGCCTTGTTGTAATTCGGCGGTCGAGTCAAAGATAATCGTTGAAGGGTTAGACGCATTCATTCAAAAGATTCTTCTTTACCGGGGAACTTACCACTGCTTATCGCCTCGCGATAATCCATCGCGGCTTGCTGAATTGAATTACGAACATCGGCAAACTGTCTCACAAATTTTGGCAAATAGCCAGAGTTGAACCCAATCATATCATGGGTGACTAAGACCTGACCGCAGACGTGGGGGCCAGCTCCAATTCCGATCGTAGGGACAGACACTTCCTGTGTGATTGCACGACCTATTTCTGCAGGGACACATTCGATCAAGACGCAGAATGCGCCCGCCTTTTCAGCGGCAATCGCATCCGCGATTAACTCGTCAGTTTGTCTTTGAATACGATAACCACCATCCACGTGCACATTCTGTGGTCGAAGTCCAACGTGTGCCATGACCGGGATGCCGGCGGTTACGATTGCTTCAATTCGATTGGCCTGTTCTGCACCACCTTCTAGTTTCACAGCGTGGCATTGAGTTTCTTTGAGCACTCTGGCGCTGGCTTCGAGGCTGCGATTGATTTCGAGCTGCCCTTCGGGAAAGGGTAAATCCACCACCACCATCGCCCGCCGAGCCGCTCGGCCCACCATCTCCGCGTGATAGATCATCTGGTCCATGGTGACTGGCAATGTCGTCTCGTGACCTTGAACCACCATCGCCAGCGAATCACCAACCAGGAGAATATCGACGTCTGCTTGATCGAGCGCTTCAGCCGTCGGGTAATCATACGCCGTGAGCATGGAGATGGCTGTTCCATCTCGTCGCATTCGTTGGAGCGTTTTGGTGGTCACACGCCGAGTAGATCCGCGTGCATTGTGGTTACCTTTTTCGGTGTGACTCATGGCTGCGTCATTCTGAGAAAGAAGGGTCGCTAGGAGTGATCGCCTAGCCATATTCGGAAGTTTAAGCCCAGTCGATCCTCCGCCGACAGGGTGGGAAGGTCTTGATCTCTCGTTTTTGGCTTGGTTTTATCTTTTTTTTTCGTGGATGCCAATTTTACCTGATACTGAATAGGCTATTTCCATTCGGACCCAGAGCGTGAGTTACAATGAGCAGGATTTCTGGAGTAGTTCAGTGCCGATCCTCATTTCGCCTTGGACTCTCTGCCAAATAAACTCCTCGTTTGGGTGCGACAAGATGCGAATCAATTGGGTCAGTGCGTATGGCTTTATCCGTCAACGTATTTACATTCGCAAATTAGCTGTGATCGCATGTTGCTGTTCTGCTCCCTTGAGCACCATCGCTGTTGCTCAGAATGAGAATCAGATCGAGCAGAATGTAAGATCCGCTGAACAGGGCAATTCGGTTCCTGCGAGTGGTTTGAATGCCTCGCCGATTTTTGGCGGTAACCAAAACATGGTCACCGAGTTTTCTGGCACGCTGAAAGGTTTTCAGCGTGGCGTGGTCTACGTCCAGAAGCCTGATGGAACCGATGTGATGGTGCAGATACCGGAAACCATTACAAGCTTTCGATTTATTGCTCAGGCGAAACCCGCATTCTTGCAACGTGGGCAACTGGTCCGACTCCGAGGAACATTCAATCCTGTCAACGCAATGCCGGTCACACCGATCAATAAGGTGGAGCTTTTTCAGCCCGTGGCCGCTGCGATGACCGGGCGAATGCGAGAGCAATTCATTCCAGGGATCTATCAAGAGCAACCCGGGGAGAATCCACAAGCATTCGGCCAACCCGTAAGCTGCCGAATCGTTGGAGCAGTCATGGGACTAAATCAAAATGGAGTTTTAACGGTGCAAACGGGAGTGCGACCGCTTCAAATTCCGCTCGCTCCCGAGGCTACATTTGAGATTTGCTACAACAACCTTTCTCTCGCCCAAGAGGGGGATCAAGTATCGGTGTCCGGTTTCTATCAGCCACCCGACGAGACCCGGATTCGAGCTGAGAGAATTACCATCACGACGGAGCGTGTTTACGGGGAGTATTCGGAACAGGCTGCTCAACGTGTAACCCGGCGTCGTTCCAATCGTGTGAATGATCCAGAGAAGCTACCTGACCAAGCAGGTGAGGAGGGCTTGGGGATTAAAGAGGATATCGGAGAAAATTTCGAAAAAGAGAATGAAGTCACACAGGAAAAGGAAGGCGGTGCGGGGAATGGGCGCGCCGAACCATCCTGATGATGTTTCTCACAATCATCAAAATATCTTAAACTGACTGGTTCGGGAGCACGTAGGAAGCCTGACAGGTAAGGCGTTGAAATCCGCTTCGCCAGTGAGCTTAGATCCTCCAGCGAACTTAGAAACGTAGATTCTTCATAATGGAATCGATGGGAATAAGATTCGTTGATTTAATTTACTGACCTATCCCATCAGATTGTCCACCCACTCTTACACCCACTGTAACTATGAAAACTCGACTACTACTGATGGCTTCCTTCGCCACAGCACTCTGCTTCACAACCTTGGAGCGTCCTCGTCTGTCGGCTCAGGATGTCAAGGAACTAAAGATCGGTTCCAAAGCACCCGACCTTGCGATTGAGCATTGGCTTCAAGATGGCAACGGCTTTTTTAAGCCGGTCACCCAATTTGAAAAAGGTAAAGTTTACGTTGTTGAATTTTGGGCAACTTGGTGTGGCCCATGCATACAGAGTATGCCGCATCTTGCGGAGCTCCAGAATAAGTATCGAGGCGAGGGCGTTCAGATCATCAGTGTTTCCAATGAGACCGTTGAAGAGGTCAAAGATTTACTCGGAAAGCAAAATGAGCAAGTAGGGAAATCGTTCGGTGAGTTGACATCCGCGTGGTGTTTAACCACAGATCCGGACGGTTCGGTATACAAAGACTATATGGATGCAGCCAAGCAGGGAGGGATTCCGACAGCTTTCTTGGTTGGGAAGACGAGCCAGATTGAGTGGATCGGTCATCCTATGGATATGGATGCACCGCTTGAGGCAGTCGTCAATGATTCATGGGATCGCGAGTCTTTTCAGAAAGAAATGGTTCTCCAGCAGCAACTGCAGGCCAATATGCAAAAGGTTTCCATGCTGGCCGGTTCAGGTAAATTCGGCGAGGCGGTCAAGCTGGCGGAGGAGCAACTGAAAGCTACGGAGGGAACGCCACTGGAAGCTCAATGGATTGGTATTAAGTATCAGTTGAAGTTGATGGGGGGCATGATTGATGAGGATGTTCTCGGACATTTCAGAGAACGCTTGACCGAGATGAAAGGTGACGGATACGCGGTGGGGCAGTTTGCTTACACGCTTTATGGTCAAATTAAACAGGGTGCTGATGTTGGTGTTCTTGCCGATGAAACACTTGCGGCACTCCAAGGCGAAGTGGCCGGAGCGGAAGAGGATATGCTTCCTCTACTCTTCAATACCATGGCTCTATTGAAATCGGAGACCGGGGATTTAGCAGGTGCTGTTGACGCTCAGCAAGCTGCTATCGATTCATCACCAGATGAGCGAGTGAAAAAGCGGCTTTCCACTTTGTTGGAAGATCTCAAGTCCAAGCTTGAGCAATCGCAAGAATCAACCAAGTAGGTTTTGTTTCACCAATAAAAAAGGCCATCACGGTTGAATCGTGATGGCCTTTTTTGGGCATTTAAAAATAGCTTGATTCGATGATCAAGTGATCGCAACAGATGAATTAGGCGAGCATGTAGCCTTCTTCGCCATGTTCAGAAACATCCAATCCTCTCTGTTCACTTTCCAGTCGGACACGGATTCCGAACAGAAGATCGATAATTTTCAGAAGAACGAAGCTACCAGCACCTGCAAAGACAATGGTGATGAGGACAGCAACAATTTGTCCGATCAGCAAACTGGGGTCACCACCTGATTCAATCAGGCCAATTTTTCCGCCATTTTCAGTGACATCCCAGCAAGCTCTTGTGGCAAATACGCCGGTTAGAACTGCACCTAGGATCCCACCAATACCGTGTACGCCAAAGGCGTCCAAAGCGTCATCGTACCCAAGTCCAAGTTTCAGTTTTGAGCAGGCGATATAGCACAAGATACCAGCCATCAAACCCATCAAGATCGCAGGCATTGGCTGTACGAATCCGGCAGCTGGTGTGATGCAAACCAACCCAGCCACGGCGCCACTGCTCGCGCCAAGGACAGTAGGTTTACCTAAAGCGAACCATTCGGTGGTGGCCCAGGCGATAGCGCCGGCCGCTGCTGCAAAGTGGGTCACCGCAAATGCACTGCTGGTGAGTCCATCGGATGCAAGTTCGCTACCCGCGTTAAAGCCGAACCAGCCAAACCAAAGCATCGCAGCTCCTAAAGCTGTGTAGGTGAGATTGTGTGGCTGAAGTGGCTCCTTCAGGAAGCCCATCCTCGGGCCAATCATCAGGGCTGCAACCAATGCGGAGATCCCGCTGCTGATGTGCACCACGGTGCCTCCCGCGAAATCAAGAGCGCCACCGGCGATGCTGGATTCGCCGTAGGACAGAGGTCCGCCATCCCACACCCAGTGGCATAATGGGCAGTAAATGAATACACCCCATAGAACCGAGTAGAGGACCATCGCGCTGAATTTCATTCGCTCCGCAAACGCACCGCATATCAGGGCCGGTGTAATGATGAAGAACATTCCCTGAAAGAGCATATGGGTCAAGCGTGCCATATCGCCTTCCATGGGTGTGAGTGCCACTCCCAAAGAATCATTCCACTCTCTCTGAACACCGTTCATGAAAAAGTAATCCGTGTTTCCAATCCAGCCACCGTCGCCACCGAAAGCGAGTGAGTAGCCAAAGGTGGCCCAGATTACAGTCATCAGTCCCATCAGAAAGATACACTGCATCATCACGCTGAGCACGTTCTTTCGCCGTACCAACCCCCCATAGAACATTGCCAGGCCCGGTGCCGTCATGAAAAGAACGAGGGCACAGCAAACAAGCATCCAGGCGTTGTGGGTTGCTGCGGATGAATTTAGAAAGTCATCATCAGTCATCATTCCTTCAGGAACCGCAGTCGCTTGCGCCGCTTCCATTTGGTCGACGGCTGTTGCATCTTGACCGAGGGTATCACTAGGCAGTGCCAGGGAGCTGATCAGCAGCATACCGATCATAAAAAATATACGTTGGTAACGACTCACTTGATAAACCTTTCTTTCGTTGACCGCTTAACCTGTCTACACCCGCTCACGCTCGATGAGCGTTTCTACTCCATCGTAGCCGCCTTGTCCCGGAGTCTTTCGGGACACCACCATGAATGCAGTGGGAGTAAGGGAAATGGGGCGGTCCCATACGAGGGACCTACGGCATAGATCATGCCATAGAGATTCAGAATTCCGCCTGGCTATAGGATAGACGTTTACGCCTGAGATTCCTAGCAGCGGAGCTCAAGAAGGGTAAGCCGTGACACCAATAGGGATTGTAGGTTGCAAACCCCTCTTTGTAGGCACTCACCATCTATCGGTGGACTCCGAAGGATGACGCGATCACGTCGATTTCAGGGGGCTAATCCTCATCCGAGCTCAGGACAGCCATGAAGGCTTTTTGGCTGATCTCAACGCTACCGATCGCCTTCATTCTTTTCTTGCCTTCTTTCTGTTTCTGCAGCAGCTTTCTCTTTCTGGTGATATCACCACCATAACACTTCGCCGTTACATTCTTTCGCATCGCCGGTACGGTTTCTCTCGCGATCACACGGCTACCAATGGCAGCTTGGACCGCGACTTCGAACATATGTCGTTCGATTTCTTTCTTCAGTCGCTTGGCAACCGCCCTGCCCCTTCGATCCGAGTCCGCACGATTACAGACGACGCTCAAAGCATCAACCCGTTTCCCATTGACCAAGATATCCAAGCGGCATAAGTCAGCCGGTTCGTACCCAACCATCTCGTAATCGAGTGTTCCGTAACCGCGAGTGCAGCTCTTAATTTTGTCGTGTAGATCATAAACGACTTCAGCCAGAGGAATATCGTAGGTCAACATGGCACGTTGCGCACCGAGGTACTCCTGTGACTTTTGGATGCCGCGTCGTTCTTGACAGAGTTTCATCACTGCACCGATGTAGTCATCGGGCACGATAATATTGCAACGAACAATCGGCTGACGGAACTCCTCGATGTCACCGGGATCAGGGACATCTTGGGGCTTGTGAATCGACATGGTTTCCCCTCTCTTGTCGACCACTTCGTAGGTCACATTCGGAGCGGTCTGCACCAAGTCGATATCGGCTTCATTCTCTAGGCGTTGCTGAACAATCTCCATGTGAAGTAGGCCAAGGAAGCCGCAGCGAAACCCGAAGCCGAGTGCATCACTCGTCTCTGGCTCAAATTCAAAGCTTGGGTCGTTGACCGCTAGACGCTCCAACGCATCTCTCAATTCACTGAAATCTTGTCCATCGCTGGGGAATAAACCGCAGTACACCATTCTCTTTGGGCGTGAATAACCAGGTAACGCCTCTGCCGCTTCATTTCCAGTTACGGTAACGGTATCCCCAATATGTACATCCCCAAGACTTTTGATATTGCAGATCAGGTAACCCACCTGCCCAGCTCTCAGTTCATCACAGGCTTCCCGTTGCGGGACGAATTGACCCAGTTCGACAACTTCATGTTGCGATCCAGCTCTGACAAATTGAATTTTCTGTCCTTTACGAACCGTTCCTTGCATGACTCTCACGTAAGTGATCGCTCCGCGATAGTCATCATAATTGGAATCAAACACCATCGCTTGCAGTTGAGCTTTGGGGTCCCCGGTTGGTGCGGGGATGTTTTCAACGATGGATGCGAGAAGATCATCAACGCCTTGACCTGTCTTGGCGCTAACGCGAACACACTCATCCGGATCTGTACCGAGTGAGTTCATCATTTCTTCGGCAACTTCATCCGGTCGGGCGTGATTCAAGTCAATTTTATTGATGACTGGAATGATGTTGAGTTCATGTTCCATCGCGGCATAAGCATTGGCCACTGTTTGCGCTTCAACCCCTTGAAAGGCGTCGACCAAGAGTAAAGCACCTTCGCAACAAGCAAGCGATCTGGAGACTTCGTACTGAAAATCGACGTGACCTGGAGTATCGATGAGATTCAGTTCATAGGTTTCCTTGCCATGCTTAAAGGTCATGCAGACCGCTCGAGCCTTGATGGTGATCCCTCGCTGTCGCTCCAGCTCTAAGTCGTCGAGAAGCTGTTCCTTCATTTCACGAACCGTTACCGTTCCGGTTTGCTCCAGCAGTCGGTCGGCCAGTGTGCTCTTGCCGTGGTCAATATGTGCGATGATGCAAAAGTTTCTAATTTGTTTTGACATACTGGTACTTGATGCAACCAATTGGGTTAGCCGAACTCCATACTTCCTGTGTGCTCGGCAAAATGAATATTGGTGGTCGTGATCTGGCTTGCGGTATCTAGGTTAAACTTACGGTTCTTGGATAAAAAGGGAGGCTTTGAAGTGATACTGGCTGCTTAACGGCAGGTGAACCTAGGATTCTTCAGTCCCCGTCGCTGTATGCTCCTTTCTCGCATATCCTGCAGCCCCAAGGTAGCCGGCTTTTGACCCAAGCGTCGCAAACTTAATGCTAGTCCCTGCAAAAACAGATTCGAAGGTGTGCTGTCGGAATTCTTCGGTGATTCCAGCCAGGAATCTTCTCCCCACTGGGCAATTTTCCCCGCCAAAATCCATCGCTCCACCCAGAACGACAGAACCGGGATCAAGGATGTGAATCAGACTGGTGATGCCAATCCCCAGCCAACGAGCCGTTTCGTCGATGATTCCAAGTGAAAAAGGATCATCCTTCACTGCGGCAAGGTAGACCTGTTTCGCTGATACCACACAGTCCGAACCGGATAGACACTCTTGGAGGTAACTTTCGTGCCCCTCTCGTAAACGCTCCGTCGCAATTGTCGAGACAGCGCTCGCAGACCCATAAGCTTCCAAATGCCCTCGTCCGCCGCCCCAAATGCAGAGGCGGGCGTCTGGAGAAGGGTGCACCATCATGTGGCCAACCTCTCCTGCGAAACTGTTGGTGCCGTTGACCAAATCCCCCTCCGTGACGATCCCTCCTCCAACTCCTGTTCCGAGAGTCAGAAAGAGCATGGATTGGTCCGATTTCCCGCTGCCCAACCAAAATTCACCGTAAGCGGCTGCGTTGGCATCATTCTGAAACGAAACGGGTCGTTCGGTGAGAGCTTGCATCCGATCGACAATCGCGAAATTCTCCCAACTTGGGAGTTGGGGCGGTTCGATGAGGGTTCCATCCACTAGGTTCATCGGACCAGGAGCTCCGATTCCAATCGCCTTGGCGCGGTGGGTATCAGGGAGTCGGTTCTCACAGTCATGGATCACTGTGGTAACCCGCTTGAGTGCCGCTTCCGGACCCTCTTTCTCGGCAGTCGGGATACTGGTCTGAAAGACCGTCCCGCCCAGGGAATCCACCAAACCGATTTTGATTTGGGTTCCACCGATGTCGATACCCCAAAATAAAGGTGGTGAGGCGTCCGTTGTTGTAATCAAAGTGCCTACCATATTAGGCTTTGTCCGTCAGAAGTAGTGTGATCTTTTCACTGCTTCTCGGGAGTCTGCTGTGAGGAATGACTGTAGGGACCCTCGTTTAAAAGTACTTTCCCTTTAGGAATGAAGTATAGTTTTACTGACTCACAATCACAACGCGACGGCAAAAATAGATGTGGGATGGATCCATTTGGCCTATTCCCTCTTGAGGACGTTCCACAGGATTTGGCGACGCAGTATCCTAACCAGTGGGCATGCTTTTTGATGCACGCTTGTTCCATCGTTTTTCTTTTTAAAGGATGAGGAGTGAAAGCCGTCTACTTAACCGCTGGAGCCGCAGGCATGTATTGCGGCAGTTGCATGCATGACAACTCGCTTGCCAAGTCGATGCGAGCCCAGGGTGTGGATCTTGTGCTTCAGCCGGTTTACACACCGATAAGAACGGATGAAACAAGTGTTGCTACTCACCAGATGTTCTTTGGTGGTATTCACATCTATCTTCTGCAGCAGTTTCCCTGGCTCCAACGCATTCCCCGATCGTTGCGAAGGCTTCTTGATTGGGAGCCTCTGATTAACTTTGCGACGCGGAAGACGGTTGCCTATGACTCCAAGCAACTCGGCGAGCTTTCCATTTCCATGTTGCAGGGAATCGAGGGACGACAGGCTGATGAGGTGGACCGACTAGCACATTGGCTTAGTGATCAAATGCAGCCTGATGCCATCATCTTTACTAACCTTTTGATTGGTGGTTGCTTGCCAGAGTTGAGTCGCTTATGCCCCAATGCGAAGAGGGTGGTGTTGTTGCAGGGCGATGATATTTTCTTAGATCATCTACCGGAAACAGAACGCAAGCGTGCAACGGAGTTGTGCCGTGATTTAGTGCCTTACGTAGATAGGTTTGTCACCCACAGTCGATTCTATGCTGAAAAAATGTCAAACCTCTTGTGTATTCCTGAAGAGAAAATGGAAGTGACTTCGCTCTCCATTGATCTTGCCCCCTTCGGAGTAGATTCCACGCAGTCGTCTGATCGGTCCGCTAAGCTAAAGCTTGGCTATCTGGCTCGTATCGCCCCTGAGAAAGGTTTGCACAATCTCGTCGCTGCGTTTATAGAACTGGCAAAACGACCGGAGTATCAAGGTTTGACTCTGGAAGTTGCCGGTTGGCTGGGAGAGCATCAGCAGGATTATTTTGAAAACCTTAAAGCTGAGATTCAGGCGGCAGGTCTCCTTGATCGCTTTCACTATCACGGCAGCCCTGACCTGAACGAAAAAGTTGAATTGCTTGATTCCTTTGACGTGACCTGTGTTCCCACGGATTATGAAGATCCCAAAGGACTGTTTGTCTTGGAATCCTTGGCAGCAGGCACACCTGTCGTTCTGCCCAAGCACGGAGCTTTCCCCGAACTGGTTGCTTCGACAGGAGGAGGATTGCTTTTTGAGCCTGGCGACCTCTCCGAGTTGGTTAGTCAGATTTCATGCTTACTGCAAGATGAGGAATTACGGCATCGGTTATCTCACGAGGGACAGACAGGCGTTCGCCTCAAGCATTCCATTGAAAATGCTGCGGAGCAGATGAAAAAGATCTGCTTCAGTGATTCCACTTCTCGTGAATCAATCGGGTGTAACCAATGAGTCGAGATCAAAGAGTTGTGACTGTTTAGAGGGTTTGGATTTCATGCTTTGTTTGTGCGTTTTCGCTTCGACACGATTAGCCCATTGGTCATAAACCTCTCCCAACTGTTTGACCATCTCTGGTTTTTGTTTGGCGAGATCAGTGGTTTCACTACGATCGACTGCTACGTTATACAGTTCCCAATCTTTGCTTTTTTCCGCAACCAGTTTCCAGTCTCCTGATCGAACAGCGTGATTACCGGAGAATTCCCAGAAAATTGGTTGCGTCCGTTGTAGGCTTTCCGAGCCTTGCAAGACTGGCAGTAGGGTGACCCCTTCCATGGCTTGAATGGAGTTGCCATGGTGAGTTTTTGGGTATTCAGTCTCCGCAACATCAACGACGGTTGCCATGATGTCCACAAGGTGCGAGGGAAACTTGCAGAGAGCACCGCGTGCTTGAATGCCTTTTGGCCAATGGGCGATCATTGGAGTGAGCGTGCCACCATGGTGTGCGTACTGCTTGTAGAGTCGAAGTGGTGTATTGCACATGTTCGCCCACCTTGCGTCGTAAGCAATATCACTCTCTACGGGTCCTGGGACCTTGACGTCGGTTCTCAGTCGCTGGTAGGGACAAGCGCCGTTATCCGAGAAGAAAAAGATCAGTGTGTTGTCAAGCTGATTGGTGGTCTCTAAGTGTTTAACGAGTCGCCCAATGTTTTCATCCAGGCGATGAATCATCGCAGCGTAAACCTCCATCATGGGTTCCAAGAAATCCTTTTCTCCTTGGGTGAGTTCTTCCCAAGCTTCCACTTTGGGATCACGGGCAGATAGTCGCCAAGTCTCATCGATGATGCCAAGTTTTTGGAGTCGTTGATGCCTTTCTTCTCGGATAACATCCCAGCCTCTCGCATAGGAACCACGGAATTTTTCTATATCTTCGGGCAATGCATGCAGGGGGAAGTGTGGCGCGTTGTGCGCCAGGTAGAGGAAGAAGGGTTGCTCTTTCCGATCTTTATCATTCGTTTCCGATTTTAAAAATTCAAGAGCAAAGTCCGTGAAGGCATTGGTGGAATAAAAATCTTTCCCCGCTTCGTAAACCTCATTATCCAATCTCATGAGGTTTTCATTGATCTGCCAATCCGTGCCGGTAAAAAAATTAATCGCTCCACTGAGAAACCCAAAGTATCGATCGAACCCACGCTCGGGAGGCGTTGAGTTGAGGTGCCATTTACCGCTCATGTACGTGCGGTAACCTGCGTTCTTGAGCACCTCGGCCATGGTGACATGGCCGGGTTTTCTTAGGTTTTTTGATTGCTGATGCCACAGTCCTGTCATCAGTGATGCTCGAGTCTCGGAACATTTCGCGTTATTGTGAAAATCCGTGAAGCGAAGACCGTTGGCTGCAAGGCGATCTAAATGCGGTGTGGGGATTTCACTGCCGTAGCACCCTAGGTCGGAGAAGCCCATGTCGTCACACATGATTACGATGATATTCGGTCGTGTGTCCGCCTCGCATCGAGAGTTGGTAAAGCACCAAGTGCAGGAGAGGATTAGGGCAATTCGCAGCATGGACATAGGAGCCTCAAAATACCTTCGATGTTTTTGCTATGGAGAGTTCTCTATGAATGACTTGAGGTCATTCGCATTGACGATCGATCTACCTGATAATGGATAGACTCGCAAAAGGATAACCGATACGGGGAGTCCACGGGGTTCAATTACACCTGACGGATCGAACTATCTATCGAATACCCACAGAGCATCAGATGCATTATGCTTTTTACGACTTTGCGATGAGCTCTGAATGACCGATTATTTGATTTGAGATATGCAATGCGACTGATCTTTGTTTTCCTGGTGCTTCTCTCGCCATCTTTTGTTCTTGGAGAGGACCGTAATCCTCCGTTGATCCTTGACCTCAATGATCAACTCTATCGTCAGGTAGTCGTCGACCATGAACCGGGGCAATACCTCGGTCACCCGACAACCTGTTTACTTGAAGATGGTAAAACCATCTTATGCGTGTACCCGAAGGGACACGGACGCGGAGGCATTGTTTACAAGCGTAGCGTTGATGGTGGACTAACTTGGAGTGAGAGGCTTCCAACGCCGATGAGTTGGGCTACATCCAAAGAGGTCCCGACACTGCATCGTGTTGTCGACCAGAAAGGTACAAAGCGTCTGATCATGTGGTCAGGTCTTTATCCCGCTCGAATCTCCGTCTCGGAAGATGATGGTGCAAGCTGGAGTGAGTTGAAACCCGCTGGTGACTGGGGGGGAATTGTTGTCATGGGTTTTGTTGAATCCTTAAAAACCGGCCCGGGGAATTACTTAGCCATGTTTCATGATGACGGTAGGTTTTTTAAGAGCGAGCCTGATACGGATCAATTCAATACCTTTGATCTCTATAAAACGTTTTCAAGTGATGGGGGGCTAACTTGGTCGCACCCTGAATCCGTTTATCGTTCTTCGGCTGTGAATCTCTGCGAGCCCGGGTGCATTCGCTCACCCGATGGAAAAATCCTGGCAGTGCTCCTACGTGAAAATACTCGTCGCAAGAATTCACATGTGATTTTTTCTCACGACGAAGGAGTGACTTGGAGTGAACCCCGAGAATTACCACTGACGCTCACCGGAGACCGGCACACTGGAAAATATGGACCTGATGGAAGGCTGATGATTAGCTTTCGATGTAGATCGCCGAAGCAAAGCGTTCAGGAGCGTCCATTTGAGGGAGATTGGGTGAGCTGGGTTGGAACCTGGGAAGATCTTTATCACGGTCGACCGGGTCAATACTTCCTTCGTTTTAAAGAGAATACAAAAGGCTATGACACCACTTATCCCGGAGTGGAGGTCTTACCTGATGGTACCTTTGTCACGACCACCTACGGGCATTGGTCAAAAGGGCAGCAACCCTACATTCTGAGTGTTCGCCTCAAACTCAGTGAATTGGATCACTTGGCGAAATGATGAGTAGAGCAATCCGAAGAGTTTGTGCGTCTCTGCAATCCACGGGGCTTGTTCGTCCGACTGATTGGAGCTTTGGGCCTGGCGGATCGCTTCAACTGAAAAGTTGGCCACCGAGCGAGGTAAGAAGCGAGTGAAGGGAAGAATGGGGGCTGAAGTTCGATTGCAAGGGTGGTCTCAATGCCCGTTTCGGAGAAGCCGAGCACATCTCAGAATTTTTACTTGAATTCCATCAGGTGATCCTTGCTTCTTTTGCGCACTTAACCGGGGCAGTGTGGGTGCGGTTCATAGGTTCCTCTGC